>DAHUXA010000024.1 GCA_027307405.1 Hyphomicrobiales bacterium | reverse complement strand
GTACAGGGAAGGGCGTGAACATCGGCGGAACGGGTTGGGACACCCCGGTGCGCTTGGCAAACCATGATTCGACTCCGGTCACATACCGATCGTCGCGTAACTTCAGGTTCTCGTGTCCGATGCGCTGGCTGCCGGTCAGCAGGCTGTAGGTGAACTGCTCGGGCTCGAGGTGGACGTAGCGCTCAACGTCCTCGAACCACTCCATGCGATTGCGCGCCGCGCTTTGCAGCCGCAACACCTCGAGCCGCCGCTCGTCCTCATAGCGGCGGAAGGCGTTCGCCATGATCGGCTCGCTGTGCAGATAATCGGCCAGGGCAATGGCGCTTTCCAGTGCAAGTTTCGACCCCGAACCGACCGAGAAATGCGCGGTGGCGGCGGCATCGCCCATCAGCACGATATTTTCGTACGACCAGGTCTCGCACAGAACGCGCGGAAAATTCAGCCAGGCCGAACCGCGTAAATGCGTCGCGTTCGACATCAATTTATGGCGACCGAGATTGCGACTGAAGATTTTCTCACAGGCCGCAATCGTCTCCTCGGTGCTCATCCGGTCGAAGCCGGCACGGCGCCAGGTCTCCTCTGAGCATTCGACGATGAAGGTCGCGGTGCTGGCATCGAACTGGTAGGCGTGCGCCCAGATCCAGCCGTGCTCGGTCTGCTCGAAGATGAAGGTGAAGGCGTCGTCGAATTTCTGGTCGGTACCAAGCCAAATGTACTTGCAGGCGCGCACTTGGATATCGGGCTTGAACACATCGGCGTGGGCGGCACGCACCCGCGAGTTGACACCGTCAGCACCGACGATCAGGTCATAGTCGGCGTAAGCGGAGACATCTTTGGCTTCCGTCTCAAATTCGAGCTTGACCCCGAGCGAGAGCGCACGCTCCTGAAGGATGTTCAACAGCCGCATGCGGCCGATGCCCGAAAAGCCGTGACCGCCCGAGCGTACGGTCTGACCGCGATAATGCACCGCGATATCGTCCCAATAAACGAAAGACTCGCGAATGCGCGCCGCGCTGTCCGGATCGTTGGCTTGGAGATTGGCGAGCGTATCGTCGGACAGCACCACGCCCCAGCCGAACGTGTCGTTTGGCCGGTTGCGCTCGACGACCACGACCTCGTGCGTGGGATCCCGCAGCTTCAGCGAGATCGCGAAGTAGAGCCCGCCGGGACCGCCGCCAAGACAAACCGCGCGCATGAGCCCATCCGATGATCATTCTGCGGCAATTTCAGCCTTATTACTATAAACCTATAATTTTTAAACCTAAAGCATTTTTTTCGTATATGACAGGCCCCTCCCTGTGGATCAGGAAGGGGCCCGCAAAAGCCGAGATTACTGGGTCTTGCAATCCTTGGCGTAGCCGTCGGCGTGGTTGGAGAAGATCTTCTCGACCACCTGCGTCTCGTACTTGCCGTCGGCGCGTTTGGCGACCTTGGTGAGGTAAAAATCCTCAATCGGATAGCCATTGACGTTGAACTTGAACGGTCCGCGCACCGAGGTAAAGGCGGCCTTCTTGAGCGCGGCGCGCACTGCGTTCTGGTCGGCAAGGTTGCCCTTCACTGCGACCACTGCGCTGTTGATCAGCATCGCCGTATCATAGGCCTGCATGGCGTAGGATGCGGGTACCGCTTTGTAGGCACCTTCGTATTCGGAGACGAATTTCTTGTTGGCCGGATTGTCCATGTTCGGCGCCCAGGTCAGCACGCCATAGACGCCAATCGCATTGTCTTTCAGCACGGGTAGCGTTGCCTCGTCGGCCGTGAATGCGGAGATCACCGGGATCTTGTCCTTGAGTCCGGCCTGGATGAACGAATTGAGGAGATTGATGCCGAGCCCGCCCGGCATAAAAGTGAAGAGCGCGTCGGCCTTCGATGCCGAAATTTTTGAGACTTCCGGCCCGAAGTCGGTGGTATTGAGCGGTAGCAACGATTCCTCGACGATCTCGCCCTTGTAGGTGCGCCTGAAGCCGTTAATCGCATCCTTGCCGGCCGGATAGTTTGGCACCAGGGCATAGACCCGCTTGTAGCCGAGCTTGTTGGTGGCCTCGCCGATCGCCTCGTAAATCTGATCGTTCTGGTACGACGTCACGAAGAAATTGGGGCTGCACGCCGCGCCCGCGAACGACGACGCGCCGGCATTGGTGCTGATCAGAATTTTGCCGGCGTCGATCACCGGCTTGTGGATCGCGACCAGGATGTTCGAGAAGATCGGGCCAACCACAAAATCAACATTGTCGCGCTCGATCATGCCGCGCACTTTCTGGATCGCGACATCGGGTTTGAGTTCATCGTCGACCGCGACGAGCTCGACGTCCTTGCCACCCATTTTGCCGCCGAGGTCCTTCAGCGCGAGCTCGAAGCCGTTCTTCGACTGCTGGCCGAGCGTGGATGGCGGACCCGACAGCGTGTAGATGAGGCCAATGCGGATCTTGTCCTGTGCCGCCGCTGCGTTAACTACGAGTACAAGTGCCGCGGCAGCCGTCAATCTGCATACGATAGCCCGCATGACCGAACTCCTCCCAAAACACCGGCGTTTGTCCCGCCTATTGGTCCAATAAAGCTCAAGAGAGTCAATCGCTACGCGGCGCAACCCGATTGCCTCGGCGGCCCGCAGGCCGCATTATGCCGGCGGTTGTCAGCGTCGGGCGTAAGCTATGAAGGCGATCATCGTCGGCGGGGGCATCGGCGGGCTCACCACGGCCCTCATGCTGCACGCGCGTGGCATCGACTGCGAGATTTTCGAGCAGGCCGAAACCGTGCGCGAGCTCGGCGTCGGCATCAACACGCTGCCGCACGCGATCAAGGAGCTGGCGCAACTCGGGCTGCTCTCGAAGCTCGACCAGGTCGGAATCCGGACCCACGAACTCTTCTATATGAACCGCATCGGCCAGGAGATCTGGCGCGAGCCGCGCGGGACTGATGCCGGCTTCGAATATCCGCAATTCTCGATCCATCGCGGCCGTTTGCAGGCGGTGATCTACCAGACCGTGCGTGCGCGGCTTGGTGAATCCCGCATCCACACTGGGCACCGGCTCGGCTCGTTCACGCAGGATGAAGGCGGCGTCACGTGTTATTTCTTTGGCCGCGACGGCTCGCACCGCACAACTGTGCGCGGCGACATCCTGGTCGGGGCCGACGGCATCCATTCGATCGTGCGCGAGACGCTTTACCCGAACGAAGGCCCGGCGCGCTGGAACGGCTCGATGCTCTGGCGGGGCGCGATCGACTGGCCGAAATTTCTGACCGGACGCTCGATGGTGATCGCTGGCGGCATGGCCGGCAAGCTGGTCGTCTATCCGATCGGCGAAGGCGCCCGCGAGGACAAGCCGCTCACCAACTGGGCCGTGCTGGTGAAAGTCGGCGAAGGCGGAGCACCACCGCGCAAGGAAGACTGGTCGCGCGCCGGCAAATTCGAAGATCTGATGCCGCACGTGCAACGTTTCAGTATTCCATTCGTCGACGCCAAGTCGTTGATCGAATCGACGCCGGAGTTCTGGGAATATCCGATGTGCGACCGCGATCCGCTGCCGCACTGGTCGCACGGCCGCGTCACGTTGCTCGGCGACGCTGCGCATCCGATGTATCCGGTGGGCTCGAACGGCGCCTCGCAGGCGATCCTCGATGCGCGCTGCCTGGCAGATCAGTTGCGCGAGGCCGATCATGTCGGACAGGCGCTATGGGCCTATGAGCGCGAGCGGCTGCCGATGACGGCGCAGATCGTGCAGTCGAACCGCTCCGGCGGGCCGGAGGGTGTGATCGATGCGGTCGAACAGCGCGCACCCGACGGCTTCGACAATATCGACAACGTCCTGTCCTATGAGGAGCGCAAGGCGATCGTGCGCGGCTATGCCGCCAAGGCGGGGTTCGCCAAGGAGCAGGTCAACAAGCCCGGCAAGGTCGCCTAGGCGCCCGGAGGCGGCGGCAGGAAGTTGACTTCGTGCTTGGCAGATAGCGCAACGACGTCTGGCGGATTCTGCTCTTTCATCGAGTGGATCGCCCAGAACAGGTCATAAAGCTTGCGTGTCGGCGTCACCCAGAAAAGACATTTGAGGACCTGGTCGGATTTGTTGAATAGTCCGTGCGGGATTCCCATCGGCAATCTGATCAGGTCGCCGGCGGTGGCGGCAAATTCCTTGCCGTCGATCAACGCATCCATGCGTCCTTCCAGCATATAGACAAATTCGTCTTGCGTCGGATGGATATGCGGCGGCACGAAAGTGGTCGGCGGCAGCGTCGCGTGCCAGGCGAACGAGGCTTCGGTGAGCTGCTTGGGAACGTAGGTCTGGCCCAAAATATTCCAAACAATTCCGTCCAGGCCCGAATTGGCCTTGGTGACGCCCGGTGTCATCGTCTGCATTGCCCGCCACTCCCTCTCACGCGTTCCGCGTAAACTAAATGATGGATCGCGGGAGCGCCAGCGGCTACTGCCGCGAGGCTCGAGCAGATGATTTTACTGCAGAGTGCACCGCGTGGTGGGTCCGGGAGATGCGATCAATGACATTTGTTCGCGCTTGGTTCAGGTAATTCATTGGCAAACGTTGGCAGTGCGCTTGCTGGTCCGTAAAGTCGAAAGCGGACGGCGGCCAAAGGCGCAAACGGCTAGACAAAGCATGCAGAATAAGGCGGTCGTTGTTGGTGCGCTCGGTGTCATCGGGCGCTACATCGTCGAGAAGCTGGTCGAGGACCCCGATTGGCAAGTGGTGGGCCTGTCGCGGCGAACGGCGTCGGACGGGCCACGTTACCGGCATATCGCAGTCGATCTACTTGACGCTGACTATACGAAACGCGAGCTCGCTGAGCTGACGGATGCGACACACGTCTTCTACGCCGCATTCCAAGCCGCGCCCGGAAGCGCATCGAACTTCGCCTCTAACACGGGTCCAAATCGCGAGATGTTGGTGAACTCGGTCACCGCCATCAGTCGCGCCGCGCCTCATCTAAAACGGGTCGTGCTTGTCACCGGCACCAAATACTACGGCGTGCACCTTGGGCCGCTGAAGACGCCGATGCGGGAAACCGATCCGCGCCACATGCCGCCCAATTACTATTTCGATCAGATCGACTGGCTCACGGCCTACCAGCCGGGAAAGGCGTGGGATTGGGTGGAGCTCCGCCCCCAGACGCTCTGTGGCTTCGCACCGGGCTCGCCAATGAGCATCCTTCCGGCAATCGCGGTTTACGCTGCGATATCGAAAGAACTCGGTTTGCCGCTGCGCTTTCCGGGCAAGCCTGGTGCCTACGGCACGATCTATCAGGTGACTGAGTCAACGCATTTTGCAAATGCAGCATTGTGGGCTGCAACGGATCAGCGATGCGGAAATCAGGCCTTCAACATCACTAATGGCGACTATTTCCGATGGCGGAACCTTTGGCCCAAGATCGCAGCGGTCTTCGAAATGCCGGTCGCAGATCCGCAAACAATTTGCCTCACGCAGCATATGACCGATAAGGGTCCACTCTGGGAGGAAATGACAGCCAAGTACAAGCTCAAGCGCGTCCCCTACACCGATCTCGTCGCTTGGCCATTTGCGGATTATGTCTTTGGCGCCGACTGGGACGTAATGTCGGACGTAACCAAGTCGCGGCTTTACGGCTTCCACGACGCGGTCGATAGCGAGGCCATGTTTGTGCGTCTGCTCCGCCGCTTTCGCGAAGAGAGGATCGTGCCCTAGCGCGCAAAGGAAGGAGGGCGTGGTCGCAGAGGATCGTCGTCGCCCCAATAAATAGCTTGGGTTCATAATTCGACGGTCACCTAGTCTGGTGCCCGTGACGCTCCCCGAAGAAAATTAAATCACGTCCTGGAGATTCTATGACCAACGCCGCCTATCACACCCTTACAACTGACGACTTCAGCATCTTCCAAGACTTCTAGCGCATGCGGAGTATTGGGAGGAATAAGCGCTGCCATGCTACTGCCAATGATCGTCGACTTGCCGTCAAGCGTGAGACGGCACTTCCCGCTCAAAACGAGGAGCACCTGCTCATGAGGATGGGCATGTTGCCTCGCTCCTTCACCAGCCTTGTATCGTAACAATCCGACTTCGACCTGCGTGCCCGTGATCAAACGGCCGTAGGCCGTGGAATGCTCGGGCGTGACAAACTCCTCCGGAATATCTTCAAGTTGGTAAATGGGCATAGCAACCTCATAAAGTGTTGGCGCCTCGCGTGGATTGCAAAGCCACGCTCGAACCAAGATTACCAATCCTGCCGAGGACACCCTTACAAGATGTTACACGCCGCTCAATAGCGAGGCACTGCAAGTATCGCTGTCGTTGAAACCAACCGTTACCCAGCAGGATTCGTCTCAACGATCGGCTGAGACAGAATCCATAGGCTGAGCATCGTGTAACACACCATCAACACGACGATCGGAATTTGGGTGCGCAAAGCCTCCCGCCGCTTGCCGAACGTCGACAAAGACGTGATGTGGGCAATGTAAATCGCGATGACGTGCCCTACGACAATCGCGCCAATCGCGACATACCATTGCAAGAGCGGACCGACGAGATCGATACGCGGGCGGTACGTCGCTGTCCCCCACAAATCCCATCCGAAGCCGAATGGATCGGAGAGCAGCGGAATGATCAATTGCCCGCCGTTAAACAGGTATGAGAAGTAATGGGCGATGTGATAGGCGATTGAAATCGGCAGCAGGCTGAATACAAATCGCCGGCCTAAATCAGCCGCTCCGCCGTGTTTACCGCCAGTCGCAACCATGGCCTTGCATGCCAATAAATATGCGGCAGTAAACAACACAACGAACACTACGAGTCCAATCGTGCGGCCGAAACGCAGCGCCGCGCCCTCACTAAAGCCAAAAAACGTCCACAACAAAGAGTCGTCTGGGGAATCGATTATTGCTGTGTCCATGTACGCCCACAGCGGTGTTTCTAATATGCCATCGAAACTAACGGTGGCGAGCAGTGCGATGACCAGCAACATCATCGCCCAGGAAGTGTATCGATTTTCCAAAAGGCCGATGGCGGGAAACCGAAGAACCATCCCCTTGCCGGAACTTTCAGTAGACGTGAGTGGAGCGAAACGCGCAAAGATTCCAAAAACAATGGTGAATACTTCGGCCCGCCGGCACCACCTTTCGCGGCCGAAAACAAACATGCCGAGCCAGGTTAGGCCCGAATAAAACAGCATGGCAGTTGCGAGCCGCGCTGGTACGTCTCGTCCGGCCCAGACTAGCTCCATCCAAGCAAATGCGATGAAAAGGAATAAAGCCGGCCAGACATCGAGCGTGGCCGGATAGGGCAAGCCGAGCGAAATTGAACGGGTCGGACGTAGCCGAGCGTAGACCAGATCAGCGGCTGCAAAAAGCGTGCTCCACGGATTGAGTATGCGCCAGACGTTTCCGACCAGCGCCGAGCACAACGATATGGCAACCCACCCTAATATCCATACCGATACGACGATGATATTTCGTAACGGCGTCTGAGCGCCCCAGAGTCCAGCCGCGATCATCAAGATGAAATAGCCGGCTGCAAGCGTGCGCGCAGCGGTCGCGACGGCGTCTGACCATCGGCGCGACGCGGCGGAACGCAACAGCCGTAACTGCGGATAGGTCTCCGGCAGATGGGCACTCCGCAGAAATAACGCCGCCATTGCGAAGGACAACGTGACCGTCGCGCCGGCCCCAAAAACATAAAACGACAGCGGGATGGGAAGATCATAACGCTGGCCAAACCCATGCGCTTGCGCCTCCGCGACCAGGCCATCGCCTAGCCAAGCGAGGAGTGCCAAATAAAAGGCGAAGATGCGCACGGTGGACTAACGAGGATGAACTTCGACATACAGCAGCGGCCTGTCGCTGCGGGATCTTCCGCTCTGTGCGCCAGTCCCATATCGGTGCGCCTCAAGCGGAAAACGGCCGGCGATGTTCGCCGTAAATTGAATCTTGCCAGGCACGTTCGGCGTTAGAGAAAGCAAGAGATCATAGCCATGCAAATGAAGCTCGGCCGCCTCATCGCCGGTCAGAACGATTTCGACAGCATCGCCCTTGGTCACACTGATTACATTGGTGGGTGGTATCACCTTGCGTTGCTTGATCGTCACGGCGAATTGTCGAGACTCCGAACTCTGCGCAATAGCCAAAGACAAAAAGCTTGGCCCGAGACCTAAACTGACGAATACCGGCGTCAATAGTACGGAGGCAATCGTCGCCATTCTCAGAATGCAAAGCATTGGCTGACGCTCCGTAGTCCTCTCAATCGGATTAGACGCTTTTCGCTTTGACCCCGTGTAGACCGTGAGAGGCGTCTTTGACCGTAAAGAAGATGACATCACGGTCTTTTGTTGCTTTTGCGTGGTGGATGGTGTTGGCCGGAATATAAATGGCCGAGCCCGGGCCCGCTAAGTTTCGGTGACCATCGACCATTGAGTCCATTGTGCCTTCGATCACATAGACCCATTGCTCGTTTGGGTGGGAATGAGGCTCAGCTCCGGTACCCGCCGGCATGCGCATCAGCGCAACAATCATCCTGTCCCCCTCGACACATCCGCCGAAGACAGTCGAATAGGCTGGCCCGCCCATGATCGAGTTGACCTTTGTCATGTCAAAATAATATTCACCAGGACCAGCGCGCTTAGCGCCAGGCGTACGCACATCAGTTGCCTGAGTGATCTTATTGTCGGGCATTGCCATCTGAACCTCTCGTTGCCGCGTTCGGGATTTCGTTTTGTTGGCACTCGTTAGCCATTCGGTCCTGGCAGCTTATCTTTTCGTCTCTTTGCCGGGCGCGGCGACAATAGCGATGGTGGGATAAGTTCTTCTGTCAACCGTTTGCCCCGTTTCGACCAAATGTCCCGACCAGCCTTACCGATCCGGATACGCGCTTGATCCATATGAATTTGTGCGGCCAGTCGTGCTGCCGAACTGTCTTTGCGGCGGATTGCATCAACAATATCGAGGTGCTCGCTTTCAACCTGCCGCGCGAAATCGTCCCGCAACGCTTCATTGCCGCGGCTCACGCGGAGCGCTTGCACAAGAAACTGGCTCAGATAATCGAGAATGGCCGTGTAATAGGGATTGTGCGACGCATCTGCGATCGCGCGATGAAATCCCATGTCGGCTCGCGTACTGTCGCCCCGCACCCGCGCGGTTTCGGAAACGCGCGCAAACGCCTTTTCGATTGCGGCCAAGTCCTTGTGCGTCCGCCGCTCGGCGGCGAGCGCCGCCGCCTCCGCTTCAATGCCCTTGCGCAACTCCGCGATAAACAGAACCGACTTGAGGCTTTTGGTGATCTCCGGCCCTAAGTGAAGCGAGCTCGTTTGCCAATCGCGCACGAAGGCGCCGCTGCCTTGGCGTGTCACGACCAAGCCCTCGTTCTTCAAGCGCGCGATCGCTTCTCGAATAACCGTGCGGCTGACGCCGAATTGGTCCGCCATGCTCTGCTCGGATGGCAGTCGCGTGTCGGGATGCCATTCCCCAGACCGGATCCGACCAACCAATTCGCGCGCGACCTCCTCCACCCGATTGAGAGTGGGCAGGCGGGCAACATTGAGCTTGAGCACCGAACCCGTCACCTGTATGTTGTCTGACAACCTTGCCTTGCTGTCAACGATCATGGCGCTTTCGCTGCGGGCGCGACGGTGCCAACATTGAATCTGTGTGGGTCGCGTCAAAATTTGGGGATTGTCCGATGTGGGCCAAACGCTGCGTGCTTGCAATGCTTTTGGCGATACTCAGCGCCTTTCCTGCCAAAGCGACATATCCGGACAAGACAATTCGCATCGTAATTCCATTTCCGCCTGGCGGATCGACCGGCTACGCCGCAAAAGTGCTTGCCGACGAACTGGCGAAAATTGTCGGCCAGCCAGTCGCGCTCGATGCAAAGCCGGGAAACTTCGGCATCAACGCGATCAGTGAACTCGTTGGACAATCCGACGGATACACGCTGTTGGTCGGCAGCGTCATCACCAATTCAATGACTCCGGTGATGCATCGCCAAGACATAAAATTCGATTATGACGGCGAGATCATGCCGGTCACTCGGCTTGCGGATTTCCCCAGCGTGGTGATGGTTAGCCCCTCGGCAACCGCAAACTCGGTGCAGGACTTCTTGGCCTCGTTGAAGCAAGGTTCGGGCAAACTCACGCTTGGCACCGACTTCATTGGAACTTTTGTCGATGTCGACACGATCATGCTCGCCAAGACCGCCGGTCTCAAAGTTTCCTATCACCCGAATCCGAACGGCGCGAATGGCGTTCTGGCCGATCTGGTCGCCGGCAAGAGCAATATAGCATTCCTCAACGTCGCAACGGCGACCGCCAACATCGGCAAGTTCAAGCCGCTTGCGGTGACCGGCGCGCGTCGTCTGTCGAATTTCCCCGATGTGCCGACCATGACTGAGGCCGGTTATGCCGGACTCGGCACCAGCAACTGGCAGGGATTGTTTGTATCGCGACAGACGCCTCCCGAGATTGTCCAGTTTCTGCACCAGGCGACGGTCAAGGCCATGAACACCGCCGAGGCCAAAGCGGCGTTTGACAAAGTGAACGCCACCATCACAACCAGCGAGACACCCGTCAAGTTCGCAAGCGAGATCAAGGCCGAGATGGCCACATGGCAACAATTGCTTCCGGAGGTGTTGGCGCTGCCGGCGGAATAATTCAGTTCGTAAACGGCGCAACTGAGCAAAATCTCAGGCGACGAAGAAAACAAAAATACACAATTATCAGGGAGGCTAGACGTGATGATCCTGTTCAAGACGCTGCGACTGGCAAGGCTCGTAACCGTCGGACTATTGACAATGGCGGCGGCGGCCGCCGCGCAGACTACAAAGCCCGACGCGGATACGACAAAGAAGTTCGAAGCGGCGCAGAAGGCGGAGACGACGCCGGCCAAGGGACAATGGGTACCTTCCACGCCGTTTCCAATGCCGATGGAAGAACCGGTCGGCGCCGTCGTTGATGGCAAGCTTTACATCATCCAGGGCCTCACGGATGGCGGATTCCAGCCAATGGGCGTGGTCTATGTGTTCGACCCGGCCACCCAAACCTGGACAAAGAAGGCCCCGATGCCCGAGCCGCACGTTCATCATGGGATGACCGCCGCGCTGAACGGCAAGATTTATGTGTTCGGGGGATTCATGCGACCCGGCAAAGACATCGCTTGGCAGCCGGTCGACAACGCATGGGAATATTCACCAGATACCGACACCTGGAAAGCAATCGCCCCACTGCCGACCAAACGCGGCGGCGGCACCGCCACGGTCTTCAATGGCAAAATCTATGTGATCGGTGGTGCCACCATTCTGCCCGGCGCGGCTGATCCGGCGATTCGTTTCGATGGCAAGCCTCACGACATGTGCGTTGGGGCGAATGAGGAGTATGACCCGGCAACCAATACTTGGCGTTCACGTGCGCCCATGCCGACGGCTCGCAATCATTTCCTCAGCGGAGTAGTCAACGGAAAAATCTATGCCATCGGCGGCCGCCTCGGATCGACATTCGTGACGCGTTCAAGCAACACGGACGTCAACGAAGAATATGACGTCACCCAAGATCTATGGACGACAAAAGCGCAGATGCCGACAGCACGCAGTGGCGTCGCCGGTGGGGTCTATAAGGGAAGGATCTTCATCGGTGGTGGTGAATTCCAAAATGACAAGATCATGGCGGCATTTCGCGCGTTCGAGGCTTACGATCCGGCTTCGAATACGTGGGATCAAAGCCTTCCGCGTATGCGCATTCCGCGCCACGGCTTTGCCGGAGCGGTCATCGGCGATCAGCTTCACGTCGTCGCTGGCGATATCCAGACCGCCGGCATACCTGGCGTGACGGCCTACACCGATACGCACGATGTTTTTGACTTCACGAAGTGATGTAGCGACGCATGACAAGAGGTGCTCCTGACCCAGTCGGTTGGAAGCACCCTTTTTGCGTCGGAAACTCCGAGTGCAAACTTTCCTGACGGCGCGCATGAAACGAGTGGTCCTCATCCTCCTGTCGGCCCTCTACCTCGCCTTCGTCCCTATAGTGACGATGGCACAAGACAAATATCCAAGCCGGCCAATCAAGGTGATCGTGCCTTATGCGCCGGGCGGCGCCACCGATATCGTTGCGCGCATCGTCGGCGATGCGGTGCAGAAAGTCACCGGTCAGGGATTTGTCGTGCTCAACAAGCCCGGCGCCTTCGGAATGCTGGCGCTTGATGAAATGGCGAAGTCGGCGCCCGACGGTTACACGCTGATGGTTGGTAACGTCACGACCAACGCCATTACGCCTATTCTCTATGCAAACAAGCTCTCCATTAATTATGCGAAGGACGTGGCGGTAGTGACCAATTTGGTCGACGTCCCGGCGTTCCTGATGGCAACGACCGCCAATGATTTCACGCCCAAGACCGCCTCGGAATTCATCACGTACGCCAAGAATAACCCCGGGGCGATCCGTTACGGCACCGTTGGTGTCGGCTCATATCCGCATTACGACATGGCTTATTTCGCAAAACGCGCGGGTAACCTTGATCTGCTTGCCCTGCCCAACAAAAACGGTGCATCCGGCGTAATTCAAGACATGTTGCGCGGTGATGTGCAGGCCGCCTTTCTCAATGTCGCCAGCTCCGGCAGCCTTGTGGAAGGGGGGAAACTGCGACCGCTCGCGGTTGTCAATCGCACGCGCCTGCCGGAATTCCCTAACGTCCCGACAATGCAGGAGATCGGCTATCCCGACGTAGGCACCATGGCTTGGCAAGGCTTGTTCGCGCCGGGCGCCACTCCGAAGCCGATATTGGAAACGCTGTTTCAGGTGGTGAGCAAAGCCATGCAGTTGCCCGAGACGATTGAAAAACTCAATAAGCAGAATTTCAATCTTGTACCGAACAAGTCGCTCGCCGATGCCAAAGCTTGGCATGCCGACGAAATGAAGCACTGGGAAAACATTACCCGCGTGGTGAAGATCGACATCGCGCCGTGAGGTCAATTCGCTTGCCCGCTGCGCGTCACTAGTACCCCCTTCCCTTGGAGCTCTCGATGCAATCCCCAAAGGCATTCGTACTCGCCGCACACGGCGCAAAAATGCCGGCGATCGGTTTTGGCACTATGGAGTTGCCGCATCGTCCGGCCGAACTGGTCGCTGCAGCCATCGCCATAGGCTATCGGCACATTGATACTGCGCGTAAATACGGTACGGAAGAGCGGGTCGGCGAAGGCATTCGCGCAAGCGGTATTGTGCGAAATGAATTGTTCGTTACCACCAAAGTGACCGAGGAGAATGCGCGCGAAGCCGATTTTATGCGTTCGGTCGAGACCAGTCTAAGAGCGCTTGGCCTCGATTATGTGGACCTCCTCCTGATCCATTGGCCACAACCCAAAGTGCCATTTACTGAAACGCTCGGGGCACTTGCGAAAGCCAAGCGGAGTGGGCTTACGCGACACGTCGGCGTATCGAATTTCACACTCGCTATGCTCGAGGAGGCAGTAAGTGTCTGCCCCGAACCACTCGTCACCAACCAGATCGAGTATCACGCCTATCTGCCGCAGGACCGCATGCTCGCGGCGCTTAAGCGCCACGGCATGATCCTAACTGCTTATTGTCCGGTTGCACGCGGCAAGCTGCTTGACGATCCCACCATCGGCGAAATTGCCAAGGCGCGCGGAAAGACGCACGCCCAGATCTGCTTACGCTGGCTGATCCAACAGCCGATGGTCGCTGCAGTGCCGCGCGCGCTTGAAGAGGCGCATATTAGGGAAAACCTTGACCTGTTCGATTTCGCGCTCAGCGACGAGGAGATGCGGCAAATTTCCGCACTACGCAGACGCAATATCCGTATAGCCGATCCGCCCGAGCGCGCGCCCAAGTGGGACGTGGAGACCATTGCATAATGCTGTTCTCGTCGTTTCTCGGGATGAAATAGCGAACGAGATCCATCACTCGGACTTAGAAGCGTGTTGCGGTCCGATATGCGCCATCCTACGATGCAATTAATAACTGCGACCTAAAACGCGGACTTTTTTGGGACGTAAACGCCAGAGTTGTGCTTAGTTTTAACGCGTACCGGCTCCAGCCCGCCTGCTCGCGTTTGAGACTAAGATTCGGGAGGGCCGTTGAGTATTTCCTCTCGCGAACGGGAACGTAGTCTGTCTGCTGCTGAGACGCTGCAGGCAACGAAGCGCATGCATCTGCCCGAAATCAGCTTCGTCGGCCAACCAGTAATTCGGTCGATCGTCATTGACGATGGCGCAATGTCGAAATTGGTACGAAGCAATCTTGGGCGCTGACAGTGAACACGTCTAGGGAGGAAGTCATGAGCAAGCTCGGTATTTCGCGACGAACGTTGGTGCAAGGTGGTCTCGGCCTTACGGTTGCTAATTTTTTACCGGGCACAACTCCATTCGCCCAAGCTGCGTCGATGGAAGAAAGCACCATCGCAGCCGCAAAGGCAGCCGGCGCAACTTCAGTTAACGGTATGATCTGGTCACCTTATCTGGTGCCGATGCAGCCGGTTATCGCCGAATTCACGAAAGAGACCGGTATCGGCATCGGCGCGGTTCAAGATATCTCGATCTTTGATGCGCCGCAGCGAGCAATGGCGGAGGCACTTTCACGCTCAGCTCAGTTTGACTTCATCCATATCGATTCGAACATGATTCCCTCTCTTGCCTCGGCCGGCTATCTCGAGCCGCTCGATGAGTACATGAAGAAAGCAAATTTCAAAATTGAAGCCGTCGGAGACTACGGCAGCTTCATGACCTATGGCGGACATACTTACGGCATTCCGACCGATGGCAACGTGCACATCCAATACGTTCGCAAAGACCTGATTGAGGACCCGGATAATAAAAAGCGTTTTGCTGACAAATTCGGCAAAGAGCTAAAATTCCCGGAAACCTGGGAAGAAAATTTGCGTCTTCAAGAATTCCTAATGGATCCATCAAAGGACCTCTATGGTTCGGGAAACCTGCGCAACCGAGCCAACGGCGTAACTTGGTGGTACATGATCTACTACAGCGCCGGCGGCTTCCCCTTCGATGACGACATGAAGCCGACACTGAACACCCCGGCTGGCCAGTATGCTGTCGACATCTACTTGCAAGATAAAAAGGTCAACCATCCAGAAGCGGCGAATTGGGGCACGCCGCAAATGATTCCACGCATCGCGCAAGGAAATGTAGTGAGCTGCCAATACTGGGATGGCACGGCGAAGCTCAATGAGAACCCAGCAAAATCAAAAACAACTGGCAAATGGCTTTACGGCCTTGTGCCGGGTTCCGATTTCTCCGGCAAGCGCATGCATCGTTCGATATCGTCCCCGCTCGCTGCAATCCTGATCAATAAATACAGCCCACGCAAAGCCCAGGCCGCCTATCTCGCGCTCTGGCTCGGCTCCGGCAAGAACAGCATTCCGATCGTGACCGACCCGGTCAATACGTTCAACGATGCCTGGGCGAAGGAACATATGGCGTCCGACGCAGTCAAAAAGGCCTATAGCCCAGCTGGCGTCAAAGCGATCGAAACAAACTTCCAGGTGGTGGCGCCCCCGATCTACTTGACCGGTTATCTGGAATTCCAGGATGCCCTCGGCAAGAATCTCTCGGAAGCCTATGTCGGGCAATTGCCGGCGAAAGATGTGCTCAAGAAAACCGAAGATGAATGGATCGCCATTATCCGCCGCATCGGTCAGAGCAAGCTCAAGAACGACCTTGCGAGCTACAAGGCGGTGATGCCGAAACGCGACAACCCAGCGTGACCATTGATCGCGCGGTAGACCTGTCTTCCATCAGCCGGACGAGCCCTATGCTCGTCCGGACGTTCTAACAAGAGGGTGGGAATGGCCGTAGCCGCTCTTTCGGCTGCCGAAGCACCGCCGCAGGCGTCGCCGCGCGCTATCTCCAGACAGCGCGCGATCAGACGTTTCAAGCTTTCGTTGCTAGCACCACTAATCGCGTTGTTTGCTTTCTTGCTGGTCCCGGTATTGTTACTTCAGCTTTATTTCTCATTTCACCAGTGGACCGTTTATCTCAGTTCGTGGTGGGACGCAGATTACGTAGGCATTGATCTTTTTAAGGAAGTTTTGACGGACCCGCGATTCGGCTGGGCTACGCTGCGTTCGCTGGCGTTCGCGACGAGCTCCACGCTCGGATGCTTCGTCTTTGGCTTCATGCTTGCTTATCTCATGAAGCGACCGTTCCGCGGACAGGCGATCTATTACATCATCTTTATCCTGCCGATGCTCACCGTTCCGGTCGTCGTCGCCTATACAGCCGAAATGATGCTGTATCAGAGCGGCCCGATAAACGATGTCATCACCCGCCTGAGCGGATTCGAATTCAAGCCGTCCTGGCTCAGCAATCCGAATATTGCGCTGATGACGGTGAGCCTGCTTGAGATTTGGAACTGGACGCCCTTCTCCTTCATCATCATGCTCGCCGGTCTCTCGGCAATCCCGAAGGAGCCGGTCGAGGCGGCAGAAATTCTAGGCGCATCCAAATGGCGGATTTTTTGGGAAGTCGAACTTCCTTTGCTGCGCCCAGTGATATTGCTGGCACTGGTGCTGCGCTTCCTTGAGGCCATGGCGGAATTCCCGAAAACGTGGGCCCTGTTCCAGGGCGGGCCCGGTTCAGCGACCGAAACGCTCCCTGTCTACATATTCATGACTACGTGGCAGTACTTCCAGATCTCCAAAGGCGCGGCGATGTCTTACATCGTCATGCTCATGATGGTCGTCATCGTTCTACTTGCGATCCAATTGCTTCGCCGAGAAAAACGGTCGCTCGACAAGATGTACGAACAATCCGATGAACCAATCGCGGGGGCTTAAATGGCAATGACTAAATCGCGTCGTCGCCGCATCACAGCGCTTGTTCGGTACGCCGTGCTTAGTGTCTGGGGAGTGATCGCATTTTTTCCGATCTATTGGATTGTTTCCACTTCGTTCAAACTCGACACGCAGTGGTTCGCCTGGCCGCCGTATTATTTTCCAAGCCCACCGACCTTTGCCAATTACATGAATGTCTGGTTTGGCGCTGAAGAATATGCGCAGACGCAATATGCCATCTCATCTCAAAAACCGTTGATCTCCCTCTACAACTCGACGGTCATCGCGACGACTTCGACGTTTCTCTCGGTTTTGTTTGGATCGATCATCGCCTACGGCGTATCTCGTTATCGCATTCTGTCTGAAGTGCGCATGTTTCAGCTTCTGGTCCTCAGGATGATTCCACCGATCGTGATCGTGGCGCCGCTGTCGCTCTATTACACGGCCATCGGTTTGATCGATACGCGGCTTGGTCTCATCCTCGTTTATTTTCTCACGACGCTGCCCTACGCGGTTTGGATGACCAAAAGCTTCATTGACGAGGTGCCGCGAGAGATCGAGCAAGCTGCGGAAATTCTCGGGGCGTCTCGCTGGCGTACAGTATTCGAGATTGTATTGCCGCTAATACGATCGGGATTGGTGGCGACCTTCCTGTTCATTCTTATCCTGACTTGGAGCGAATACCTTCTGGCCCTGATCATTACGAAGACCCAGGTAACGACCTTGCCGATCGAATTGTCCAAATACCAAGGTTCCACCGAGGGCCGCGTATATGGGCGGCAAGCCGCGCTGGCGGTCGGGATTACGGTTCCGCTCATGATTGTTGGGCTGATTATTCGCAGGCATCTCGCCCGCGGCTTCAGCTTCGGCATGGTACGGAGATAGTCGTGGCGCGCATCGAGCTGTGCAATCTAGAGAAATCTTTCGGCGCAGTGAAAGCCGTAAAAAATCTCAGTTTCACAATTGAAGATGGCGAATTCGTCGTTTTTGTCGGCCCGTCCGGATGCGGAAAGACGACGACGTTGCGAATGATCGCGGGCTTCGAAGATCCAAGCGCCGGCGAAATTCGTATCGACGGCCGCGTGGTCAATGACCTTGAGCCGCGTGATCGCGGCCTCGGCATGGTGTTCCAGAGTCACGCTCTGTTTCCGCACAAAAATGTCGCTCAGAACATCGAGTTCGGGCTGCGCATGAAGAGCGTGCCGCAGGCGGATCGCGTAAAACGGGTCCGCGAAGTAGCAGACATGGTGCGTATCAGTCATCTGCTCGAGAAGATGCCAAATCAATGTTCTGGTGGCGAAGCCCAGCGGGTCGCGCTCGCCCGAACCCTTGTTACCAATCCATCGACGTTCCTGCTGGATGAACCGCTGTCGAGCCTAGACGCCAAGCTCCGCCGTGAGCTGCGTGCGGAATGCGACCGGCTACACCAGACCCTCAAACGCACGTTTATTTATGTCACCCACGACCAGGAAGAGGCGATGACACTCGCTGACCGCATTGTCGTCATGCGATCGGGTGAGATCGTGCAGGTCGGATCGCCAATGGAGATCTATTCAAATCCTGCCAATTATTTTGTCGCCGATTTCTTTGGCTCACCATCAATGAATTTGGTTGCCGGCGAAGTTGTGCAGAACGGCACGTCCACTCGATTTCGCTCGAGTTGGTTCGATTTTGCATTGCCCGAACGTTTCAAGGCGGCAACCCCGGGCACCGCTACGCTCGGCATTCGACCGGAGCACGTGCAGGTCCATGTCGGTACAAAGGGCGACATCGAGCTGCCGGTGCGGCTGGTCGAACCGCTCGGCAAGGACACCCTGCTTTATTTCGATGCCAGCAATGACCGGGCGTTCGTAGCGGTCACCGAAGGTCTCGGTATGGCCGATATCAAAGTCGGCGAACGCGTCGCGTTGTCGCTAGATCAACACCTGACTCATCTTTTCGATACTGAAGGACGCCGGGTCAACACTGCATAACATTCCGGGCGGATTCCGCGCCCACCCCCTTCAATCGCGAGCCGCCAGCCGATTACGCACTATCAACAATGAGATGAGAAACGAACACCGAGGAAGCCATGGACTACCGTGAAAAGAGTGAGATCCGCGATGGTATGCGAATCGATTGGGATATGCCGATCAAGATGAAAGATGGATTGGTGTTGAGATGCGACATTTACCGGCCGATTGCCGAAGGCAAGTATCCAGTGATCATGACTCTCGGACCGTACGGCAAGTGGTTGCACTTTGCTGATCTCTACAAGAGCCAATGGGAGCGCATGTGCGCCGACCAGCCGGATGTACCGACCGACTCGACCAACAAGTATCAGTGCTGGGAGGTGGTCGATCCGGAGAAATGGGTACCCGATGGCTATGTCTGCATCCGGGTCGACAGTCGCGGCGCTGGCCGCTCGCCCGGCATTATCGATATCTGGTCGTTGCGTGAGGCGCAGGATCTGGCGCAATGCGTCGATTGGGCCGGCACGCAGCCGTGGTCGAACGGTAAGGTCGGCCTCAACGGTATCTCTTATTATGCGCAGAACCAGTGGCAGACCTCGGCGCTTCAGCCAAAGCATCTCGCCGCCATTTGCACCTGGGAAGGCGCTGCCGATTTCTATCGCGACATGGCGCACCATGGCGGAATTTTTAATCGCGGCTTTGTACAGGACTGGTCCAAAGCGCAGGTCTATTCGGTACAGAACGGTCGTGGCGCCCGCGGTTTCAAGAGCCGCATGAACGGCGACTGGGTCTCGGGCCCGGAAACGCTGTCAGAAGAACAACTTGGCCGCAACCGCCGCGACTTTTACGAAGACTGCATCTCGCGCAAGCTCGACACCGACCCCTATTGGCAGTCACGCATGCCGGACTGGACCAAGGTCAAAACGCCGCTGCTCTCTGCCGCCAACTGGGGCGGACAAGGCCTGCACCCCCGCGGAAATTTCGAGGGGTTCGTGCGCGCCGCTTCCGATCAGAAATGGCTGGAGGTGCACGGCATCGAGCACTGGACACATTTCTACACAAATTACGGGGTCGAGCTGCAGAAGAAGTTCTTCGGCCACTTTCTTAAAGGTGAGGACACGGGTTGGAGTAAGCAGCCGAAGGTGCTCCTTCAGGTGCGCCACCCCGGCGAGAAATTTGTTGAGCGGCACGAGAACGAGTGGCCGCTCGCGCGTACCAATTGGACAAAATTTTACCTTCATCCGGCGGACATGGCGCTGTCGACGGCGCCACAGAATGCACCAAGTGCCGTCACCTATCCTGGCTTTAGCGAGGGCGTTACGTTTCTGTCCGAGCCTCTCGAACAGGAGACAGAAATCACTGGCCCAATTGCGGCGAAGCTGTGGGTGTCGTCGGCGACTGAAGATGCCGATCTGTTCCTGGTAGTGCGCGCGTTTACGCAGGACCTCAAGGAGGTCACCTTCCAAGGGGCGCTTGATGGGCATACGCCGATCGCACAAGGCTGGCTGCGCTGCTCGCACCGTAAACTCGACCCGAAGCTCACGCTACCGTATCGGCCTTATCACACGCACGACGAAGAGCAGAAGCTCGCGCCGGGCCAGGTCTATGAGGTCGACGTCGAAATATGGCCGACCTGCATCGTTTTACCGAAAGGCTATCGGCTCGCGCTCTCCGTGCGCGGCACCGATTATGTCTTTCCCGGTGAGCCCGGCGCCGGCGTGGCAACGCTCGGCAAAGTCTGGACCGGCGTCGGCCCATTCACCCATGACGACCCGCGCGACCGCCCACCAGCGGTTTTTAGCGGCGATGTTACCCTGCATGCCGGACCCGACCGGCAAGCCTTTGTGCTGCTGCCCGTCATTCCCAAGAAGTGAGCGTGGCGAAGACGCCAGCGTCGCTCGAGGTCGAAAGCAAATTCCAGGAGCAAGAAGTCATGAGTTATCGCGAGGTCAGTGAAGTTCGCGACGGTATGCAGATCGATTGGGACATGCCGATCGAGATGGATGACGGGCTGGTGCTGCGATGCGATGTATTTCGGCCGGTAAAGAAAGGCCGCTATCCGGTTATTCTGAGCCACGGCCCATATGGCAAGTGGCTGCACTTCGAAGACGGCTACAAGACCGCCTGGAAACGCATGGAAGAAAAGCAGCCGGATGTGATGGCTGGATCGACCAACAAATACCAGAGCTGGGAAATCTGCGATCCGGAAAAATGGGTACCCGACGGCTATGTGTGCGTGCGCGTCGATTCGCGCGGCTGCGGCCGCTCGCCTGGTTACGTTGAGCACTGGTCTCCGCGCGAGACTAAGGATTTTTATAATTGCGTCGAATGGGCCGGGGTGCAGCCTTGGTCGAATGGCAAGGTCGGACTGAGCGGCATTTCCTACTACGCCATCAACCAGTGGCAGGTGGCGGCCATGCAGCCGAAACATCTTGCCGCCATTTGCGTCTGGGAAGGGTTCGCCGATTTTTATCGCGAGCTCAGCCACAATGGCGGGATCTACAATACATTTGCGCAAAATTGGTATGACATGCAGGTCAAGACCGTGCAGTACGGCCTTGGCACCAAAGGCCACCGCAGTCGAATGAACGGCGACTGGGTGTCGGGCCCAGAAACACTCACGGCCGAACAAATGGGCGCCAGCCGTTATGATCTCGGCAAAACCTATTTCGCCCATCCGTTCGACGATGATTTCTACAAGGCGATGTTGCCGGACTGGTCGAAGGTCAAGGTGCCGCTACTCTCAGCCGCGAATTGGGGCGGACAGCCGCTTCACCCGCGCGGCAATTTCGAGGGTTTCTTCCGATCTGCATCGAAACAGAAATGGCTTGAAGTGCACGGCATCGAGCATTGGACGCATTACTACACCGACTATGGGGTCGGATTGCAGAGGAAGTTCTTCGGCTATTTCCTCAAGGGCGAGCGAAATGGTTGGAACAAACAGCCACGCGTGCAGCTCAACGTCCGTCATCCGGGCGAAAAATTTGTGATTCGCCACGAAGACAATTGGCCGCTGCCCAGTACCAAGTGGACTAAGTTTCACCTGGTCGCCGACGGCCACAAACTGTCGCCCGAAGCGCCGAGGAGTTCGGCGACGGTGACGTTCGAGGCGCCAAGTGACGGCGTTACTTTCCTCACCGAACCGATGCAAGAGGCGACCGAGATCACCGGACCGGTTGCCGCCAAGCTTCATATCTCGTCGTCGACAGAGGACGCCGACATCTTTCTGGTGCTGCGCGTGTTTTCTCCCGACATGAAAGAGATCGTATTCCAGGGTGCGCTCGACCCACACACGCCAATCGGGCAAGGCTGGTTGCGCGCCTCCCATCGCAAACTCGACAAGAAGCTGACGCTGCCCTTCCGGCCGTACCACACCCACGACGAAAAGCAGCAGCTTAAGCCTGGACAGGCCTACGAGCTCGATATCGAAATCATTCCGACCTGCATTGTTGTACCGAAAGGGCATCGCGTGGCGTTGAGCGTGCGCGGGCGCGACTATGTCTACCCCGGCGGCTCGGGCGGCAAACTTTCAAACATGAAAAACGAATTCACCGGCTGCGGCCCGTTCTTGCACGATGACCCGCGCGACCGGCCGATGGAGATCTATGGCGGTCAAACGACTATTCATGTCGGCGGCGGGCGCGAGAACTTTGTGCTGCTGCCGATTATCCCCGCGAAGCGGGAAGTAAATATAAAACGGACTAAGTCGGCAAGACCCATAGCCAAATCAAAGCGGCGACGGTGAGCAGCCCAAGCGGATAAACGGTTCTGCACCCTGCGGAGCCATTTTTTGTTGGTCCGGCTTGTTAGCCGCGCGTCAAATAGCGCTTGTCCAACATAACATGAATACCCTTGTTGCCGTTCACCACCTGCGTGACGCGTAAATCGGCGACAAGGCTCAGCAATGCATAAGCCTGATAGCGATCAAGACCGGCGCGCGCGCAAACAACATCGATCATCTGCCGCAGCGCGATGACCACGCAATCATCGAGATCGGGGTCGAACGCCATGGTGATCATGTGCGTAGGTGTCTCGGCACGCGGCCATTCGATGCGCATATCGTCGCGAACCGTGAGACGGAATGTGCCAACTAGCCCGGTCTCGATGGCAGTGACGCAAACTTCACCATCGCCCTGCGCTCCATGCCCATCACCTACGGAGAAAAGCGCGCTGTCAGTGAAAATCGGAAGGTATAAAGTGGTGCCAGCGACAAGTTCTTTGTTGTCGAGATTTCCGCCGTTCCGGCGTGGCGGCAACGTCGTGATCCTGCCCCACTCTGCCGGCGGCGCCACCGCCATCACTCCAAAAAAGGGCCTCAGGGGAATTTCCTGCCCCCAAGGCAATCGGCCGGTCATACGCGACCTGTCGAGCGAAATATAAATCGGTCGGTATTCCGGAAAGTCGTCGGGAAGCGCGCCCGCGAGCGGACGGATAACGTTGTATCCCCAGTCGTAATGCAGATCGATTGTCTCGATATCAACTTGTAACGTCTGTCCGGCTCTTGCGCCCCGCACCGCGACCGGACCGGTGCATATATGACCGAAAAACCGCTGCGGACCGTTGGCGGCATGAATGGCAGGCAGCGCCGACGGAACCTCGAAAGGAGGAGGCGGCATCAACTCGGGGCCACCGGAGACTGATGAAATCGTGACACGCTCACCGCTGTCGATGGTGCGCACCGGTAAAAGATTCGCGTCAAAAAAACCCCAATGGACGGTAGTCGGGCCTGCGTCGATGCGCGGAACGCTGAGTGGCTTCTGCAAAGGACATCTCCAATCAATTCCCAAGTGCAGTGATAAGACTATCAGGGACGCGTTGGTAGTCGCCAAGTCCTCTCATCGCAAAATCTCCGAAGTAAATGGGATTCCGTTACCGCGGCAATTGTTTGTTAGTCTTGTCTGTGGACTGATGACGTCTCCAGCGAACAGGGGCCACCAGAACTGACAACGCCAACAAGCCAAAGCTCGCACCCCATCGGACACGTTCGCGCGCCCTCGCCCGCACTTCACCCATGACAAATTGCTCGCCTTTGCGCATTTCTCCATAAGATTTCATGAACGAGGAAATGCGCGCAACGCTGAAGTCGTCGAGTGCCTGACCTTGCGTGCGGTTGCGCCGTTCCATTTCGTTGAGCTGCTCTGCCTCTCTGCGATAACGTTCCGCGTGCTCGCTGGCATCTGCAAACGTCGTCGCTTCGGCACGCGTGAAATATAGCGCGCGAAGCGATGGAATTGCGTATTCGGCCATGTCGATGAGCGGCTGATCCGCGCGTGGCGCGGCCGCGAGTTGCAACGCGGAGCCCGCCAGAATTGCAGCACCAATCCAGCGAGCGGTTGAAATCGCGGAGCGCATTGCCCATCGGCGGTTGTCGCGCAAAAACGGGTAGAGCATGCCAGCGAGCGCCAAGGATACGCCGAAAGCGCAAACCATCGCCGCGCCCGTTGGCAAGTCGAAGGCAAACGAGGCGGCAAGACCCGCGGCACTCACGAACGTGCCAACGATCCAGCCGATTGCGAGCTGTCTTGAAAGCAATTCCCCGAACATGACTCCGATGGCGGCAGGAATGATCAGAAACGAAAAAACCAGCAGCACCCCGGCAATTGCGACCGAGCTGGTCACGACGATGCCGAAGGTCGCATAAAATAGGAATTCCCAAACGAGCGACCCCATTCCCGTCATGTGACGGCGCAACAGCCAGTGCAACAGCCCGACGGCTGCATAAAGCGGAACAATGACAGCGAGCTCATTGAGTCCGCTGGTGATAATATTTCCGGTCAGGATCTGCTTGAGATGTTCAGCGCCTTGTGGTGCCCTATCGATGAGCAGAATGGCCATCGCCGCGGCAACAACGTAAATGACCCCGATCAGCGCCTCCTGCGGCACACGCGTACCCCAAGCCCTCGTGAACGCCAGCAGCACGGCAGCAAGCAACGTAAATGTGAGCGAATAGCCATAGGTCGCAATGCTCTGCGCCGGATGGCCGAGCATGAACGCCACCGTCGCGCCTAATGCCGCGATCTGCGCGAGCGCCAGATCGACAAAGATCACTTTGCGGGCAAGCACCTGGATGCCGAAATAGGCATGGATGCCGACAAGCACCACCGCCACGAGGAAGGACGGCCAGAGAAACTGGAGTGCATCGTTCATCGCCTGGCCGCCGCTGATATGAGGGCCTCGATGTTCACCTCGAACAGCGAGATATAATCGTCGGTCTCCGGCAGTGCGCCGACCGATGCGGCGAGCGTCACCACTTTTGCCCCGGCCTTGTTTGCTACGAAAGCAACGTCGCGTTCGGGCTCATGCGGTTCGCGCACATCGATAGGGGTGCCGCGCTCACGCATGCTCCGTACTATTCCGGCAAGGTGCGAGGGGCTCGGTGGCACGCCGGGTTTGATCTCGATAAAGTCGATAAAGTCCAGCCGGAAGCGGCGCGCAAAATAGGGCCAGCTGTTGTGGTAGGCGACAATCGGCATGTTTTTTAGCGCGCTCAGTTTTATTTCCCATTCTGCCAGCTTTGAATTCAGACGAGCGAGAAATGCCTGCCGATTTGCTTCGTACTGTGCGGCATTGGCCGGATCGATTCGCGCCAAGGCTTCAAGAATGTTGGCAGTGATGATCTCTGCGTTTTTCGGATCCAGCCAATAGTGCGGGTTGCCGCTGCCATGGGCGTGGCCGTCGCCGGGGCCGACGCTCATCCCACGAAGCTCTAGTACGGTAATCGCAAAAGAGGCGTCGACGTAAGCAGGGCCACCACGGCTGATCGCGGGCTTGCCGGCTTGTGCTAGCAGACGATCGACCCACAGATCGTAGTCGAGCCCCACTCGCACAAGCAGGCGCGCCTGCCTGAGGCGCAGCACGTCCTGGGGCTTGGGCTGATATTCCTCAGCGTCCATGTTCGGCGGAACGAGGCTCGCCGCCACGACCCGGTCGCCGCCCACGGCCTCGGTCAAACTACGCAGGTCGGTCGTGGTGGTCACCACCAGGACCCGGTCCTGCGGAAATCCCGGTGATGCCAAGGCAAGCAATGCGACGATGAGACCGGAACGCAATACCATGGCTCGCAAAAGGGAAGGCCGCGAAGGTCGCGGCCCCTCCCCAATCTTCGCTAGCGCTTGCCGGCGTTGGCGGCCCAGATGCTCTTCGGCATCACGCAATGGACATTCTTCTCGGCATCGGAAATCGCGCCGACCCGACAGTCCATCGCCACGCTAGCGAGCCCATAGGCATCAAGACGCGCGATTTTCTTCTCCGATTCGAGGAACTTGATCATACCCATCGATGCCTCGTTCATCGCCTTGTTCAGATCGGGATCCTTGGCGTGCGAGACGTAATATTTTGGCGTTTCCTTGGCCGGGCGCTCCATGTCTTCCTTGTCGCGCACATTCTTGGGATTGAGGCAGTGAACGCCTTTCTTGATGTTGACCACTTGTGAGACCCGGCAATCGGAAACGCTCGTCATCAATTTCGCCGCTTGCTCGGCAGATACGCCGCGCTGTTCGGAGAGAAACTTGACGGTTTGGGCTTTCACCTGCGCCCAAGCCTTGTTCAGATCCTGGTCAAACCCCATCGTGATCCAGGATTTTGGCGTCTCGATGCGCGGGAAGTCGAGCGGCTTGCCTTTGACGACTTCCACTGTGATGTTGAGCTCTTTGTAAGCAGTCTCAATGGCGGTGAGGTTGACCTCGCCGTTCCCCTGCCCCGCGTGGGAGTCGCCGCTCCATAGCAGTGCACCCGGCACATGAACGGGCACATAGAGCGTTGTGCCGGCGACGAAATCACGGATATCCATGTTGCCAGCGTATTCGCCGGGCGGCACGCTTGAGTAGCGGCCAGGCTCCTTGCGCGCGACGCCAAGCGTGCCCGGGAAAGGTCGCACCGGCAAAACGATGCCGGGCAGGAACTCGGTCGTCATGTTATCGAGATCGAGGTACATGTACTTGACTTGGCCGTCCTGAAAGACGCTCGGGAACTGGCCGAACATGCCAGGGACGTTGAAGTTCGTCGCGTATGCCCGTGGAATGATTTTATTGAGCCTGACCTTGAGAACATCACCGGGCTGCGCTTCTTCGATATAGATGGGCCCCGTCAAAGTGTGCGGCCCGCGTCCGGGGAAATCGGTGCGCAATTTCTTGATCTGTTCGATGGTGACGCCCGGAACCACCTGGTTGTGACTGTGCATCATCGTTTCCATCACAATGGTGTCACCGGAATGGACGCGTAACACCGGCGGCTGGGAATTGTCGAACCAGCCCCATTGCGTGGTTTCAAGCGTGGCCGGCAGCACATGCACCTTCTTGCCGCCCGGCAATGTCAGAACGCGAAGTGCCGGGTCGGCAGGCCCGGCCGCAGGATAGCCGGGGGTATTAATTGTCGCGGTTGGCGGCAATCCCGAAGCGGGCGCGGCCGGAGCGGGTGCCGGCGTTTGCGCGAATGCTGCAGCGCCGATGATCAGCACGCCACTGACACCGACCGCGATGCGAAACATGAATGATGCATGAATCATACGTTCCCTCCCCTTAATTCTCACACTTAGGTTTTGATCTTATCGTTTCGTCCACATGCTCTTGGCGACAAGACAATGCACACTCTTTTCAGCTGCATCCATTTCGCCGACGCGGCAATCCATGGTCATGCTCGCGAGCGAATAGGCATCCAGCCGCGACAGTGATTTTTCCTTTTGCAAAAGTTCGATCATGGCCCATGAGGCACTATCCATGGCCTTGTTCATGTCGGGATCGGCGGCGGAGGTCACCAGATATTCTGGAGTTTCGACGGTCGGCCGCGGTTCGGCGAGCGATTTGCTGGCGTCCTTCGATGTCGTGCAGTGGACGCCCTTTTTAATGTCCACAACTTGGGTCACCCGGCAATCGGATGTCTTTGACACCAGTGCCATCGCCTGGTCCGGCGAAATCTTGCGTTGCTCCGCCAGGAACTTTGCCGTTTCCGATTTGGCGTTGGCAAGCGCCTTGGAGAGATCCTCGTCGAAGCCCATAGTGATCCATGCGGTTGGGGTCTCGATGCGCGGCCACTCCAGCTTCGTCGTTTTATCGACCGTCGCCGTTATCGTAATCTCCTGGAACGCGGTCTCGAGTCCGGTCAGGTTGATCTCGCCGTTTCCTTGCGCCGCGTGAGAATCGCCTTGCCAGACCAGAGCCCCGCGCACGAAAACGGGAACATGCAGCGTTGTTCCCTCAACCAGATCGCGGTTGTCCAGATTTCCGGCGAAGGGTCCGGGCGGTACCGCGTTGTAGCGGCCGGGTTCCTTGCGCGCGACGCCTAGCGTCCCCGGGAAGGGCCGCAGTGGAATTTCGATACCCGGGGCGAACTCCGCAGTTTTTCGCTCCGAATCGAGATAGAAATATTTCACCTGTCCATCCGGGAATTTGCTGGGGAATTGCCCGAACAGTCCCGGCACGTTGAAATTTGCGCCCCACGGCCGCGGCACGATTTTCTGGATCTTGATCTGGAGCGTGTCGCCGGGCTCTGCCCCATTGACGAAGATTGGGCCGGTCAGCGTCATCGGACCGCGGCCCGGCCAATCCGTACGAAGTTTTTTCAACTCTTCGATGGTTCGGCCCGGCCAAAGCTGGCCGTGGGAGTGCGACATCGATTCGATAGCGACGGTATCACCTGAATCAATAATCAGACGTGGTAATTCGGCGTTGTCGAACCAGCCCCACTGCGTCGTTTCCATAGTCGCTGGCAAGACATGCATGCGGCCCGGATATTTCGACCCCGGTACGGCCATCAATTTCTGCGCGCCGGACTGCGCAGATGGCGGCTGTTGTGCAAACACCGCGCCGCTCGTGACTGCGCAGATGGCCGCGGACACGATAGCCGGTCCAAAGAATTGCATCGCTTAGCCCCCACTATCATTTGAAGGTCAAAACGATAGCAACTTCCCGGTCTCCCGAATAGTACGGGGCCAGGCTGCGCTCGGCGCGGTCTAGTTGCGAGTAACGAGCCGTGCTCCGCTGAAATCACTAAGCCAATTGCAAGGACAAAGATCCAGCCGGCTCCGTCGGATCGTTGGATTCATGCTTCGGAAGCATAAATTGGTACGTGGGTCGTCGCGATCACCATGCGACGGGCCTACCCGGTAGCCGGTTCGATGTCCGCTCTTGCCCCGAAAGCGGACATTGGCCTCAGGGCCATGCCGCCAAACTCATAAGGAATTAGTGACTGATGAAGAAATCTAGCGTGGACGCGGTCCAAGTCGAACCCGTCTGTGCCAATACTTCTATCCGTGCAACAATCCAATGCTGGATATGAAGAAGCCGATGAATAGTGCCAAGCTAACAATCAGGATAGCAGTCGCGTTCAGCGTCCACCTGACAAGTGCAAAACTATGGTCACGAGCAACGGTTGGATAATAGCGCACGCGATAGGGTTGATGGAATGTCATGGCGATTAACTCCGGTGAGCAACCATTAGGGCAGACCTTAAAATGCCCAAGTGCAATTGCTCTATTCTACGTAGATAAGATTCGGATGATCGGATGAGATTGAGGACCTATACGCAGGTATATGGTCGCTGATGCCTTCCGCTTCTTTCTCCACCCCAGCGCGCCGATATCCGCTCTTATTTCAGGAGAGGCGTTGACCGCTGGCTGCAGATTGATCGCGAGCTGATCTTGGCCGAAAGGTGAAACCCGCCACAGGATGGCCGCTTGATTGCGCTCGTCTTACGATGGACCCCAAGGAGGCATCGTCGCGAGATCGGACGTCAGATCGGACGTTCTTACCTGGCCGTCGGCGTACCCATCTTCGTCGATGTCCACGCCGGACCAGGCGCCGGATTGCGCAAGAATTCTAACATTGGCATTCCTCGGCACGCGGCTGTCGGGTTTGCAGCTGCCGCCTCCGCCGCTCTCGACCGGCGTTGTGCGGATCGCGAAGCGACGCTGGTCAAAAATCTTCTGGTTGCGGCTTCTGTCGACTTCTCCGGCTCCCCACGCGCCGATGCTAGATACGTTGGGGTTCTGCAAATTCGTATCGATATCGAGGCCAGTCGAGCATTTGCCGGGTGGCCCAAACCAGCGGCGATCAACCTGGTTCTGAAAAAGATGCCATTGTCCGCTGTTATAGAAAGCGACGGTTTCTTCGTGTGAGCGCGATGCGCTGATCCAATTGTACGCCACGAGTTTTTCCTGGCTGAGAATACGGTTGACGAACCCGTTCCCGTAAACCCCTATCGCATAATGGCTGCCGACCGTCTGACCGATGACACGAAAGTACTCGAGAACAGGATCCACGGCGGCGCGATTCACATTGAAGTCGACTCCGAAATAGATTGCCGACCCTTCCGGCTGCCCGACCAGCCTCGCCTGATCCAGCGCGGCCTTTGCATCGGCCGCGACTTCCGCCTTTGCCGAGCCGGTGTCTTCCAAACCCTTCAGAAATTTCTCGGGAAGATTATTTCGATATTGGTAGAGAGACACGATCGAAAGGCCGTTTCTGATCAATATGGTCGGCTCGCGGATGCCGTCGATCATATTGCCGTCGGACGCCATGACCTTCTCGCGCAGACCCGGCTGGGGCTTTCGCGCGAAAAACCGCACGACAACCTTCACATTCTGGGCTGACAACTTCGACGCGACTTTTGCGGCATTGTTCGGGGTATCGATGATGGCAATACCCGCCAGATCGTTGGGTTGCCCAATCGCCGAATGGCCCGGCACCAAAGCGCTGGCAAGCAAACCCTTGGTGAATGTTCGTCTCGATACGATCGACATTGGCCCCCGAAGAGCTGTTGCCTGCCGCTCAACCTTTTTGCTGCGCTTTGATCTCGCCGAATTTGGCCAGCGCGCGATCGAATATATCATTGAAGAGCCACATCGAATCCAGAATTTCGCGCATGGTCGCGGATGTCCTCGCCCGGTCGGCTTTTCCAAAGGCAAACATGCTGTTGTTGCGCAAGTATCCCATGATTCGCGGCTCGGAAATCCTGTAATTAACTAAATTGCCTGAATTGAGCGCGGCTTTGGCCGGGCTGGGAATAATCTGGATAAGCTCGAAAAATCTCATTTGATCGATCGGGTCCGGCAAGGCTTTCATGATTGCCGGTATTTTCGGGAAAAGGTCCGCGTGCGCGTTCATGAGGCCGTTCCTCACGGCAGTCCAGTGATTGTATCTCTGATCTGGATTTCCGACCCGCGCCTCTTCCTTGTCGTCGCGAGCGTTCAGTTTTGGATCAAGGGCTGCGACGGACTTCTTGATTGCCGCCCATTTCTTCTGACCAATTTTGTCCTCGGACACCCCTGTCTGAAAACTTCCTTTGTAAGAATTCGAGCGCGCATTGCCTATGTTTTGATTGCCATCTGTCTCGGCAAAGAAGACGGCCAGGCTGATACGGCCCGCGACTTCGGCATGCGCTGCATCGAGACCCTTGATCCGCGCAATTGCGGTCCCAAGGTCGACAACGTCTTTAAATGGCGTATCGGATTTCTGCGCATTGACGGGTGGCACCTGCATGATGCGAAAAAGATTCTTATACTCGTCGACAAGCGGCTCATTGTCGGCATCGAAATATGCCGGAGGAATTTTATATTTATTTGGCCTCCCGATTCTGGACGGCAGCACGTCGGTAAGGTCTTTGTAGGCGCCCATCATGCTGACCCGGGCAAGATAGAGTGCCTGTCCCGGCACGTCAGGCAGCTTTTGATTCGCATTGATCTGTGCGCGTCGCTCGCTCAGGATCGACCTGAAGTCCTGTACTGTTTTGTTGTAGGCATTGAGCGCATCCGACTGTGATTTCGTGAGTGCGGGCTGACCCAGCGCGACGGAAATGAACCTGGGATTGCCGATCTTGACGGGGGCCCCGGCAAGAGTTGCGAGACTGCACAGTCCGATGACCGCCAATAAACGAGGATGATCCAGAATACGCACGAGCTCCGCTCTCCGGTGTCAGCCTCGGTTGTGCCTCTTTGCCCGGGGCAACAGCATAGGAGTAGCTGGAGAACGAATCGATGGCTACAGTTAAACAGACCCGACCAAACAGTGGGGCGTTTGGTGCTGCTCGCAAAAGACGTTCAAAACTGGATTCTCGCTGGCCTGATCGGCATGACTGCCGCTTGGTTTGTTGTTCCGGCAACAGCGGATGACGGCGAGATTTGCGTACGGGGATCCGGCGACACTGCCATCGAAGCCTGCACGCGCCTCCTTAATTCCGGCCGGTATGACAGGCGCAATCTCGCACTGATCTACAGCAACCGCGCCAATCAATGGGAGCGCAAGGGCGATTTCGACAAGGCTATGCAGGATCATAGCGAGGCGATCCGGACCGATCCGACTTACGCCGCAGGATACATGCATCGCGGCAATGCTTACGCCCGCCGTGGCGATTATGACCGCGCGATCGCCGATCACACCGAAGCAATCCGGGTCGACCCCGCATACGCCAATGGATTTTATAACCGCGGCTTGACCTACAGTCACAAGGGCGACCATGAGCTGGCGATCGCGGATTTCACGTCAGGAATCGAACTGGACGCCAATAACTCACGCTTGTGGGGCCAGCGCTGCTGGTCGCGCGCCGTTGTCGGCAAGCAATTGCAGGAGGCGATTGACGACTGCACCAAGGCCAGCAGTCTGGCCCCAAAGATTCCCCAGATCCTTGCCTATCGCGGATTGGCCTATCTGAAGCTCGGGCAATTCGACAAAGCGCTTGCCGACTACGATGCAGCGTTGGCGCTGACGAAAAATCCCGACCATGCCGATTGGCTCTATGCCCGCGGCGTGACAAAATTGAAAAAGGGCGATACCAGCGGCGGCAACGCGGACATAGCAAGCGCAAAGGCAATCAAGGCCGACATCGCAGAAGAATACGCGACGTACGGGATAAAGTAGACGTCCCGATCAGAGACGGTCGATGTCGGCTTTGGGTCATTAGTGGACAAGCCATTCCGGGCCAAAATCCAGTTATGTCCGCTATTGTCCAAAAGCGGACAAACGCATGTTTGCCTGCATTTCATAACGTTTCAATCTGCGAATCCAACTCCCTGTGCCGGTACTTTCGCTCGCTCATGTTTA
>DAHUXA010000249.1 GCA_027307405.1 Hyphomicrobiales bacterium | reverse complement strand
CGGTCACGATGGCGTTGTCGGCCGGAACTTCTCCATTGATGGAAGCAACGCGCCGTGAGTGCGCGACAGCTATCGGACGCCGGGTCAATAGGCAGCTGAACGTGGCACTTGACGCGGTGTCAGTCGGACGCGGGCAGACGTCGCGCTTGGAAGCGGCTGAAGGCGCCGCAGATGGACAGGGATATGACAGGTTTCATGGCTGCGCACCCTGGCGCGCCCACGCCGCGATGAACAGACAAAGCGCCATGATGGTCCCGAGTTCAGCGCCCGACCAGAGTGGCAAAAGGTATCCGCGTGAGTAGGCGGCGATCTTTACTTTGACACATCACAGCGAATCTGGCTCGGAATATGTAGAACCGGCTCGGAGCGCTGCATGTCGACTTCTTCCCCGGTGCGCACTCGCCAACCACGCCGTCCGTCACTCCCGTCCCAAGCGGGGAGCAATCGATCGCCGCGGGGTGAAGCCGTCGTTATCGTTGTCAGGTCAATTCTGCTGGTAGTTGCGGCAGTCTCGGTGATCGCAACCAGCAACTATTTCGCGTACTTGATCGGACGTAAGCAAGTTACCTATGAAGAATTACGCAAACAGGTCGACCGGATCGTTCAGTTGATGGACGAGAAGCGGGTCGAAGAGGAACTCGCAGTCACCACGTTGAAGCAGCGGCAGGAGAGGTTGGAGCAAAACGCGTCGGGCCTCACCGGCCTAACGACGAGCACAATCAACGGGAAGACAGTTGTGCGCGAGCCAGCGCCTGCCGAAAGACCGATAGCCGCGGCGCTGATTGATGACACAGCCATTGTGCCGCCGGACCATCAGGTGCGCTTGCAGCCGCCTGAACCATCACTGAATGCCACAACAAAACATCGCGACATGCGTGGCGTCGCCCATCAACGCGGTCCACGCCGACAGAAAGTCTCCCCAACATCACCGGCACCAAGGCGGGGTCCGACCGAGCCGGCGATTGCCGAGCAGTCGGGTCAATTGACAACTGCGATACCGGCCACACCGGACGCGGGCCTCGCCCGTCAATAATTCCCGCGCCCCGCACGTGGGACCTCCCCGAGCGTTTGAATTTGACATTTCCGCTCGCGCGGGCCGACGAGGTGATCAATGGATGTCTGAATGTCCGCTATTGGCCCAAAGCGGACATGCGGTGCAGTGTAGTTGTCGTTCTTCATCGCATGAGTGTGATTTTACCGTCGTTGACCCTAAGGCTTTGATTGACCGGAGAACAACGACAGGAACTAATATTGCTCAGCTGTGTTAGCGCTAAATCAAGGATTGCCGCCGGGAAAATTCAAAATGTTGCGTGCTGCCCGCATCACTCTTGAGGGCGTAGGCCTTTTCACAATATTCGCATCGATTGTGGGGTTTGTCGCGTTTTTTGAATTAGCTAATTTGCTGCAATATGAAAACAGGCCCGAGAAAGCCGATTTCATATTTCCGCTAGCAGGGGACGCGCAACGACTAACAAAGGCGGCACAGTTATACAACGAGGGCTTTGCATCCAGAATATTGTTGAGCAACGAAATAAATCAGCGTCCTCTTACTGTGGCCACTTTTTCGGAAACACAGAGCGATGCTTCAGCGCTGCACTTGAATACTCTTGCCGCTGCTGGTGTCAGTCCCGACGACATTATGCAGTTTGGCGAAAATCTTGCGTCTACGGCCGAGGAAGCAGAAGCGCTACGGGCCAGACCACTGCGCCGGGACGAACTTCAGAGATTGGAAATCTGCAGCAGCCTGCGGTCGCCGATCCAGGTTCTGGCCAGGTCAGCCTCGGCCTGGTTAGCGGCAGCGGTATTGCCGCGCGTCTTATATAATTCCGCAAGTCCGAAGTACGACCAGCCATTGGCCGGCGCTCGGGCAAGCGCGCGCTGGAACTGTTGCTCCGCCTCATCGTAGCGGCCACCCTGCAGCAGAGCGGCGGCAAGAGACTGCCGGATCGGGTAATACCAATACGGCGGCTCAGTATAAGGTAGCGCGTCCTGCAACGCGGCCGCTTGCTCGAACTGCACGATGGCTGTGCCGGTATCGCCTTTGGCCTGGGCGACGCGAGCCAAGATCAATGTCTGCGCGATGCGAAGCACCTCCTGCGCCGGGATGCCTGACTCCTTCAGCAACTTGAAATCGGCGGTGCGCTCCAGCGTACCGATTGCATCGGCCGCCGCTGCCGCGCCCGCGAAGTCTCGGCGCGCCGCAAGGGCTACGCCCCGCGCATAGAGCCACATCGCCTTGACATAGGGGATGGTGTCGCCGGGATCGGGCAGCGCAATGATGGTCTCGGGTGAGCTGAACAGCGCGTGCGCGAAATATGGCGCAGCTTTGACGGGCTGCACCATTGCGATACCACGCGCCGCCTCATCGGGAATGAGCTCGCGCAGTTTTTCCGCCGCCGCAATCACAGTCTGCCCGTCCCCGGCCATCTGCGCCGACGCCATCACGAAGTGCACATTGTGCGGATAGTAGCCGAGGCGATAGACGCCCATCGGCGCGTTGGTGTCCGCCAGGTATTTTTCATCGACCTTGACCGCGGTCTTGTTGTCCTCCAGTGCGTCAAAATAGCGGCCGACCCGATAGTAGATGTGGCTCGGCATGTGCACGAGATGGCCGGCACCGGGGATCGCCCCGCGCAACCGATCGGCATAGGGTTCGGCACGCTTGGGCCGGTCGGACGCCTCGACGGCATGGATGTAGAAATGAATTGCCCCGGCATGATCCGAGTTGCGCGCTAGCACGCGCTCGAGTGTCGGCACGATCGGTGCGCTCTGCGGATTTGGTTCTCGGCCACCCGGCTTCCAGTAATCCCAGGGGCTAAGATCCATGACCGCCTCGGCATAGAGTGTGGCGATTTCGTCATCGTCGGGAAACTGCGCTGCAACCTTCGCCATTTCGGCGGCGTAGGCTGCGTCGAACGGCGCGCGCGCGGCCTTCGGATCGCTGCCGTAGCGCACCGTGAGCGCGCCGATCAGCGCCTGCTCGCGCGCACTTGCCTTGGTGGCAAGCGCCTTCGCTTTCTGTGCGGCCGCGAAGGCGGGAGCGATGGCGTCTTCCTGCATCGGGAGATTGATGTTGGGACCGAGCACGAGCGCTTCGCCCCAGAAGCACATGGCGCAGTCGGGATCGAGCTTCTGCGCCATGCGGAAGGCGCGTTGCGCCTCGCCGTGATTGAACGCGTAGGCAAGACGCAGCCCCTGATCGAAATAAGCCTGCGCGCGCTCATTCGCGGTCGCAATCTTGTAGGTGATAGAGCCAAGGCCCGCCCACATCGGGGGCTCGGTGTCCGCGAATGCCGGCGCAGGACGGGCCGCACTCATCTCGGCGCGCGGCACTTCAGTCTGCGCCAGGCGGAGAATCACGTTCGACAATCCGGATGCGGCGGGCGTGTGGCAGACCGGAAAACTCACCCCGCCGAACGCCGGTGATACGTCCGCGGCGGTTGCGCTCGCGTCCGCGATGGTAAAAACGTTTCCGGCCAGCGCCGTCAGCAGTGTCGCACCGCCGAGCCCCGCAGCTGCCGCGGAAACCAGTAGCCTTTGCGATCGCGTGAATGTCGCCATGTTGTCCTCCAAAACCGGGCGGACGAGAAAATCCGCCGAATCTGAATCTGAAATTCAACGAGTCGCACTAAACCGAAACCGAAGGAAATTCCCAAGCTGACTGCATTTTCACCCCGGACGTTTTGTAAGACAACGGCGATGTTTGACGCTGCGACACTTAGGTCGTCGGAAACCTACCTAGGGTGATCAACTTGGGAGTGCCGAGCTGCCT
>DAHUXA010000248.1 GCA_027307405.1 Hyphomicrobiales bacterium | reverse complement strand
TAAAATGACCGAAATGGAGGCGGCCTGTTCCTTGCGTTCCCTTTTGGACGAGCCGCAAGCCGCAGGATCGCTCTAACTATTCACCGGGGAGTTATTGACCCACGTCAATGCGCGTAAAGATTTAGGGGATCTGATCGATACCTTGCTGGAGCTTGGCTGGCGCTTTTCGGCGCCCATGTGAGGGGAGGAAGAAATGAACTCCACATTGGTCAGAGCATTTACGGTCGGCGCAATCGCATTCGCAGCCGCCACAATAGCGCAGGCGCAACAGGGTGGCCCCGCAGCGCAAAATTTGGGAAAAAATGAATACCAATCGCATTGCGCCGTTTGCCACGGCGTGAGTGGTAAGGGCGATGGGATTTATGCGGACCTGCTTAAATCAGGAACCGTTGTGGCCAACCTCACTGAGCTTTCCAAAAAAAACAACGGTGTATTTCCCTTCGCGCGCGTATCGGAAACTATTGAAAATGGCGTGCCGGGAGCGCACGGAACGAAAGAGATGCCGATTTGGGGCACTCGCTACAGGATTGAGGCCGGGCAAGGCGTTTACGATGAGAATACTGAAACCTATGTACGCACGCGTATCCTTGCGTTGACCGAGTACATTTACAGCCTGCAAGCGAAGTAATTTTTTGTCAGGAACAGGCAGTATCCATTTTGGGTCATAAGCGGACATGCCGGCAAGTCAAGGTGATGTCCGCTTTGCCCCCAAAAGCGGACATCAATCGGAAGGGGTCGAATGTCCGCTAAGTGCCGCACAAACGCGGCTGCGCTCTCAGTCTTCTCCATAGACTTGCTGTGTTCGCTCGTCGCTATGCCAGACGGGCGCCCAGCCGGGCCCGGTGAAAAACCCACTGCGCTGCTCCGCGTGTGCCATCGCAATGGCGTTCTCCTCGTTGGTTGCGAGCGGGTCGTGTGCGCTCAAGGCATACGATTGCAGCCGATGCGCCGGCATCGCCACTCCGTATTCAAGCGCGGTCAGACACGCACCGGCTGTGACGTTGGCAAGGTCATCATGCCCGCCAGGAGGATGGTCGATGGAATCTCTGCCGCCACGCGACACTTTGCGCTCAAGCGCGACCAGCTGACGCCCCAATCGATCGTTGTCGAGTAGCACAACGCTGCGGCCGTTCATCATCGGCATGAACGCCTGGTAAATCTCCGACTTGCTGAGCTCTTCAGGCACTTATTGGCCGCTGACACGAGAAGCTGTGTCAACTCAAGGCGATGGGAAATTCTGACTTTCCTGATGCCAGATCAGAAGTCGGCGACGGATGAGCGCCATCGCCTTCACCAGTGCGTAGCCGACGACGGCGATTTCAACGATACCGGCGAACACCCCGGTTGAATTGGCAAAGCGCGAAGCGGTCATCATGGCGCCGCCGAGGCCGTAACCACCCATCAGCATTTCGGTCACGACCGCCACGATTAGCGAGAGCGGCAGCGCTACCTGCAAGCCTGTCATGATCGTTGGCAATGCCGCCGGCAGTACGATCTGCCAGAGCAATTCGCGCTGTCCGGCGCCCATGTTGCGCGCGGACCAGATCAATTCGCGTTCAACGCCTTGAATGGCGATCACAGTGGCCGCCACAACGGGAAAAATGGCATCGAACACGATCATGGTGATTTTTGAGATGTCGAATACGCCGAGCCACAGGATCACCACAGGCAGAAACGCGATCTTCGGCATCGGGAAACCGACTGAGATGATCGGATCGAAAAACCAGCGTGCCGCAGCACTGCGCGACATCGCCATCCCCAGCACGACGCCGCCGACAGCAGCGATAAAAAAGCCGACCATCGCGCGGTAGAGCGTGACGCTGGTATTGATTGCGAGGTCGCCGGAAGCTGCGTCGTTCCAAATGCGCTCCAGCACAGCACTCAAAGCTGGCAACTGGAATGGTGTGACAATTCCGCTGCGGGCGACGAGCTCCCAGGCCGTCAACAACAGGGCGATGGAAACAAGCCGAGCGCCCGCCCACAATGTGGAACGCAGAATGCGCAAAGCCGGTGGTGCCGGCGCCTGGTCTATTGCCGCCATAGCAGCATCCGTTGGACGAACATCTGATAGACGCGATCTGCCGCGAAGCCGAGAAAAGCGACCGTGAATACCACTGCGTACATTGCGTCGTAGGTGCCATTGGCACCGAGAAAGCCGATCAGATAGCCAAAGCCCTTCTGGGCCACGATCAGTTCTGACGATACGAGCAGGATAAAGGAGAGCGCGAGTGCGGTGCGGATGCCGTTGAGCAGTTCTGGCATTGCGCTCGGCAGGACAACATCCCACAGCATGCGCAGGCGGTTCGCGCCCATGCTCCTAGCCGACCACACCAGCACTTGCTCGCTGGATCGTGCGCCGTTGAAGGCGCCGACCGTCACCGGCAGCATGCAGCCGAGAAAGATCAATAGAATTTTCGAGCCGTCACCGAAACCGAGCCAGATTACAGTGACCGGAATCAGCGCCGATTTCGGCAGCGGATAGAAAATTTCTACCATCGGCGCGAGCAGCACGTTCACCGGTTTCCACCAGGCCATGCCTATGCCGAGGGCGGTGCCGACGATGACCGACAGCGCCAGTCCCGCGCCTGCACGGTAAAGGGAAGAGGCGCCATTGCTGGTGAGTTCGCCATCCTTGATCATATCGATCCAGGCGGCGATTACATCCGATAAGGGCGGCAGCGCCGTGCTCGATACGAGCTCCAACCGCGCCACTAGCTCCCAGATGGCGGCCAGCAGGAGAAGCGGTAGATAGCGAAGCAACGACTGTTTCATGCCCGCTTGCCTTGCGCCTTGATCGCTTCTTCGCGCACGAGATGCCAGATTTCGTCCACCTTCTCGACAAACGCCTTGGCTTTGAGGATATCCGGATCGTTCTTGTCGAACTTGGTATCGACAATCGTTTTGATGCGTCCCGGCCGCGCCGACATGACCGCGACACGATCAGCGAGATAAACTGCTTCTTGCACGTCATGGGTGACGAAAATCACCGTCTTCGGTGTGCGCTGCCATATGCGCAATAATTCGCTTTGCATCAGCGCACGCGTTTGCGCGTCGAGCGCGCCGAACGGTTCGTCCATCAGGAGAATGTCGGGACCGAAAGCCAGCGTGCGGGCGATCGCGGTGCGCTGCTTCATGCCGCCGGATAATTGCGAAGGGTAACTGTCCTCGAAGCCGTGCAACCCGACCAGCTCGATGAAATCCATGGCGCGCTTTTCACGTTCTTCTTTCGGCATGCCTTGTCTTTCCAGCCCGTAGAGGATGTTCCCGCGCACGGTTTTCCATGGAAACAGCGCGAAATGCTGGAAGACGATGCCGCGGTCAGGGCCTGGGCCGGCCACCTTCTCACCGTCGATCAGAATGGCACCGGTTTCCACCGGCAGGAATCCGCCGATCAGGTAGAGCAGCGTCGACTTGCCGCAACCGGAGGGCCCAAGCAGGGCGACAAACTCGCGATTGGCAACCTCGAGGGAGACTTGGTCGAGCGCCAGCACCTCGCGTCCGCGCGGCGGGCGATAGAGATGGTTGACGCGGTCGATGATGATCTGTGCCGCTGACGCCATAATGTCAGGAGGCGTCCAACCGCTGCGATCTGTCAAGCTCCGTCCGTGCTGGTCCGAGGGCGGTCTTGTCCTATAATGCGGGACATCGATCTATTCGCACTTTAAGAGGATACGTCAGTGCCCAATAGCCTAATCGAAGCCCGCCGCGAGCTTGCTCTCGCCAATCGCATCGTCGCGAATGAGGGGATCATCGACGCCTTCGGCCATGTCAGCAT
>DAHUXA010000247.1 GCA_027307405.1 Hyphomicrobiales bacterium | reverse complement strand
CAAGCCCGGCCATGACGGCAGAGAGAGAGATTGGAGATAGACAATGGCCGAGGCATTTATCTATGACGCCGTCCGTAGCCCTCGCGGCCGCGGCAAAGCCGACGGATCGTTGCATGAGGTGACCGCGCTCAACCTCGCCGCGCAAACTTTAGGCGCGGTCAAGGATCGCAACAAACTTGACCCCGAGCTCGTCGACGACGTGGTGCTCGGCTGCGTCGATCCTGTCGGCGAAGCCGGCGGCGATATCGCACGCGCGGCCGCGCTGGTTGCCGGGTTCGGCGACGGCGTGCCTGGCGTGCAGATCAATCGTTTCTGTGCCTCCGGCCTCGATGCGGTGAACTTTGCCGCCGCCCAGGTCATGTCCGGTCAGCACGAAATGACGATCGGTGGTGGGGTTGAATCGATGAGCCGCATCGGCATCGGCGCGTCCGGTGGCGCTTGGCCGGTCGATCCATCGATCGCTGTCGCAACCTACTTCCTGCCGCAGGGCATTTCGGCTGACCTGATCGCGACGAAGTTCGGGTTTTCGCGCGACGACGTCGATGCCTATGCGGTCGAAAGTCAGAAGCGCGCCGCCAAGTCCTGGGAGGAGGGGCGGTTCAAGAATTCGGTGATCCCGATCAAGGATGTGAATGGCCTCACCATCCTCGCGAAGGATGAGCACATGCGGCCCAATACCACCATGCAGACGCTCGCCGCCCTGCAACCGTCTTTCGTTCAGATGGGCGAGATGGCGGGCTTCGATGCGGTCGCGGTGCAGCGCTATCCGGAAGTCGAAGCAGTCAACCACGTGCACACGCCGGGCAATTCCTCGGGCATCGTCGACGGCGCCGCGGCGGTGCTGATCGGCAGCAAGGCCGCCGGCAAGGCCGCGGGCCTCAAGCCGCGCGCGCGCATTCGGCAGTTCGCCAACATCGGCTCCGAGCCCGCAATCATGCTGACCGGCCCGATTCCGGTCAGCGAAAAGGTCCTGAAGAAAGCCGGCATGACCAAGAAAGACATCGACCTGTGGGAGCTCAACGAGGCCTTCGCCTCGGTGGTGCTGCGCTACATGCAGGCCCTCAACATTTCGCATGACAAGATCAATGTGAATGGCGGCGCGATCGCCATGGGTCACCCGCTTGGCGCAACGGGGGCGATGATCCTCGGCACCGTGCTCGACGAGCTGGAGCGGCGCGACAAGGAAACCGCGCTCATCACGCTCTGCATCGGTGTCGGCATGGGCACGGCGACGATTATCGAGCGGGTGTGATGCCGAAGATCGACATCGACAAAATCCAGATCGACGTTGCGACCGGCTATCCGCCGCCGTTCAACAAGGCGGTTGCCGGCCGCTCGCGCAAGCGGCTCGGCCGTGCCGCCGGCCTCACTCATTTTGGCGTCAACATCTGCACGCTCAAGCCGGGCGCGGCGTCATCGCAGCGCCACTGGCACGAGAAGGAAGACGAGCTCGTCTACGTGCTCGATGGCGAAGTGGTGCTGTGCGAGGACGGCGGCGAGACTGTGCTCAGGCCCGGCGACGCCGCCGCCTGGAAGGCGGGTGTGCCGGACGGTCACTGTCTGATTAATCGTTCCGACCGCGATGCGGTTTTCATCGAGGTCGGCACGCGCGCCGCGGCCGAGCGTGCACATTATTCCGACGTCGACATGATGGTGGTGCGTGACGAAAAGGGCGCGCGTTACACGAAAAAGAACGGCGAGCCGTACTGATGCGCAGATGCCACAACAAATGCAGGTGCGCTCCCTCTCCCCGGCGGGGAGAGGGTCGGGGTGAGGGGGATCGGCCCCATCAAGGACGGTTCCCTCCCACCCGGACCGCTTCGCGGTCCGACCTCTCCCCAATGGGGAGAGGTGAAAAAGAGGAGAGACCGACGCCATGAGCAACTTCAAACTCGAGGTCGACAGCGACGGAATCGCGCTCGTCACCTGGGACATGTCCGATCGTTCGATGAACGTCATCACCACGGGCGTGATCGAGGAGTTCGGCACCCTGGTTGATAAGGTCACCGCCGACGCGGCTATCAAGGGTGTGGTCATCACCTCCGGCAAGGAAACCTTCTGCGGCGGCGCCGACCTTGCGATGCTCGAGGGTATGGGTGCCGTCTTCGCCAATCTTGTCCGCACAAAAGGCGAGGAAGCAGCCTCCGCTTTCGTATTCGAGGAAAGCCGCAAGCTGTCGCTGCTCTATCGGCGCCTCGAAACCTCCGGCAAGCCCTGGGTCTGCGCGCTCAACGGGACGGCCATGGGTGGCGGTTTCGAACTCGCGCTCGCCTGCCATTATCGCGTCGCCTCCGACAACCCGAAAACGCGGCTTGGTCTGCCCGAAATCAAGATCGGCCTTTTTCCGGGTGCCGGCGGCACTCAACGCGTCGCGCGCATGTTGCAACCCGCTGATGCATTGCAATTCCTGCTCAAGGGTGACCAACTCAAAACCGATCGCGCCAAGGCGATGAAGCTGATTGATGCGGTGGTGCCGCAAGCGGATCTGATCAAGGCGGCAAAGGACTGGATCAAGGCCGGCGGCAAAGCCAAGGCACCGTGGGACACGGAAGGTTTCCGCCTGCCGGGCGGGCCGGTCTATTCCAAGGCGGGAATGATGACCTTCCCGGCGGCCAACGCGATTTATCGGCGCGAGACCTACGACAATTATCCGGCCGCGCGCGCCATCCTCCAGGTCGTCTATGAAGGCCTGCAGGTGCAGTTTGATACGGCGCTGCGCATTGAGTCGCGCTGGTTCGCCAAAATCCTGCGCTCGCCGGTAGCGGCCGCGATGATCCGCTCGCTGTTCGTGTCGATGCAGGACCTCAACAAAGGCGCGCGGCGCCCGGCCAACGAACCGCCGACCAGTCTGAAAAAAATCGGGGTGGTTGGCGCCGGTTTCATGGGCGCCGGCATTGCGCAGGTGAGCGCGGCAGCAGGCCTGCAGGTCGTGCTGATCGACCGCGATCAGGAAACAGCGGACAAGGGCAAGGCCGGACTGCACAAGGCGCTCAGCGACCGTGTCATGAAAGGCCGCATGAAAGGCGCCGAGCGCGACGAATTGCTGGCACGCATTTCGCCCAGCGCCGACTACGGCGCGTTGAAGGATTGCGATCTTGTCATCGAGGCCGTGTTCGAGGATCGCAAGGTGAAATTCGACGTCATGGCGAAGATCCAGGCGGTCATCGGCGGCGATACGATCCTTGCCTCCAACACGTCGACCCTGCCGATCAGCTCGCTCGCTTCCGAATTCAAGGACCCGTCGCGTTTCATCGGCATCCATTTCTTCTCGCCGGTCGATCGCATGATGCTGGTCGAAAACATTCTCGGCAAGCAGACCGGCAACAAGGCGCTGGCCGTTGCGCTCGACTACGTGCGCGCGATCCGCAAGACGCCGATCGTGGTCAACGACAGCAGAGGCTTCTTCGCCAACCGTTGCGTGCTGCGCTTCACCGCGGAAGGGCTCGAAATGCTGATGGAAGGCGTGCCGCCTGCGATGATCGAGAATTGCGCCAAGATGGCCGGCATGCCGGTCGGTCCGTTGTCATTGTCGGATGAAGTGGCGCTCGATCTCGTGCTCAAGATCATGAAGGCGACCGAAGCCGATTTGGGACCGAACGCGGTCGACCAGGCCCAGAAAAAGCTCCTGATCGAACTGGTCGAGAAACAGGGGCGCTTCGGCCGCAAGAACGGCAAGGGCTTTTACGACTATCCCGAGAAGGGCAAGGGGCAGAAGAGTCTCTGGCCCAACCTGGGCGCTCTTCAACCAAAGCATCTCGACCCGGATACGCTCGATGT
>DAHUXA010000246.1 GCA_027307405.1 Hyphomicrobiales bacterium | reverse complement strand
GCCGCCTCCCTCGGCGCTGGTGGGCATCACGCCGGTCGGCTTCATGTTCTATCCGACCTATCGACTGGCGCTGCTCGGCATTGTCGCGGTCGCTCTGCTCGCGCTTTACGTCGTGCTCTATCGCACACGCATCGGCATGATCGTACGCGCCGGTATTGAGGACTCTGTGATGGTCGATTCCCTCGGTATCGACGTTTACCGGGTCTTTATGCTGGTGTTCGGCATCGGCGCAATGGCGGCCGGATTCGCCGGCATCGTCAACGCGCCAGTCGTCTCAATCGCGCCGGACGTCGGCGAGATGATCCTGGTGCAGACCTTCGTCGTCGTGGTGATCGGCGGTGTTGGTTCTTTTCCCGGCGCCATTCTCGGCGGTCTCATCGCCGGAGAAATCATCAGCATCACTTCCATGTTCAACCCCGGCTACTCTTACGTCATGCTGTTCGTCGCGATGACCTTGGTGCTCGTGCTGCGTCCTTACGGATTGCTCGGCACGATTGGCCGCGAATAGTTGCGGTCGTGTGATGCTCAGACAACGCCCCTTCCTCGTCGAAATGCTCTCGGCTGTAGGGCTGATCGCGGCGCCATTTATCCTGCCCCACCTCGGATTCACGCCAACCACGATCAATCGCATTCTTGTTTGGGGTATCTTCGGGATCGGCTTCGACATTCTGTTCGGTTTCACCGGGCTGTTGTCATTCGGTCAATCTGCCTTCTTCGGCACCGGCGGCATGGTCGCGGCCTACCTGCTGACGATCATGAACTTCCCCTTCGTCATGGTTGCGGTGATTATCGGCACCATCGCCGCCGCCATTGTCGGATACCTGGTGGGGCTGATCGCGCTCAGGCGCACCGGAATTTATTTCGCCATGATCACTGTGGCGATTGCGGAAGTGTTTTTCTTTGTCGAATTCAACCCGCTTTCGGAGTGGACCGGCGGTGAAAACGGGCTGCCCGGCGTACCGACACCGAGCGTTCACCTCGGCCTCACGACTATTCATTTTAACACCGACTGGTCGCTTTATTCATTACTGGCATTTTGGTTTTTCGTCGGCATTGTGATCGCGCTGCGCATTGTGCGCTCGCCGGTCGGCGCGATCCTGCGCGCCATTCGCGACAATCCGTTGCGTGCCGCCGCAGTGGGCCACAACATCCACGGCTACAAGCTCACCGCGTTCATCATCGCGGCTGGCTACGCCGGATTTGCCGGCGGGCTGCTCGGCTTGATGCAGGGTTTCATGCCGCCGGACGCCTTCATGTTCGATACCTCCGGCCAGCTGGTGATGCAGACGGCGATCGGTGGCGCCGGAACATTATTCGGACCGCTGGTAGGAGCCGTCGTGTGGCTTTATTTGCAGGATTTCCTGCAAACGACGCTCAACCTCGGGGCATCGTGGAAGCTCGTGCTCGGCCTCGTTTTCGTGCTGCTCGTCTGTTTCCTGCGTCACGGTCTCATCGGCGGCATCAAAGACCTCTACGACTTCGTCACCCGCCGCACGCGTAAAGTCGAACCGGAAGAGGGCTCGGTATCGGGCCTGACTGCGGAGGAAGAGCAAAGGGCAGTGCAGGCCGCGCTGGCGCGTGCACCTGTTGCATCGCTGAAGTTGGCGCGTGGCCAAGCTGGCGGAAGCTTTGCCGGGCCGATATTGCAGGCGAGGGGACTGACCAAGCACTACGGCGGCCTCGCCGCCAATAGCGATATCGATTTTATGGTCTACCCGGGCGAGCTGCGCGGCGTCATCGGCCCGAATGGCGCCGGCAAGACGACGTTCTTCAAGATGCTGACTTGCGAAATCCCGCCCACATCAGGCTCGATTGTGTTCGAGGGCCGCGACATCACTGGCCTGCATGTCACCGATGTCTGCCAGCTCGGTCTGACCAAGAGCTATCAGGTGAACCAATTGTTCACGCGTCTGACCGTTCGCGAGAACCTGACGATTGCGGCCCTGGCTGAACTGCGCGGCAAATTCCGGCTCGACCTGCTCCGCAGCCTGTCGGGAATTCCCGGGTTGTCAGAGCAGGTTAAGCACACGCTTGAACTGGTGGATCTCGTCGATCGTACCGACATTCCGGTTTCTCAGCTCGCCTATGGCGAGAAGCGGCGGCTCGAAATCGGCCTCGCGCTCGCCACCAGCCCGCGCTTGCTGCTGCTCGATGAGCCGCTGGCGGGGATGAGCCCGCGTGAACGGGTCGAAACGGTGAGGTTGCTCAAATCGATCAGCGAAGGCCGCACCATGATCGTGATCGATCACGACATGGATTCGCTGTTCGAATTGGTCGGGCGCGTAACAGTGCTTCAGGAAGGCCGCGTCCTTGTTGAGGGCACGCCGAACGAAATCAAAGGCAATAGCAAGGTACAGGAAGCCTATCTGGGCGGGATCATGGCAGCATGAGTCTTCTCGAGGTCCATGGACTAAACAGCTACTACGGGGACTCCCACATCCTCTTTGACGTCGCATTGCGTGTGGAGAGGAATGAGGTCGTAGCGTTGCTCGGCCGCAATGGCGCCGGCAAGAGCACGACACTGAAAAGCCTGATGGGCGTCGTGCAACCGCGCACCGGTACCGTGAACTTTGACGGTGTCGACGTTGCCGGAAAAAAGAGTCATGCGATCGCACAGGCCGGCATGCAGCTGGTGCATGAAGACAGACGCATTTTCGGCAGTCTGAATGTTGAGGAAAATCTCGTTCTCGCCGGATTGACCGCGCGCAACAAATGGCCGCTCCAGCGGATCTACGAAATGTTTCCGCGTCTGCAAGAGCGCAGCGCCAGCCGAGGCACCGATCTGTCGGGGGGCGAGCAGCAAATGCTGGCGATTGCGCGCGCGCTCATCCGCGACCCGAAGATCATTTTATTGGACGAGCCGTTCGAAGGCCTGGCGCCAGTAATCGTGCGCAATCTGGTCGGGATTTGCCGCGGTTTGGCGGATGCCGGGCAGACCATTGTGCTGGTGGAGCAAAATCTCGCGGCGACTCTCACGCTCGCCGACCGCGTCTATATTCTGAACAATGGGCACATTGTGCATGAAGACACTGCGCAGCATATCAAGACACATTCCGAAGTGCTGCAGCGACATCTTGGCGTCTAGTGTCATTTTTTCACAGCCGGTATCGCGATTTCACCGGGAATTTACTGGCCCTTAGCGGACATCGACTATTGCACCGCACATATCTGCTTTTGGCCCAAAGCCGGCATGGGCTTGTGCGCTGAAGCGGACATCGGCTGTCTTTGCGACAGGCCGCTTATAATGTGGTAATCTGATCCAGCACAATGCCTTGCGCTGAGTCTTGGGGCTGACATGAGGCGGCGGGAGTTCATTTCATTTCTCGGGAGTGGCGCAGTCTTGTTGCCGCTTGCCGCGCGCGCGCAACCGAAGCGGATACCGACCATTGGGTTGCTCGGCAGTACGTCAGCTGATGAATCCAGCCGCGTTTTGGATGCGTTGCGTGCCGGCTTGAAGGAAGCTGGGTTCATTGAGGACCAAAACGTAGCAATTGAGTACCGCTGGGCGCATGGCAAACACGGTCGACTGCCAACATTGGCGGCGGATCTGGTCAACCGTCAGGCGACGGTGATCGTTACCACGGGCAGCGAACCCTCGGCGCTTGCGGCAAAGGCGGCAACGAACAAAATTCCCATCATCTTTGTCATCGATGGAGACCCGGTCAGTATTGGGCTTGTCGACAGCCTCAACAATCCGGGTGGGAACATCACCGGCATGAGTCTGATCGCTCCAGCGCTTGAGGCAAAGCGACTGGGGCTGCTGCGTGAGCTGGTACCGAAAAGTACAATGATCGGCGTGTTGGCGAACGAGGATTATC
>DAHUXA010000245.1 GCA_027307405.1 Hyphomicrobiales bacterium | reverse complement strand
ATGATAGTTCAATGACTTCTGACAGCCCCCCACGAGGCTGGAGGACTTGGCGGTCGGCCTAGCGCACTCCCGCTTTGGCAAGTTCTACTGCGACGCGCAAGTCGATCTCGCCCAACACCAAATCGAGCCCGACATCGCCGGACGTGTCGGCCAGGCCTTCAGACGCGACTTTCAGCCGCGCCAGCGTAGATTGGTCCACGCTTCCATCGAGCAGCCCGAGTTTGAGGGTATCGAGCACGTCGAGAGCGTTGCGGCCCTTGGCGACCGCTCTCTTCTTGCGTTCGGTCGGATCTTCAACCCCTTGAAGCGCTATCAACGCATCGACCGTCGAAATTGCGCGCAATGATCCGGCGGTGGCTGGATTTCTCGGCGCTTCTTGCTCGCTGACGGTGAAAGATCCGCCTCCGGTCCGGCGGGCGGTTGTCGGCGTTGCCGCAAGAGCGCTTCCGTTCGGCCCGTAGATGCGCATTTGGTCCCACCGAAATAGATCGGTTCCCGAATACCTTGAGCCTGAGCCGGTATGGTTAATCCTCGGTAAATAAGCCGGCAAAAATTGCCGTTGAGGAGCATTGATGCCCTATCGCCGGGCTGCGTCCTATCTCGTGACGATGGGAAAATCGTAGCGCCGCCAAAGTCTTGGGTGGTGCTTCGGCATTGGCATGCCATTCGCATGAGTACCTGTAGCCAACCGTCACATTGGGGAGCAGTGATGACGAGGACTTTGCAGGCCGCATGCTTAGCGGTGATTTTGGCCTTGTGTGTCCCGGTGAGTGCCGGGGCGACCTCGCGCATCAAGGATCTCGCCAACATCGAGGGTGTGCGCCAAAATCAGCTAATCGGCTACGGACTGGTGGTCGGCCTGAACGGCACCGGCGACACTCTCAACAACATCCCCTTCACCAAACAGTCGCTCACCGCGATGTTGGAGCGGCTCGGCGTCAACATCCGCGGTCAAACAATCAGAACCGGCAACGTCGCCGCAGTGATGGTGACGAGCAACCTGCCCGCGTTTGGTACCCAAGGGACGCGTATCGACGTGACAGTTTCCGCCATGGGCGATGCGAAGAGTCTGCAGGGCGGTACCCTGTTAGTAACGCCGCTGCTCGGCGCCGACGGCAACGTTTATGCAGTCGCGCAAGGATCGTTGGCAATCGGTGGCTTTCAGGCCGAAGGAGATGCCGCAAAGATCACGCGAGGTGTACCGACCGTCGGCCGTATCGCCAACGGAGCACTGATCGAGCGCGAGATCGAGTTCACGTTGAACCGCCTGAGCCAATTGCGGATGGCGTTGCGCAATCCCGATTTCACGACTGCAAAACGCATCGCTGCGGCGATTAATGACTATATTGGAGCGCCGACAGCCGAGCCGCTTGATCCTTCGACAGTTGGAATCACGGTACCCCAACAGTATCGCGGCAACGTGGTCTCGCTGCTGACCGAGGTTGAACAACTCCAGATCGAACCGGACCTTGCCGCCAAGATCGTGATTGATGAACGATCCGGCATCATCGTCATGGGCCGCGACGTGCGAGTTTCGATGGTGGCGGTCGCACAGGGCAATCTGACGGTCACGATCAGCGAAACTCCGGAAGTAAGCCAGCCGCTTCCGTTCACACGCGGGGGTACCACCAGAGTGGTCCCGCGCACCCGCATCGGTGTGCAGGAGGATGGAAAGAAACTCGCGGTGGTCAAAGAAGGAGTGTCGCTGCAGCAATTGGTCGATGGCCTCAATGCATTGGGTATCGGCCCGCGCGACATGATCGCCATCTTGCAGGCAATCAAGGCGTCTGGCGCAATTCAGGCAGATATCGAGGTGATGTGATGACGAGCGCATTCGCCCTCCCCAGCCCCGGCCTAAAACCGCTCGATCTCCTCACCAACAGCAGGGAGCCGGGCAAGCTCAATCTGACAAAACAAGCAAAGGCGCGTGGGGCTGCACAGGACTTCGAAGCAGTATTTCTCAACTCGATGTTTCAGCACATGTTCACCGGCATCAGCGGTGAAGGTCCCTTTGGCGGCAGTGGTGCGAGCGGCGTCTGGCGCTCAATGCTTACTGATGAATACGCCAAATCTTTCGCAAAAGCGGGTGGAATAGGAATCGCTGATCAGGTCTACCGGACCCTGATCGCGCGACAAGAGGCACAATCATGACTTCGCCCAGCGCCAGGCTTCCGATTACGAACGCAAGCGATGCCCGGAAAGCTATCGCAAGCCTCGAGAAAATCATGGATGAACTTGAGCAGACTGTCACCGAAGAAACTGCACGCGTCCGTGCCGGACATTTCCGCGCGGCAATGAATCTGGATGACACCAAAATAAAATGCGCCCGCCTCTACGCCGCAGAAAGCGAGCACGTAAAGGCGGCCAGGGCTGCGATCGCGAAATTGGTGCCCGAGGCTCTGGATCGTCTACGCCAGCGGCATGACGCCTTCCAAGGCTTACTGCGGACCAACCTGACGGTGCTGGCGACGGCGCACGCCGTTTCGGAGGGGATCATACGTGGTGTGTCCGGCGAGCTCGCCCGGAAACAGGCGCCATCGACTTACGGAGCCTCGGGCCGCGTACAACCGCCAAGCAGCAAAGCGAGTCCACCTCTGGCGATTAGCCGGACGCTTTAGCCGGTCGTCTGCATAAAATCTCGTCACGTCCCGGTCATGGACGGTCGCGAGAAGCTAGGCCGTCACCGAAATTTTCAAACCTGTCACGGTATCGATCTGACTGCCATCGGGCATTGTGAGGATATTGTTGGCCGTGTCGAGATAGGCCCCATTTGCCATTTGGATCATCGATGACGTATCGATGACTTTTGCCCCAGTAGTCGTATCGATTTGTGTCCCATCTGACATTGTCAGAATGTTACTATTGGTATCAAGCGTCGATCCATCCGCAAAAAAAATGGTGGGATCGAGCACATTTTGCGGCTGAACCATCTGTTTCGACGCTGAAAGAGCGTCTATCGCGTCCTGCAACTGTTGCGCATTTGTCTGCTGTGCATTCTGCGCGGCTATCTGTGCGACGAGACTGGACGTATTTGTGACGCTGTTTTGCGAAATCAGAGCAAATTGGCTTGCAGTGGTTGCGCTGGAGCCGAGAAACGAGCTGATGCTGCCGTCGCCGCCGGAATGTTGCAACATGCCCAGAAGGCCGCCGGCATTGTTTTGATTTTGGATAGAATTGAGGGCGCCGTTCAACCAACTCGACGCGGAATCCGCGCTTAGAAACAGGCTGGCTTGGTTGAAGGACGCGCTGATAACTGACGTCATACCGGCCAACGCAATTTGATCGGTGAACCGTATAGCGAAGAAATTAATAGATTCTGAATATTAGCGACTTGCTAACCATGCGCTCCCGATCAGGAAGCCCGATATGGCTCGCCCTTGCGGCTCGATAAAACAGCGGCTGCGGCAGTAACCCGGCGATAACTCATTAACCATGAACTTTTACGGGCCGTTTGGGGGGTCTATGCGATGAATTTGCCGATCCACTGGATCACACGTGTGTAACGCCAGTACGGCAATTAGACCAGAAAGGTACGTAAGATGTCTGACATCGTTCTATCCGCAGGCGTGCGGTCGAACCTGCTGCAATTGCAGCAGACTTCGAACCTGATCACGCAGACGCAGACAAGACTGTCCACGGGAAAAAAGGTCAATTCGGCTCTCGACAACGCCATCAACTTTTTTACCGCCCAGGGCCTCGACAATCGCGCCAACGATCTGAGTGGCCTCCTTGATTCCATGTCCAATGCCATCAATACAATTCAGGCGGCGAACAATGGCATCACGGCGATCACCAAGTTGGTGCAATCGGCGCAAGCACTGACCAGCCAGGCCAACCAGACTACAGACACGA
>DAHUXA010000244.1 GCA_027307405.1 Hyphomicrobiales bacterium | reverse complement strand
CAGCTCGGCGTTTATGCCGGCCGCATTATTAAGGGCGCAAAGCCGGCCGATTTGCCGGTCGTGCAGGCGACGAAGTTCGAGCTGGTCATCAATGCCCGCACCGCGAGGATGCTGGGTATTACCGTTTCGCCGACGCTGCTATCGACGGCTGATAGGGTAATTGAGTAGGGCAGAATTTGCTGCACTGCATGAGTCCGCTTTTGATGCTGTGGACGGCTCCTCCACCGGCACGTGAGTGCCATGAGTATGGTTGCTGTTGATGCAACCAGGATTCAGAGGAGCCAAGCATGCAAGGAGTTACGACAGTCGGTCTCGACATCGCCAAGTCGGTGTTTCAGGTGCATGGCATTGATGCCGCTGGCCAAGTGGTCATCCGCCGTCAGTTAAAGCGGCGCTATGTTCTCGCATTCTTTGAGAAGTTGCCCCCGTGCCTGGTGGGCATCGAGGCCTGTGCCTCATCGCACCATTGGTCACGCGAGCTCAAGGCGCTCGGCCACACGGTGCGGCTGATGCCGCCAGCCTACGTGAAGCCGTACGTCAAACGGCAGAAGAATGATGCTGCTGACGCGGAGGCGATCTGCGAAGCAGTTACTAGGGCGAATATGCGGTTCGTCGCCACCAAGACGCCTGAACAGCAGAGCGGTCTGACGCTCCATCGCACGCGTCATCTGTTCATCCGCCAGCAGACTGCTGTGATCAATGTGATCCGGGCTCACCTTGCTGAGTTCGGGATCGTCGCTCCGGTCGGTCGCAAAGGTGTTGAGGAGCTGCTTAACGTTGTCACCGATGCAAGTAACAAACGGGTGCCCGCGGCTGCGCGGATGTGTCTCGCAGCGCTTGGGGCTCAACTGCGCAGGCTCAAGGAGCAGATTCTGGAGTTCGACCGGATGATTATGGCTTGGCATCGATCTCATGAGGCGAGCAGGCGGCTCGATGTGATTCCTGGCGTCGGTCCGATACTAGCCACCGCTCTTGTCGCCAGTGTAGCCGATCCGAAAGCCTTTCGCTCAGGCCGCAACTTCTCGGCCTGGATTGGACTGGTGCCGAAGCAGCACTCAAGCGGGGGGAGGGACAGGCTCGGCAACATCAGCAAACAAGGCGATCGCTATTTGCGCAGCCTGTTCATGGCCGGCGCGCTCGCCGTCATTCGCTATGCCAAGATCCATGGCGCCAAGCATCGGCCTTGGCTTACGGCGTTGTTGGCGCGACGGCCGATCAAGATCGCCGCCATCGCACTCGCTAACAAGATTGCGCGGACGGTCTGGGTCCTGATGGCCAGGGGCGAGCACTACAAGGAACCCGTCGTGCTTGCGGCGTAAACGAGATCGCGTCGGACATCCGGCGTGATGTGAAGGTTGGGAGGGCGAACAGCATGTAATGCAGAGCCGGTCGATCCGGCGATCAGGACAACCCACTTGTGCCAGCGCATGGTCGAATGCGTGCTTCTGATCGGGACCTGATCCGCGGAGGGCATTATGGCCAGCGGCCCCGTGTGCCGCACTAACAGGCCGAACACATGGCTGCACCGACCAATCTGCAAACGTGAAGAAAGTTCTTGCCAACTCGGAGCCGTCCACACATGGCACAAAGCGGACATCCGCTAGCCGTCCGGCGGCGAAAGAGCAGACATTGCGTGGTATCCAAGGCCACGCTCGGCCCCTTCCAGAACGCTAGGTTGACCCGGTACGATGCTCTTTCTGGAGCCTCGGGGGCAGGCAATGCGACGGCGCGATTTCATTACTCTTCTCTGCGGAGCGCCGGCCGCATGGCCGATTGCTGTGCGCGCGCAGCAATCCGAGCAGATGCGGCGGATCGGTGTGCTTATGAACACGGCCGCCGACGATCGAGAGGGTCAAGAAGGGGTCGCGGCGTTTCATCAAGTACTGCAGCAATCGGGCTGGGCCGTTGGCCGAAATGTGCAGATCGACATTCGATGGGGTGAGAACAATGGCGACCTTGATCGCAAATACGCAACGGAATTGGTTGCTCTCGCACCTGACGTGATCCTGGCGAGTGGCAGCCCAAGTGTGACGGCTTTGCAACATGTCTCGCGCACTGTGCCGATTGTGTTCGTGCGCGTGTCCGATCCGGTTGGTGGTGGCTTCGTCGATAGTTTGGCTCGGCCGGGCGGCAACGCGACCGGCTTTATGTTGTTCGAATACAGTTTTGCGGGGAAATGGCTGGAACTCCTCAAGCAGATCGTGCCGCGGCTGACGCGAGCGGCTGTCCTCCGGGATTCTGCCAATCGCGCCGGGATCGGCGAATTCGCCGCCATCCAGTCTGTGGCGCCATCACTCGGCGTAGAGTTGCGCCCGGTCGACACACGTGACGCCGGCGAGATCGAACGCATTCTTGCAGCATACGCTCGCTCTCCAAATGGCGGCCTCATCGTGACCCCGAGCGCCTCCGTATCGGTTTATCGTGATGCGATTATTACTCTGGCGGCTCGCTACAAGCTGCCCGCAGTCTACGGCTTTCGTTACAACGTTATCGACGGTGGCTTAGTTTCCTACGGCCCGAACCGGGTGGACCAATTCCGACGCGCGGCGGAATATGTCGATCGCATTCTTAAGGGCGAGAACCCGAGCGAGCTTCCTGTCCAGGCCCCGGCCAAGTATGAATTGGTGATCAATCTTAAGACCGCAAAAGCATTAGGTATGACGCTTCCGCCGACACTGCTCACCCGCGCCGACGAGGTGATCGAATGAGGCGACGCGAGTTCATTACATTTGCTGGTGGCGCCGTGGCGTGGCCCCTAGCGGCCCTTGCACAGACCGAGCGGCCTGATTTCCTACGCGTTGGGACAGCATCGCCAACGCCTCGTCGGGCTAGCACATCGTTTTTATTGGCATTCGAGCAGCGAATGGCCGAGCTTGGTTACACTGAAGGCAAAAACTTTGCGCTCGAGTTCATTGAACTCGACCAACCCAATCAATTTGGTGAAGCATTTAAAGAACTAGTCCAACGGAAAGTCGATGTGCTCATTGCCTTTGGTGCGGAAGCATCGCTGAAATCTGCAATGGCTGCCAGCGACACAATTCCAATCGTAATGGTCGCGATTGATTACGATCCATTTCGCAAGGGCTATGTTACCAATCTAGCTCGCCCCACGGGCAATGTGACGGGCTTATTTTTTGAACAAATTGAGCTGGCGGCAAAACGAATACAGCTTTTGAAGGACGCATTCCCCGCACTAACGGCGGCGACTGTTTTCTGGGACGAAATATCGGCGGACCAATGGAAAGCCACTAACGAAAGTGCCGGAAAACTCGGCTTGCAGCTTGCTGGTGTCGAGTTCCGGGACCGTCCCTATGATTACGAGCAGGCGCTTCTGCAGGCACCCGCGACGCACCGAAGGTTTTTGATCGTGATGACTTCGCCGTATTTTGCCATCGATCGCAAACGGCTCGTTGAATTCACGATGCAACAACGCATCGGCTCCATGTTTGTCTTTCGCGAGTACGTCGATCTGGGTGGACTAATGTCATACGGACCAAACAGAGTCGTGCTGTCGCGGCGTATGGCCGACTATGTTAATCGGCTTGCCCGAGGTGCGAAGCCGAGCGCTCTTCCCATCGAGCGGCCGACCGTTTTTGAAACGGTCATCAATCTCAAAACCGCAAAGTCGCTCGGCCTTCAGTTTTCGCAGGCGATGCTGTTACGCGCCAACGAAGTGATCGAATAAAGCCCGGGATCTCTGCTATTGGGCACATAGCGGACAATCCGACTGCCCCCGTTTGTCTGCTTTTGACCAAAGCGGACATCGGCCCTATGTGCTAGATTAGTCTTCTGTCCGGGGCTTGGTAATGCGACGGCGCGAATTCATCACACTTCTCGGCGGTGCAGCGACCTGGTCGCTGGCGGCGCAAGCACAGGGGCCGGCAC
>DAHUXA010000243.1 GCA_027307405.1 Hyphomicrobiales bacterium | reverse complement strand
CGCCGTCAAAATCCCACTCATCGTGGGGGGTCATTTGATAAACCCACTTGGCCATCCCAGTGTCGGGATCACGGGCGAAGATTGTCATTGACCATTTGTTATCGCCCGGCCTCTGTTTGGGGTTCCAAGTCGAGGGATTGCCCGAGCCGTAATAGATAAGGTTCAGCTGTGGGTCATAGGAGATCCAGCCCCATGTGCAACCACCGCCGATCTTCCATTGATCGCCCTGCCAAGTCTTGAGACTCGAGTCGGGGCCAATCGGTTTGCCGTGCTCGGTAGTCTTCTGAGGATCAACCAGGAGCTGATCGTCTGGCCCCTCCGAATACGCCTTCCATGCAAGCTTGCCATCGCTGACATTGTAGGCGGTCATGCGGCATTGCACGCCGAATTCGCCGCCGGATATACCGACCAAAACTTTGTCCTTGACGATAAGCGGCGCGGACGTGCCGGTCTCGCCCTTTTTGGGATCGCCGTTTGCAACTTGCCACACCACTTTTCCAGTCTTGGCATCCAGCGCGACCAGCGTGGTGTCAGCCTGGTTGAGGAAAATCTTGCCATCCGAGTACGCCAGGCCGCGGTTGACGGTATCGCAGCACATCACGGGAATGACGTTCGGATCCTGTCTTGGTTCGTATTTCCAGAGGATCTTGCCATCTTGGTTGAGATCGAGCGCGAAAACTGGGTTTGGGAATGGCCCATGCACATACATTACGTCGCCGATGACCAAGGGCGCACCCTCGTGGCCGCGCAATACGCCGGTCGAGAAGGTCCACGCAGCTTGAAGTTTGCCAACGTTAGCCGCCGTGATCTGCTTGAGTTCCGAGTAGCGCGTGTTTGCGTAGTCCCCCGTAGGCATCACCCAATCTTTTGGGTTCTGCGACATCTTTTGCAATTGATCATTGGCGCTCGCTGAAGAAGCAACTAAAGCAACCGCGGCCCCGATACATCCGGTTAACAGCAGATAACGCATCCGTGTCCTCCCTGCGAAATTGTCGCGGGTTGACCGACGTAACAGCACTTTCGTGCCGCATTCGGCACCCGTGCATTTGGGAAGCGCTCCGGCAGCGTGTCACAGCGTAGCGTGGCATCAGGGGGCATTTTTCAAGATGCCCCGCCTAGCTTACGAAAAGCGCCAGCATTCCCGTTCGACTGGCGCCCTTTGAAGCCGGAACCGACAAGAAGTCTATGCTTGCCTTTCGCGGGCCGCAACAAAAACCTATACGCGAAACGTCGATGTGGCGAGAATTGACGGCGATACCGACTAGAAGCACCGCACCTCTGCTTCGGCTTGCGCTTGCCGCAAATTTTTTACCGCCTCTTTAGCCGGCTCGGGCGATCGGAACATGGTGCCAAAGGGGCCCGGAACTTGCGCGAGGCTTAGCACCGTCTGCGCCGCAACATAACGATCGTAAGGTAGCAGCGTGGCGATTACGTCGATCGAGCAGGAGCACTGCCGCAATGCGAGTTGCGTGTCCCCGTGGGTCTTCATGCACGCAAAAACGTAGTCAGCCCGCGCCTCAGTCGGGTAGTCGTTGAGTTGCGCCGACGTCGCGGGCGTTCCGTGCGCAGGCATGGTGAACATCAGCGCAAAACTAATGCCCCAAATACCTCCGAACCATCTCATCGTTGCGGGTCCCTTGGATTATCGAATGGGGCTGCCGGTAAAGCAATGATAGTGCTTGATGTAGGTGACTCAAGGCCATTGCGCTGCTGTGATCGGGAGCCGTGCCGAAGGCCGCTTGTCAGCGTCAGCGCAAATACGCTCCTATAACTGCGGGAATGCATTTCTTGCTTGCGACTTTGATGTTCCTGTTAAAACGCTGCGCTTCCCAGAGTAGGCCATGTTGAATTTGCGCATCACCATCAGCTGCCTGTGTGTCGGCGCCGCTTTCTGCTTTGCAGCGGATTGCGCATCGGCCGATTTGATCCGTGTGGCGGTTCAGAGAACCGGGACGGTGTCCTGGGAACTCGACGTGATGCGCGCGCACCAGCTGGACAAACAGACCGGAGTCACCGTCGAGACACTGGAATTGGCAAGCCCCGAGGCTGGCAAGGTCGCGCTACGCGGCGGCTCCGTTGACGTCATCGCCGCCGACTGGTTGTGGGTTTCCCGCGAGCGCGAACTCGGCGCCAAGCTCGTTTTCTATCCTTATTCGACCGCGCTCGGCGCTGTGATGGTGCCTGAAAATTCATCGATCAGAACGCTCGCCGATCTACAAGGCAGAACGCTGGCGGTCGCCGGCGGCCCAATTGATAAGAGTTGGCTTCTCTTGCAGGCCGCGACAAAGCAGCAGGGCGTTGATCTTCGCACACAGGCAGATGTGGTATATGGCTCGCCAGCGTTGTTGGCAGGCAAAATGCTACAGGGCGATTTTGATGCGATGCTCAATTATTGGAATTTTTCTACACATTTGGAAACGCGCGGTTTCCGCCGACTCGTCAGCATAGACGACCTGTTACCAAATTTCGGCGTTACCGGTCCGCTGTCTATGATCGGCTATGTCTTCGATGAAACATGGGCGGCGGCGCACCGCCAGACAATCAACCGCTTTCTCGATGTCACCCAGAAGGCCAAGGAGATCCTGCTGAGGTCGGATGCCGAATGGGAGCGGATCGCGCCACTGGTCGGCGCGCGCGAAGCTGCTGCCCTCAAGGTCTACCGCGACCGCTATCGCCAGGGCATTCCGCGCCGCCCGCTCGACTCCGAGGAGAAAGACGCAACCGCACTTTATCGCGTGCTGTTGAGGCTCGGCGGTCCAGCGTTGGTCGGGCAGGGTGAAGGACTTGCGCCCGGGACCTTCTACCGACCAAGCGTTGCGAACTAACCATGGTGCGGCTCACCTCACTCACACTGTTCCTTGCAATCTGGTGGGCCGCCTCGCTATTCGCGGGACCGCAGATGCTTCCGGGACCGGAAAAAGTATTGAGCACCATCGCTGCGGAGGCGCATACCGGCGACCTATTCTTTCAAGTCGGTGTGACGCTGACACGGGTTCTTGCCGCTTTCACGATTGCCATGATAGCTGGCACCGCGATTGGGCTGCTGATGGGCCGAGTAGAGGTCGCCGACCGGATCGGCGATCCCTGGCTCATCGTGTTACTCAATTTGCCGGCGCTGGTCATTATCGTGCTCGCTTTTATCTGGGGCGGGCTCACAGAGATCGCGGGCGTGCTGGCGGTCGCAATCAACAAAGTGCCGAACACCGTGGTCTCTGTGCGCGAAGGTGCCCGCGCTCTCGATACCAGCCTCGATGAAATGGCGCGCGTCTTCGCTCTGCCACGACGAAAGTTCTTATGGCACGTCGTTTTACCGCAACTCGCGCCTTATCTCGCTGCAGCGGGGCGTTCCGGCCTTTCGTTGGTCTGGAAGATCGTGCTCATCGTCGAATTACTTGGGCGCCCTAACGGCATAGGATTTCAAATCGGCGTAGCGTTCCAGCTATTTGACGTGACGCTTATTCTTGCTTATGCGCTCGCATTCGTCGCCGTCATTCTCGTTATCGAAACCGCAGTGGTGCAACCCATTGAACGACGTGCATCCCGCTGGCGAATTCGGGCAACTTGAGGTCCGCATTGCGCATAAGGCATTCACGGCGGCGTCAGGCGAGCGTTTCGACGTTCTGCGCAATATCTGTTTCGCGCTAGGACGCAGCGAAGTCGGAGCTATCGTCGGTCCTTCCGGCTGCGGCAAGACTACGATACTTCGCATCATTGCGGGGCTTGATACTGATTTTAAAGGAACGGTAGAGCGTCGGTTATCGGGTAGACTCAGCATGGTCTTCCAAGAGCCACGCTTGCTTCCTTGGCGGACTGTCGAGGATAACGTGCACATCGTCGCGCCAGGCATCGCCGCTGAGGTGCTGACGTCTCTGTTCAAAGATTTAGATCT
>DAHUXA010000242.1 GCA_027307405.1 Hyphomicrobiales bacterium | reverse complement strand
TCATCGTCCTCGTATAGCCGCGCATCGGACAGCGGTATGCCGTACTTGCGCAGCGTGCTGGCTTTGTCGGTCCAGACTCGGTGGCGCTTCGAGTAGGAGAGGCCGCCGACGTAGCCGCAGACCTCCGCGACATCAGTTGAGGCCACGGCACCAGGCGTGAGGGCGGGATCTGGCATAGTTTGGCTCTCGAGTGGGCCGAGGCAGAAGCCGAGCCACATGCTCAGCGTGGCGGCGGTGAAGGTGAGGGGGCGGGTCATTCGCGAAGTTCTCTATCCCAGCGAGCGAGTAGGCTCCAGACATCGCCCATGTGTTCAAGGCCACCCGGCGTGTCAATGTAGCCACTTTTTTCAATCTGCTCGCGGTAGGTTTTCATGATTTCCATGATCTCGCGACAGATAGACGGCATTGCATGCTGGTTCATATTTCTCCCCTCAGCAGCGGGAAGAGGGCCCCGGCCATTAAGGGTCATGGCTTCGCTCCTCGGAAATGCCCGATCAATGCGGCTATCATCAGGGCGATGTCAGCGATCACCAGGTTTTTCAACGGGACGGATCCGTACCAAATTTGCCACAAGATGTAGATCGAGAGGGGCAGCGCAGTCATGGCGAGGGTTGCGTTGAGAAGTAGTTTTGTGTGTCGCGTCATTTCGCGTTCTCCGCTTTCTCGGCCGCGAGGGGGCCATTAGGCCGCCGCTTTCGTTCCTTATCTATCGCTTGGGTTGTCCAAACCTTGCTTGCCGCAGGACATGGAAAGTTGGTCGAGTAGGAGAGGCAAATCAGGGCGCATTGGTGTGTTCCCATAGATGCACACGCAGCTTGCTGCATTGGGTTTGCTTCGCTCATTTCGCGTTCTCCGCTTTCTCGGCCGCGATGGCGGCGAGCAGCTTGGCGATGAGGTTGTGGCGCTGATGGCGATCGGCGTTCTTGAAGCCCTGCTTTGTGACGCCCAGCGCGGTGATCGAGGCCATGCCGAGCGCCTTCAGGTCCTGCGGGTGCATCTCGGCGACGGTCGTAAGGGGATTGCCCTTCGCGTCGACGATGAGCGATTGGCCTAGGCGCACGGTATCGCGTAAGAGGATGACGCTGGCGCGCAGCCCCTCGCTGAATATCTCGATGTCGCCTTTTTCGCTGTCGGGTACATCGCGCGGCAGCGGCAGGAGAGCCAATTCCTCGTCCAGGATTGCGATCGCCTTGTCAGCCATTTTGAGCTCCGCCTTGGTTTTGCGCCTTCCTCCATACCACGGAAGGCCGAGGGCTTTCATCACGGCCTGTTTGCGGGCCCGTCCTGCCCATTGGTCTTTGCGCCCCTGCCGCTTCAGGCCAAAGAGCGTCTTGCCGCCGTGAAACCAGCAGCGGTTGCGGCCTTTGACCCGGTACATGCGGCACAGGCCGCGAGAACGCGGCACCAGGCGGGCGCCGCAGCGGGGGGCTGGCATGTTTCAACCCTCCACAGGTTCGTAAACACCAGCCTCGACAAATTGCCTCACATCCTGCCCCGCTCGGTAGCAAGCATAAGCCGGCGTTTGGCGAGAGTGTGCGTCCCAAACAGGCAATTTAACCCCATCGTAGCCCCGCCAAAAAGCAGTTGCTGCGCCATTGCCACGGCAGCGGTTACCAGATGGATAGATCAGGTCTGTGTGGCGAGTGCGGAAGCACGATACCATCGCCTCGTATTGTGATCGCATGGCTGGATCGCGAAATCGGTTGCTCATCTCCGCTCCCCTTCTCGCTCGTGTTACGCCTACATCGGCAACGTGATGTACCATTGGCGGATGGAGTTCTTGCGTCCTCCGCGCCTCAAAGTCCTGCCCTCGACCAACGGGTGCTCGCCCTCGCAGACTTCGCCGCTCGCAAACATGTCATCGAGAATGTCCTTAGCCCGCTCCAGCGAGCGATACGGACCGGCGTAGTCAAATCGCGCTTCGTGCGTGCTTGCCATCGTCCCGCTCCCCTTCCTCGCTCGTGTTATGCCGCGATTGAGCAGGTGTGCCCAGCCCGCCGCATGAACATGGCCCAAGCCGCGCCCGGTGTCGGTAATGCCGGTTCGCCGAAGCGATGCAGCGAATGCGTCCAGCCGATACCTTCCCATTGCGTCAACTGCCCGATGTACTTCCCGGTGTCTGTCTCGCAAAGCGCAACGTGCTTGACGATCTTCGCCGGCGAGAAATCCTCGAGCCGCTCGTACTCGCGCCCAAACTGATCCGTGTGCTTTTCCATCTCGGTTCCTCCAGGGGTTACGCAATCTCACAATAGCGTGCCTATGCACCATGTCAACAACAATCTTACGCTGTCGTGCGAATTGTGTGTGTTCATGTTCCGTTGCCGCTAAACGAAACGGTGCCGGTGCGTTATCTATCGTGATGGCTACGGCTGTTCGTAGATAGCCATCTACATAGCCATCTCGTCCACGCCTACCTGGTAGCTACCTGGTAAGCCCCATCGCATGCGCGTACGGCTTCATTAAAGCATTGATCTGTATCAGATATCGACGTGTACCTGGTAAGTACCTGGTAAGCAGCTGCGACGGCTGCGGCCACGGTTGTTGATGCGGCTCCGCAAGCCAGCAACCGGGGATGCGGAGCTGCCTGCGGCGGTGGCCGGTCGGCCCGTTCGGGGAAACCCCGGGCACGCGCGGCGGGCGGCGGGATTTTGTCATCCCCCTCGGAAACTCGCGGCAGTTTTCCGAAACGCCTTCTGTCTGGTGGGCCGGTCACGAGCAGGACTATGATCTGCTCCACCGGCGGACGGGGTTGTTTGGGCTGCTGCCGAGGACACTCGCCGTCTCGTCCTGTTGGCTTGGAAGCACTCGCTCCGCGCTACGCGCTCTGCCTCGGGAGGAGCGCTGGCGCGCTGGTTTAAGTAAAGCCCCCCAACCCCCCACGGTTTGGTGCGTGGGAGCCACGCCGGGCGCTTGCGAGGCGTTGCCGGCCGGTCAGTAGCAACCCGGCGGGTTTTACCGCGGGGCTTTCAGGCGAGGCTTATGCCGCGGGATGATGCTACGCCGCGGAGCCTTCCTTGAGTTTAGTGGTTCATCGCAGCCCCACGAGCACAACGGCGAGAGCGCCGCAGCACAGGGAGATGCAGACGTTAGGATGGTCTTCCACAAAGTACGGCACCTCGAGCACGGCCTGGCGCAGGGCGCCGAGCAGCATCACCCCCAGGGCGAACAGCACGGGGGCGAGCGCGACGCCGACGGCGATCTCAAGGATGAGGATCACCGGGCTTGACCTTCGGAGGAGGAATGAGTAATTGACACAGCAGCTCCTCGGGGGTGATGACCCCGCTGGACGCGAGGCTACTCGCCGTCGGCAGCCGGCGTCAAGCCGAAATCAGAGCGGCCCGGCGGGGAAACCTTCCGGGCCGTTTCATTCGCCAGGGGATTGCCAGGCGGGCTGCTGCTGCTCGGTGGAAGGAAGGGATGTAGGTTATGAACGCGAGCGCAATCAAGGTAGAATACCAATATGTTGGGGGCGCTCATTTTTTCTCGTCCAAGGACGAGCGGGCGCAGGGGTTATGTGTCGCCAATAGGAATCTCGATGTCGCCTTCCAGCAGGTAGGACAGCAGTTGAAGATCCTTGCCAAAGTAAATTGGGGAGAGGAAATTAATTTCGATCGCAGGGACACGGTGATTTTCTGCATGCCGTAGCACCGCAAGCCTGGGGTTGATGTCCTAGGCATCGTATTCGGTAGCGCTATGTGGGGAAGTTGCAGGCCCCATACTGCGGTCGAAGTCAGGGGCGGCCTCTACCCAGGGCCGCCCCTGATGCGTTGGGCACGTCGCCTCGCAGAAGCGCTGCATCTCCGCGAGGTTGTCGGGAGAGCCTGATCCGTAAAGCGCCTGCCTCTCGGGGTTCGCTCCCGGTGAGACGGCGCGGCTGACACGCGCGATCGGCGAGAGCATG
>DAHUXA010000241.1 GCA_027307405.1 Hyphomicrobiales bacterium | reverse complement strand
ATCGGCATCGGAATGACCGGTGAGCGAGTGACTATGCGGAATGCGAATGCCGCCGAGGGTCACGTGATCGCCAGGTCCGAAGGCGTGCACATCGAGGCCTGATCCGGTTCGCACATCGCCAAGTGCGGCGGATTGGATTACTTCGGCGCGCGCAAAATCCTCCGGGGTCGTGAGTTTGATGTTGCCGGGTTCGCCGGCGAAGACGCTCACTTTCATACCAGCCCATTCTGCGAGCGCCGCGTCGTCCGTAAAATCGTTACGGCCCTGCGCCGCTGCGCGCTGGTGTGCCTCCAGCAACGCAGGGAACGCGAAAGCTTGCGGCGTTTGCACCAGCCTTATGGAATTGCGGTCCAACGTTGCTTCAACCGTGCCTGCTTGGTCTACCCGTTTGACGGTATCCGTGACCGGTACTGCCGGGATGGCGGCGCCGGTTTTCTCGGCGGCTTCGATGGCGCGCGCGATCAGATTTGCGCTCGCAAACGGCCGCGCTGCATCGTGGATGAGCACGATGTCGGGCGAGCGCGGCAAAAGCGCCTCGAGGCCGGCGCGCACCGACGCCTGGCGGGTAGGGCCGCCCGATACCGGTGCAAGAATGTTCATACCGCTGGTCAACGTGCGAACAAGGGCAAGATCCTCGGGCCGTATGACCGGTTGTACGAAAGCAACCTTGGGGGCCTCGGCGAACGCCGACAGGGCGTGTTCGAGCAGTGTTTCGCCTGCAATGCGGCGGAATTGTTTGGGCAAAGCGCCGCCCGCGCGCACGCCTTGACCGGCGGCCACCACAACGGCTGCGACCCGCGCCATGCTCCTGCTCCTTAAACCTTCCTGCCTTTAGCGCGTTCGCGCTGCGGCGGGAACGCGCTAACTGCCAGCCCAATCGCTATTCAATGAACAATTTTTTGCACTGCAACACTTGCGCTGCGTAGCGAAATGGCTAAACTATGAGCATGGAAAAGGGGCAGCCTAAATGATAGGCAAGCTGTCTGAGCGCTGCGAAGTCAGTCATTTTCCGGCTTCTCCGATGGCCGTTGGGTCTGTTGCCGTGCCCAATCGGGTCTTTTTGGCGCCAATGTCAGGCATTACCGATACGCCGTTCCGCCGGCTGGCCGAACGCCTCGGTGCCGGGCTGGTCGTTTCGGAAATGACGGCCTGCGCCGGACTGCTGCGGGGGGAGCGCGAGGCTTGCGTTCGAAGCCAAGGTTCTGGCGTTGGTATCCATGTAGTGCAACTCGCCGGTTGCGAGGCTCAATGGATGGCGGAAGGCGCCTGCATCGCCGAAGCGCAAGGCGCCGACATCATCGATATCAACATGGGGTGCCCCTCAAAGCAGGTCACCAATGGCGTCGCCGGTTCAGCGCTCATGCGCGATCTCGATCACGCCCTGAGCTTGATTGGGGCGACGGTGTCCGCTGTGCAGGTGCCTGTCACGCTGAAGATGCGGCTTGGCTGGGACGCCTCAACCATCAACGCGCCGGAACTCGCGCGCCGGGCCGAAGCTGCCGGCATCAAGCTCATTACGGTCCACGGTCGCACCCGGTGTCAGTTTTACAATGGCACTGCCGATTGGGAGGCCGTACGCGCCGTCAAGCAAGCTGTCTCGGTTCCAGTCGTGGTCAACGGCGATATCACCACCGCTGAGGATGCTATGCGAGCGCTGGCCACCTCCGGCGCCGATGCCGTCATGATCGGCCGCGCTGCGCAGGGCCGCCCCTGGCTGCCGGGGCAGGTTGCACGCTGTCTCGCAACCGGCACACGTGAGCGCACCCCGCCGCTGGGGGAGCAATTCAAACTGATTGACACGCTTTACGACGAAATGCTGCACCATCACGGATACGCGATTGGCCGCCGCCACGCCCGCAAACATCTCGGCTGGGCGCTCGATTCTGCGGCGGCAACTGCTGGCGCGCCGATCGAACTCCTTAAGCATCATCGCAGCCGCGTGCTCACCGCGGACGAACCCGTACACGCGCGCCGTTTTCTGGCCGAAGCCTACGACGATTTCGCCTGGAGGGCTGCCGCATGAGCCGCGCCCAGGCTGTCTCGGCGATCGTCAGCACACCGGCCGACGCGATGATGCATGCGCTGCCACATCCGGTGATCATGGTGTCACCGGAAGGCAAAATTGCCGATGCAAATGTTGCGGCGGAACAATTCTTTGAAGCATCAACCGCAATGCTGCGCCGGCACATGCTGCGCGAGCTGGTGCCGTTCGGTTCTCCCTTGCTGCCGCTGATTGAGCAGGTGCGGCATCGCGGGGCGGCGGTCAATGAATACAAGGTCGACCTCGCAACTCCACGCAACCCGGGCGAACGCCTCGTCGATCTCTACGTGGCGCCGCTACCTGAATATCCCGAGCACGTCGTGGTCATGCTGCAGGAACGCACTATTGCCGACAAAATGGATCGTCAACTGACGCATCGCGGAGCGGCACGTTCGGTCATCGCGCTGGCGGCGATGCTCGCTCACGAAATCAAAAATCCGCTGTCGGGCATTCGCGGCGCAGCGCAGCTGCTCGAGCAGTCGGCGGGGGATGACGATCGACCGCTCACAAAACTGATTTGCGACGAGACTGACCGCATCGTGAAGTTGGTCGATCGCATGGAAGTATTCGCGGACGAGCGTCCGATTGACCGTGAGCCTGTGAATATCCACGTGATTTTGGACCACGTAAAACGCCTGGCCCAATCAGGTTTTGGGCGCCACATCAAATTCACCGAAGAGTACGACCCTTCGCTCCCGCCTGTGCTCGCCAATCGCGATCAGCTTGTTCAGGTGTTTCTCAACCTGCTCAAGAATGCCGCCGAGGCGATCGGCGAAAGCACGGCCGACGGGGAAATACAGCTCACCACCGCCTTCCGCCCCGGCGTGCGGTTATCGGTACCGGGCAGCAAGACGCGTGTATCGTTACCGCTTGAGTTTTGCGTCAAGGACAACGGGCCGGGCGTGCCCGAAGACCTGATGCCCCATTTGTTCGATCCCTTTGTCACCACAAAGCAGAGCGGTAGCGGGCTCGGGCTCGCACTGGTGGCCAAGATTGTCGGCGATCATGGCGGCATCATCGAATGTGAATCACAGCCGCGGCGGACCATCTTCCGCGTGCTTATGCCGGTATACAGCGGCGACGGCGAAGTCACTGACGACGCGCCGCCAGTCCAAAGCCCGTGAGACAAGACATGCCGACGGGAAGCATCCTGGTTGCCGACGACGATGCAGCGATCCGCACCGTCCTCAATCAAGCACTCTCACGTGCCGGATACGAAGTGCGCTCGACCGGCAACGCCGCAACGCTATGGCGCTGGATCACGCAGGGTGATGGCGATCTGGTGATTACCGACGTCGTCATGCCTGACGAAAATGCCTTCGACCTGATCCCGCGCATCCGCAAGGCGCGCCCCGATCTGCCGATCGTGGTCATGAGCGCCCAGAACACTTTCATGACGGCAATTCGCGCCTCCGAACGCGGTGCCTATGAATATCTGCCGAAGCCCTTCGATCTCAAGGAGCTTATCGCGATTGTCGGCCGCGCGCTGTCTGAGCCGAAAGATCCGCGACCGACGCCCGCCAAAAACGAAGACTTTGAAGGCATCCCGCTTGTTGGCCGATCGCCGGCCATGCAGGAAATCTACCGCGTGTTGGCGCGGTTGATGCAAACCGATTTGACCGTAATGATCTCGGGCGAGTCGGGCACAGGCAAAGAATTGGTGGCGCGCGCGTTGCACGACTATGGCAAACGGCGCTCCGGCACCTTCGTAGCCATCAACATGGCGGCGATCCCACGCGACCTCATCGAATCCGAATTGTTTGGGCACGAAAAGGGTTCCTTCACCGGCGCCAACACGCGCAGCGCCGGCCGTTTCGAGCAGGCTGAAGGCGGCACCCTTTTTCTTGACGAGATTGGCGATATGCCAATGGAGGCGCAGACGCGGTTACTGCGCGTGCTG
>DAHUXA010000240.1 GCA_027307405.1 Hyphomicrobiales bacterium | reverse complement strand
TAATCCGACGCGCCGGCTGGATTAAATTACTCGGTGGGGGCTCAAAAATCCACGACGGCAGTTCACGTGCCGCCTTTTTCGATTTTTACAGGCCAGCCTTCACCATGTTGACGCCGCCATGGGCGATCGAATTCTGGGGAGGACTGACCACGGCCACCGCAACACTCGCCGACCGGGCCCGGGCGGTCTACTCAGGCAATGGTCAGACCTACAATCTATACATTTTATATTATTTCATAGTCTTGTACGTGGCTGGCGGCGGTCTTCGGCATCCATGAAACAACTGACAAACCGGTGCTTGCTGAAGAGCCGAGGTTCATCCTGAAAAATTTGAGTCCTCTGGACACGCATCTACCCCCTACTATCGATCAAAACGACCCAAACATCGAACCTAGTGCAATGACCGCCACAAGCGAGATAATCACGCTTACGATCACAGTCATCACCATGTCTAGGTAGCTTTCTTTATGAGTCAGTTTGCTGATTTGAAGCAACATCAGGACCGTACCATTGTGAGGAAGAGCGTCGAGCGTGCCGGCGCTGATCGTGGTTATGCGATGCATCAAAGCGGGATCGACGCCATGTTCAGCACCGAGACGCAGAAATGTGTCACCGAGTGCATTGAGTGCAATCGCCATGCCGCCGGAAGCCGTGCCAGTCAGCCCGGCGAGAACGTTCATCGAGACGGTGAGCGAGATCAGTGGCCCGCCCGGAATCGATAGTACCGCGTCGCGTACCGTAGAAAACGCCGGCAGGGCAGCAACGACGGCGCCGAAACCGACAAGGCTGGAGATTGTCAGGATCGGCAAAGCTGCAGAGTTGGCGCCGGCATCCAGGCTTTCGCGCAAAGAGGGCAAACGACTGTAGTTGACGATGACGATGGCCAGGGTCCCGGCCCCAAGCGCCAGGAGCAGCGACCACAGACCCGCCACCGCGCCGAGCGTGGTTCCCCCCCACACTTCTTTTGCCAGAAATGCAAAATCGAGGCGTGGAAACACAACCAACGACATTAGGAAATTTACGACGATGACAACAAAAAGCGGCAGTACAGCCAAAACGAAGGATGGCTCGCTGCTGGCGTGTTTGCCATGCTCTATCTCGGCAGGATCGAATTCGCCTGCCGCAGTCGCATGCTCGCGGGTCTTCTCGTCGATGACGGGAGCGGCGTCCACATCGCCGCCGTAGCCCTCGCCCGCCTTGCGCGCGGCCGCTTCGGCACGGCGGAGCCACCACATACCGAACGCCAAGGTGATCGCCGACGCGATGATCCCGATACCGGGAGCCGCAAATGTTGTTGTTCCAAAGTACGGCATCGGAATGGCGTTATTGACCGACGGTGAGCCCGGAAGCGCAGACATCGTGAACGTAAATGCGCCGAGACCGATGGTGGCAGGCAATAACCGCCGCGGAAGATCGGCGGACTTAAACATCGTGTTGGCCATCGGTACCAGCACGAAAAAGGCAACGAAGACGCTGACGCCACCATAGGTGACGAGGGCTGAGGCAAGCACGACTGCGAGCATCGTGTTGCGGGTTCCCAATCGTTCGGTCAAAAAACGTGCGATCGAGCTGATCGATCCGCTGTCATCCATGAGCTTGCCGAACAAGCCGCCGAGCAGAAACATCGGAAACCACTGGATAAAGAAGCGAGCGGCACCACCCATAAAAGTCTGCGTCCAATGGGCGAGAAGCGGCTCGCGTGATATCGCAGCGGCCACAAGCGCAGCTAAGGGGGCAACCAGCAAGATGCTCCAGCCCCTGTAGGCCAGCCACATCAGCAGGGCCAGCGCGACCAATATCCCTAAAAGTCCCATGGCTCAGGCCTCCCTAGGCAACTTGAGATCAGTGCTCGAATAACGTCCGCGGTCGTCTGTCTACGCCGCCTTTCGGCTTCGTCGTTTTACACTCGGTTCGAAACTCTCACGCGGCGCCATAAACATCCAGGTCACCAGCACAAATGGTGCGGTCAGTGCAGGAATGGCGAACGGCGTCAGCGCGACATTCAGCGCCGCTTGCGCGACGACCGTCATCGCCGTACCCAGCGCAGTGTACAACGCGACACGAAGGCTCGGCCGGTAGAAGACGGTGCCGAGCGCGATGGCGGTCAGCACTGGACTGAAGCCTAGGAGCCCGCCGGTGATCAAATCGCTTTCTGCGCCGAGAAGATGCGCAACAATTACGGCCAGTATTGCGCCCGCAAGCGCAAATGCGGCGGCTGCAAGCGAATTGACCGCCAATCCGGCCAGCAACAATAGCGCAGACAAGCCGTTCCCTTTCAGAAACACTTGCGAAATGCTGTGCAACGTACCCTGCACAAAATCGCTAAACCGAAGCGGGTCCGAGGCAACCGCCTGGAAGGCTCCGACGACCTTGCCGGCCGGCAGCGCGGCGCCCGTCAGCCCGGCAAATCCGTAGGTCGCCAGAAGAAGAAGCCAGGTCGTGATCACAAATGGAAAGGTCAAAGCAGCGCCCCATGGCGTCACCAGCTTGACCGTCCACATCATGACAATTGTTGAAACAGCGCCTCCAAGTATCACATATGCCCAAAGCAGCGGACCCGGCGCCAGAAATGTCGGAAGCGCCAATCCCACGAGAATACCGTTGAAGCCGTAGAGACCTGCGGCCAACGACTTTTCGTCGGCGCGAACCCAATATGCCGTAAGCGTTGCTGCGAGGAGTGCCACGATTCCTCCAATCGCAATCTGTGGCGCGCCGGCGGCATAGGAGCCCCAGGCGATGGCAGCGAGAAACAGTGCGCCGCTTAGTGGATTGTCCTGAAGCATGACCTGCCCTGTGCCGCGCAGGTTAATGTCGACGAAACGCAGACCCGCAGACGACACACACAGCTTTTCCCAGCTTGCCAAAAGTTCCTTCATTATCGACTCCTGCAATGCAGTGAACTGTGGTTTGGCGATCGCATCCCTGCTCGTTTTGACGTTCAGCGCCAGAGAAATGGTTGCGGGAGGTCGGCGCCAGTCACCTCCTTGCGAACAAGGCCCCAAAATTCGCGTACCTTCGTCTTGACCTGCGCACACTCCCGGCCGACGACCTTGAAGATGAGACCGGCATCGTTGGGTAGCCCGCAGGCGCCACAGGCCACACCGCGTGGGAGGTCAACATCGGCCTGTACGCGCGCATAAATGCGCTCGGCTTTGTCTTTGGGCGTGCACAAGATCACGTTGCCGAATACATCGAACGAGTCCATCACGCCGGTCTGGCGCATTGAATATCGCTGCGGCTCAATGATCAGCTTTTCGGTGAATAGCAGCCGACCGTCCGGGCGAGAGGCGGCCGCGGCGATCGACAACAATGTGGCGCCAAAGCACTCGTCCGGATGATGGTGCTTCCGCCCCGCTTGAATGATCTCCGAAAATAGCAGCGTTGCCGAAGTCGGAATACAGATCCGCGTATCGCTAAGGAAGCGCGCTCGACGATGCGGAATCAGCGGATCGGGAAGTAACTCCAAATAGGATTCCTCGCCAAGCGTTATCGTCTGCGTCTGTACCGCATAATTGGCATCCATCGTGTGAATCTTGGTCGCGGATTGCGTGGTCACGTGCGCCTGCGCGCGCGGTCCAAGCGCGATCTCGAGCGCAAGGCGGTCGCCCTGCAAGAGACAACCGGTTGTGGTGATCATAAATACATGGGCAAGCCCCGGCACACTGTCGTCACAGTAGATCGCACGTTGGGCCATGTACGGCGCGCGGCGGTCAAGGTCCGCGAGGATCGTTTGCTTGCCGCGCAATTCGAAGCCGAGACGCAAGAAGCCCGTCTTGCCCACCGTGCCGCTTTTCATCTGCGCCGGTTCGTCCTGAAATAGCGCGAATTCCGCAGCCGATGCACCAAGAGCTTCGGCGGCACGCCACGGTGCGGCGACCGGCGACGTCACGCCGACCTCTGTCGCGGCACCTCTAGGTCGAACAGCAAGTCCTGCACAATGAGATCGACGAGTGCGGGGACTCCCTCGCCGGTCTTGCAATTGGTGAACAGAAACGG
>DAHUXA010000023.1 GCA_027307405.1 Hyphomicrobiales bacterium | reverse complement strand
GACGATCCGGATCGTTCTGGATGTCTGTGCCCAGGCATCAGCACCAATCAATGTCACCGCGATGAGGGCACCAGCGGCGAACGTTTTCCAGAGGCGATTGATCATCCCGCAATGGCGACGTGTAGTCATGGTATGTCCGGCGTTGGCGGTCATTCCCCAAATGAAATCATAGCAGAAGACGGACGTTGCAATCCGGTTTGACAATTCGGGCAAAAAATATTGGAAAATCAAAGTGCGATTTGAAAGGTGGCGGTCCCGAGAGGAGTCGAACCTCCGACCTTCGGTTTAGGAAACCGCTGCTCTATCCTGCTGAGCTACGGGACCGTCGCGCTGCGATGTAGCACAGGCGCGGATGTAACGCACCGGCCTTCGGCCTAATCCACTTTTGCGCCCGAAGCCGCAACGACGTCTTTCCAGATCATTCGCTCCTTGGCCGCAAAAGCGAGAGCGGCCTCGGGCGTACTGGAAAGGATACGCGCGCCAGCAATCAGGAAGCGTTCCTTGACCGACGATTCAGTTGCGATCTGCCGTTGAGCCGCGGAGAGCTTGTCGATGATCGGGCGCGGCGTACCCGCCGGCAGCACAAAGGCCGCCCATGAAGTGATGACGAAATCCTTGATGCCGGCTTCACCCATTGTCGGAATATCCGGCAAGGTTGGCCAACGTTCTGCCGAGGTCACTGCAAGGGCGCGCATCTTTCCCGACTGGATGACCGGTATATACGAAGCGAGATTGTCGATCGCAAAATTCACGTCGCCCGCGAGCATGGCGGGGATGGTCTGGGCAGCGCCACGAAAGGGAACGTGGATGGCGTCGATGCCAGAGCGTTTGGCAAACATCACCCCGGAAAGATGGGGCGTGGTGCCGACCCCAGGGCTGCCGAAGCTGACCTGCCCCTTTTGCTTTGCCCAGGTCAGGAATTCAGACAGTGTTTTTGCCGGCACATGATCCGTGGGAACGACAAAAACGTTGGGCAGTTCCCAAGTCAGTGAGGCCGGGATCATGTCGTGTTCGGCATCGTAAGGCATCTTGGTGTAGAGGAATTGATTGATCGCGAAATGGCCGATCGTCGCAGAGCCGATGGTATATCCGTCCGGCGGGCTGCCGGTCACCGTTGCAATTCCGATGTTGCCGCCTGCACCTGCCCGGTTCTCGATCACGAAGGGCTGGCCGAATATATCCTTCAGCCTCTCGGCCAAAATGCGCGTAAGCACATCGGTCGAACCACCCGCCGGATACGGCACGACGATCCGCACAGGGCGGTCCGGCCAGTGGCTGTCCTCGCCGCGCGCTCCCGACACGGCCATCACGCCGGCAGCGGCAACTGACGTCAGGAATTTCCGACGGCTTTGCAAAGGGTGGCGCGTTTGCATTCATACCCTCCCCGGCGATAATTACATCGACACTGTTTCAGGCCATTCTAGCGCTTCGGCAGGTGGCCGCCATCTCTATTGACTGACTTAGCAGCGAGTTTTGACAATCGGTTCATGAAACGTTTTCGCTCCCAGGCAAAAGCCGCAATTTTGTCTGCGGCAATTCTACCGGCGCTCCTGTGCAATGCGGCAACGCAGGAATCCTGTAAACTCACCGAAGCGGGAATAGGCAAGGTTTCCAGCGTACGCGATGGACGCACGCTGTTGCTCGCCGACGGCCGGGAACTGCGGCTGGCGGCGATTGAAGTTGCCGACGAAAGCCGCAGTCTTTTGCAGTCACTTGTTGGTGGGCGCGACGTGCGCCTGAAGCAGCTCGGCCCCCAGCAGGATCGTTATGGCCGTCTCGTTGCCTTCGTCTATGTCGACGACAGTCAACAATCGATCCAGCAAACAATGCTGGAGCAAGGCCGGGCACGGGTGTCGGGGCGAATTGGTGACAAATACTGCGCCGACGCCTTGTTACGCGCCGAACGGGCGGCACGCGTGTCCCGCCTTGGGCTTTGGGCTGACCCCAATTTTGCCCCTTTGAAGTCCGAAAATACCAACCAAATAGCGGCTGCGCGGGGTCAATTTGCGCTGGTAGAAGGCAAGGTCTTGTCGGTGCGTGAAAGCGGCGCCACAATGTATTTGAACTTCGGGCGGCGCTGGACGCACGACTTCACCGTCACCATTCTCAAGCGTCATCGGCGTGAATTCGTCATGGCTGGCGTCGATCTGAAACGGCTGGAGGGCCACCCGATTCGGGTACGCGGTTGGATCGAGCAGCGCAGCGGCCCGGTCATCGAAGCCGTCGCCCCTGAACAGATCGAGCTCATTGAGTAAAAGTTATTGTGAGTAAGCTGCAATGGCCAAGCTAATAACCGGAATTGCAGGCCGCGCGTTCGGAATCGCTGCGCTTCTAGTATCGTTGCTGGCCGGATGCACCAGTACGTCGGATAACCGTCTGGTTTCGCTGCCGGTGCCGCAGACGTCCTCACAGGCGGAGCCGGAACCTGCGGCCCAACGCGAGCACGCGCGCATACTTGCTTCCTACGGCGGCGAATACGAAAACGCGCGCCTTCATGCCATGATCGAGAAAACCGTCGACCGTCTCGTGGCGGCGTCCGAACGGCCAGACCTGAAGTATCAGGTCATCATTCTTAACTCACCGGCGATCAACGCCTTCGCGCTTCCGAACGGACGACTCTATATCACGCGCGGATTGATCGCTCTCGCCAACGACAAGGCTGAACTTGCTTCCGTCCTTTCGCATGAAATGGGCCACGTGATCGCACGCCATGCCGCTATACGTGAGGAACAGGCGCGGCAGGTCGCGATCATCAGTCACGTGGTCAATGATGTGCTCAGCGACCCACAAGTAGGAGCGTTGGCGCTCGCAAAATCCAAACTAACGCTGGCGGCATTTTCGCGCGCACAGGAATTCGAGGCCGACGGCATCGGCGTCGGTATTTCGGCGCGTGCAGGTTACGATCCGTACGGAGCCTCACGTTTTCTCAGCGATATGCAGCGAAATGCCGACCTGAAGGCGACTGCCGGCGGCGCAGATCCTCGCATGCTCGATTTTCTGTCCAGCCATCCGGCGACCCCCGACCGGGTGAAAAACGCACTTTCGAATGCCCGCCAATTCAGCGGCCCCGGTGGTGGTGAACGTGATCGCGCCGAATATCTCGGCAATCTCGACGGCATTGTCTATGGCGAGGATCCTAGCGAGGGTTTTGCACGCGGCCGGCATTTCTTGCACCCCAAGCTTGGATTTACGTTCGTAGCACCGCCGGGCTTTTCGCTCGATAACACGGCACAGGCAGTGCTCGGACTCAAGGAAGGCGGAGACGAAGCCTTGCGCCTCGATGTGGTCAGCGTGCCGGCCGAGCAATCCTTGCCTAACTACTTAAAGTCGGGATGGATGGAGAACGTCGATTCCGCAAGCGTTGAGGAATTTTCCGTCAATGGATTTTCGACTGCGACCGCGACAGCCGGCGGTGGGAATTGGTCGTTCCGTATTTTTGCAGTGCGGTTCGGCAGTGATGTCTATCGATTTATTTTTGCTGCCAAAGCCAGAACCGCGCAGGTGGACCGCCAGTTTCGCGAATCCATCATGAGCTTCCGCCGGATGACCCTGAAGGAGAGCCAGCAGGTCAAACCGATGCGGCTGAAGATCGTTGCCGTCGGTGCAAACGACACGGTCGAAAAGCTCGCGCACAGAATGGCAACATCCGATCACTCGCTCGACCGCTTCCGGGTGCTCAACGGTCTTGGTCCGCATGACCGGCTGAAGCCAGGCGAAAAGGTCAAGATCATCGCAGAGTAACGACGCTCAGCTCTCGCCGCCTTCATAGTTGATCGTAAATTCGCGCGGAACGTCTGGGCCCCAGAGATAGAACGAATCTTCGGGCTTGTGGTCAGCCGCCGGCCAACGTTCATCCTTCGGTATGTAGTCGATGTCGCAGGAATACTCCGAGAAGCTGCCCCACGGATCGCGCACATAGTGGAAATAGTTGGAGCCGAGCACATGACGCCCGAGGCCCCAACCCTTGGTCCAGCCCTTGTCATGCATTCGCATGGCGCCAAGACCGATGTCGTTCAGACTGGCGACGTCCCAGCTACAATGATGGAAGCCGGGTGCCGACGACTTCACTAACGCCAGGAGATGATGATCGCTTCCGTGAATCCCGTGCATGAAGGCAACGAGATCGGACGCGCGGTCTGACAGACGCAAGCCAATCGTGCGTTCATAGAATTTGATCGATTCGCTAACGTCGCGCGTGAAAATCAACACATGCGATAGCCGACGCGGGCGCACCGGAGGCGCTTTTTCCCGGACGCTTGCGGCCGCAACGCCGGCAGGCACACAAATCCATTGGCTTTCGGATTTCTTGTCGGGCGAAACTTTCGGCCCGACCTTTACTTCGATCAGAACGCCTTCGTAGTTACGGAACCAGAAGCCATTGCTCTCAAACCCGGGCGGCGGATCGATGAGTTTGACGCCCTGCTCTTCGATGCGCGCCTTGAGGCGCGGAAGATCGTCCGCATAGCAGCCAAACGAAAGATGGTGCAGCGCCTTCGCCTTGGCGCCTTCAACCACCGATCCCCAACGATGCTCGTGACCGAATGTCTTGATCGCGAGCGCATTGCCGTCGCGTCGTACGTCGAGGCCGAACTGGCCGTAGAAATCCTGCGCCACCGAGGCATCGGGTACGCTCAGCACAAACTGGTCGAGCGAATGCACGCCAAGTGCACCGGATTCAGTGGTCGGCGCGACATAGCCGCGAATGGCGGTCATTACCTACTCCATACCGTCGATGGGGTGTTTGGCGGCATTTTAGCCGGGAAGATGGCCCGAGCAACCGGCGGCAAGTAGCGTTTCCGCCCAAACGAAAAGCCCGGCGCAAGCGCCGGGCTCTCGGTATTTGTGGGTGGGCGGATGGCCTTAGGCGGCCTCTTCCTCCACTCCCTCTTCGGGAGCGGCATCCTCGGCCGGCTTGGGACCACGGCGCGGGCCCTTGGCGAGCGCTGCCTCGATCTCCTTGATCGCCTCGGTCTCGGTAACGCGCTGAACCGCCGCAATCTCGCGCGACAGCCGATCAAGCGCGGCTTCGTACAGCTGCCGCTCCGAATAAGACTGTTCCGGCTGGGTGTCCGACCGGTAAAGGTCGCGGACAACCTCGGCAATGGCGACGATATCGCCAGAGTTGATCTTGGCTTCGTATTCCTGGGCCCGGCGCGACCACATCGTGCGCTTGATGCGTGCGCGACCCTTGAGCGTCTCCAGCGCGCGCTTGACCAGCGGCCCCTCGGCCAGCTTGCGCATGCCTACAGACACAATTTTGGCCGTCGGAACCCGCAGCGTCATCTTGTCCTTGATGAAATTGATGACGAACAGCTCCAGCTTGGCGCCTGCGACCTCTTGCTCCTCGATGGCCATGATCTGGCCCACGCCATGAGCCGGATAGACGATGAATTCGTTAGTCTTGAAGCCTTGTCGTTGGGTAGTCTTCTTATTGGAGGTCATTCCGGGCACGACTCCTTCACCGGCCCCTTTGCGGGCACCGGCCGTTTTGGCTGCGGGAGCCCCACCGCGGGCAGCGCCGCGCGAGGCATGGGAGGTCCGCCGCATTTCGGCAGACTTTTTCGGCCCCCGGCTCATACCGGCGGAACCTTTCTTCGATTTATGACGCGTTTTTCCTGCCACTGCTCACGCGTGGAATGCACGCCCTCTGATCTGGGAACCCGGGACCAGCCACCGAAAAATAAGGCTCCCGAAGGGGGAGCGCACCGGTGGCAACGTCGTTCCTGTCCATTTTTTATAATATAGCACATTTTTGGGCGGAATCAAAGCCTTATGGGACAGCAAACCAGCAATTCTACTGGAACAATCCCGCATTTTAACGGAATCGGTTAACGCTCTCCGATAAAAGGCAGTTCGCCCAGCGGCGCTGGTGTCGGGGTAGGGCAAATTCAGTCGCCGGTACCCGGATCCGCTGAAAAGAACTTCTTGAACTTTTCGGGCACCCCATCCCAATCCTTGGCATCCGCCGGTGCCTCGCGCTTGACCGTGATGTTGGGCCAGTTCTTGGCGTATTGGGCATTGAGTTCCAGCCACTTTTCGAGCCCCGATTCGGTATCCGGTTTTATTGCCTCAGCGGGGCATTCGGGCTCACACACCCCGCAGTCGATGCACTCGTCAGGGTGAATGACGAGCATATTTTCGCCCTCGTAGAAGCAGTCCACTGGACACACCTCCACGCAGTCCATGTATTTGCATTTGATACAATTTTCGACGACGACGTAGGTCATTCCCCGCTCCGGTCGAATACTCGCAAGCGTGCGTAACGTAACCACAGATATGCCGCAACCGGCTCGCTGCCACCGCCACACCTAGCCGACCAGTCCACGCGCAATGAAGGCCCTACCTGCGGAATCTCAGGTCAATTCGCGGTAAAGCATCCGGGCGGCCGGCGCGCCACCGCGCTTTTCGCAAAGGCCCTCCACCCGAACTACCTTCACCGCGCGATCGAGCGCCAGCGTCACCACGTCGCCAATTCGGACTGGATGGCCAGCGGCAGTCATACGCTTGCCGTTAAGCCGAACAAAACCTGCCGTAGTGAGCGCGGTAGCGGCACTGCGCGTGCGAACCATGCGTGCATGCCAAAGCCATTTGTCGATGCGTTGACGATCCGGGCCTTGGGACACCGTAGTCAAGATGGCTCTTTAGCGCCCTGCTCGAGTTGCTGCTTGAGTGCGGCGAGCTTGGCAAAGGGCGAATTAGGATCAGGCTGTTTGTCGCGTCGGTCGGAACCGTGCGGCTTTGCGAAATACTGCTCGCGCTCCGCGCGCCCAATCCCATCATCGCGATCGCGGCGAGGCCCGCGGCGTGCTGCACGTTCGCTGCGCTCGCCGCGCTGGCCCTGACGTTCCATCCGTTGCTGCCGCTCATGCCGGTCCTGCCGCTGTTGGCGGTCGGGACGATCGCCAGAGTCATGGCGGGAGCGCCGGGGACCGGGCGATGACTGAGCTGCATCTGTTGCCGCCACTGCCGGAGCTTCTACCGCCACGCCTACCGCCACGGCACCGGTGGGAGCAGCTGCTTGTGGTTGCGCGCGGTGCGGACGGCGCGGCCGATGCGGACGGCGTTCGGATCGCCCCGCCGGCCGCCAGACTTCGACGAAGGCCGGCTCCTCGACAGACTTATTTTCGGTCGAATCAGTTTGCGCGTTGTCCGCCGCCTGCGCGACGGGCTCGGTCACGTCCGCAGCAGCGGATCCCGCCTCGGATTTTGCAGTCTCCGTCGGCGCGCCGTCCGTGGATTCTTGCATCAATGGGGCAAGAAATTCCGGCTCGGGTAGCAATGAGCGCGTTGGCGTATCGGCGGCCGATCCAGCTTCACTCGGCGTGGAGTCCCCTGATACGATTTCCGGCGGCGTAGCATCGCTTGCTGTTGCTGGTTCCGCGGCAATGCCCGTCGAAGGGATTGTTGCCGATGCAGCAGCTGGTGTTGCCGCCTCAACGGGTTTCGGCTTGCGATCCATGCGGTAGCCGAGCGAGCGCAGGATGGAAGCGAAGTCTTCACCTGAAGCGCCGGTAAGGGATGTCATCGCACCGGTCACTTGAAAGCCACGCCCATCGAAAACGCCGTCTGGCTTAGGACCGGGAGCACCTTCGCGCCAGGACAGTGCCGGCCGGATAAGATCGGCAAGTCTTTCCAAAATATCGACACGCACCGCGCGCTCACCGCAAATACGATAACCAGCGGTGCGGTAGAGCGTTTTGGGCGTCTCCTTGTCGACTGGAATCGACGTGCGCCCACTCGCCGCGAGATGCAGCAAGTCGCTCACTCCCTTCGCCTCCGGACTCTCGTGCTTGATCGCCCACAGTTGGGTCGCAAGCGCTCGCGGAGCAGGCTTAAGCAGCGCCGGAAGATAAATGTGATACGCACCAAATCGCACGCCGTATTTGCGCAAGGTCGCGCGCGCGGGCTGATCGAGGCCCTTGACCTCGTCGGCTACTTTTTGCCGCTCCAGCACACCCAGCGATTCAACGAGTTGAAATGCAACACCCCGCGCCATGCCGGTGACATCTTCGGCGGCTGTGAGTGAAAAGAGTGGCGCCAGCAGCTTCTCGATGTGGGTCTTCAGCCAGAGATCGAGTCGCGTTTGAACCAATTCGCGTGCCGGCCCGGTCAGCTGTTCGTCGGCGATGACGCGCACGCGCGGGCGCAACGTATCGTCGCCGGCGATCAACTTGCCAACCAGGTCGCCAGTCCAGCGCAAGGCGCCATCGGTGGCCAGCACAATCTGGTCATTGGAAGCCTGCGACAGTTTGGTCGCGCGCGCCTCGATCTCGCCGGCCAAAGCCTTCTGTGCAGCTGCGTTGAGCGCCTTGGCCTCGGAACCGGCGGCAGACGCGTCAGGTGCGAACATAAATCCATCGAGACGGCCGATGACATGGCCTTCGACCGTTACTTCACCAGACTTTCCGATTTCGGTTTCCAGCATTACGTTTTCTCGAAGCCGCCGCATCAAGACGCTGGTGCGGCGGTCCACGAAACGTTCGGCCAAACGTTCGTGCAACGCATCGGACAGCTTGTCCTCGACCGTGCGCGTGACCTGCTGCCAATGGTCCGGATCGGCAAGCCAATCGGGCCGATTGGCAACGAAAGTCCAGGTCCTGACATGCGCGATCCGGTTGGAGAGAGTATCGATGTCGCCGTCGGTTCGATCGGCAAGGGCAACCTGACGAGCGAACCAGTCGGTAGGGATGTTACCCTCTCGCATCAAGAATCCATAGAGGGTTACGGCCAATTCGGCATGGGTGGCGGGCGCGATTTTGCGATAATCGGGAACCTGACAGACGTCCCATAGCCGGGCAATGGAAGCACGGTTTTGGGCGAGTGTCCGGACATCCTCGTCGCGCGCGGCGTGCTCCAGAACCAGGATGTCTTCGCCAATCGGCGCACGCGTCAGTCCCTGTTCGTTTGGCGTTGCGGCGAGGGAGGCTTGCAGGGCACCAATCGAAGCAAAATCAAGATCGGTATTGCGCCACTGCAGCAGACGAATCGGCTCGAAGCTGTGGCTTTCCAGAGCCTGCACCAGCTCCGGTTCAAATGGATCGCACCGTCCAGTTGTGCCGAATGTGCCGTCTCGCGTCGCACGGCCGGCACGGCCCGCAATTTGCGCGAGTTCAGCCGGGTTTAACTTTCGAAATTGATAACCGTCAAATTTTCGGTCGGAAGCAAACGCGACGTGATCGACATCGAGGTTGAGCCCCATTCCGATGGCGTCGGTCGCGACCAGATAGTCGACGTCTCCGGACTGATACAAGGCGACCTGCGCATTACGAGTTCGCGGCGAAAGCGCGCCCAACACCACCGCGGCACCGCCACGCTGACGGCGGATCAGCTCAGCGATGGCGTAAACTTCTTCCGCTGAAAATGCGACGATGGCCGATCGCGACGGCAGCCGCGTGAGCTTTTTCTCGCCAGCATAGGTCAGCGTGGATAGCCGCGGCCGGCTGATAACGTGGGCGCCGGGCAACAACTTCTCCACCATCGGCCTTACGGTGGCGGCGCCAAGCACCAACGTCTCCTCGCGGGCACGGGCATGGAGCCTGCGATCGGTGACGACGTGGCCGCGCTCGAAATCGGCGCCGAGTTGCACTTCGTCGACTGCCAAAAAAGCGACGTCGAGATCGCGCGGCATCGCTTCAACGGTGGAAACCCAGAAGCGCGGGTTGGGCGGTTTGACCTTCTCTTCGCCCGTAATCAGCGCAACCGCATCCTTACCGACGCGCTCGGCAACCTTGTTGTAAACTTCGCGGGCAAGCAGCCGCAGAGGCAGCCCGATTACGCCGGATGAATGCGCGAGCATGCGCTCAATGGCGAGGTGGGTCTTGCCGGTATTGGTGGGGCCCAGCACTGCCGTGACACCGGCGCCGCGAGTTCGCGACGCCCGGGCAGGCTGGGGGGAGAAAGTAATAGCCATTACGCGTCCAGACCGGTGGCAGGACCTCTAGGCAGGCCCCTTCCACGCGCTTCCTGTATCACAATGCGACGACAAACATGTGCGTGGTTAAGCTTTAGAACGAGTCTGGAACGAACCGCGCCCGAATCGCTGACTCTGGCGCTGTATGGCTTCGTTCACGGCGACATCTGGAGACCGTTCCCTGCGCATCCACAAGATGGAGTAGTGCAGGCCCCATTCAAGCCCTTTCTAGTCCCCTGAAACGTTAACGCGATCCTGGATTCTGTCGGAGCCCGGGAGTCAAGTTCAATTATACGTCACTGCGTCTTCGACCCATTGGCGGCGGGCCCGGCCGAGATCGGGACCGAGACAAATTCGGAAGCCTCCAGTACCGCTTGGCCAATGGGCGTCGGCCCTTGCGCACGGTAGGGCACCAAAACCCGAGTTCCGGCGATTGGTGCGAGCCATACTTCCATATCACGCTGCTTAGAAAGGTATTTGACCGCCGCGCGCGAGGGGACATACCCCGCCACCGGCGAAAAATACGCCGCGCAAACCACAACTGGACCAGCGTAGCCCTTGCTCGCCTTGACCTTATCCATGCGCTTGAAAGCGAATTGCACATCGTAACGCAGCCGACCGTCGAAGACCTCGAGGGTGCGCTGGCAGGCCTCCGGAGCGAGCAGGTCCCCGCTGCCCGACATGCGCACCAGTGAAGCCGTCATCGGATCGAGCACGCCGCGCTGAGACGCCTCGGTAATCGGTACGCGCTCGGGGTCACTCTCCGGCGGCGGATCGACCTTGAAATCTTTCACATTGCCATTGTTGATGGTGATGCGGATCGAATCGATTTTCTTACGTCCGGTAATGTCCGCAGCGTAGATCGAGGATAGCGGGTGTCCCCCATTGAGCGTGCCGCGCACGGTGGCGTTGCCTTGACCGCCTGTGAAAGCACGCAATAAGCCCGACGTCGTTCCGCTCATCGCCGCGGTGTACTGAGTATCCATTATATCGATGGCCCAGGTGCCACGGCCTATCGGAATGCCGGCAAGCGTCGCCGAATAATGGGCTTCAAGCCGGCCCTGCGCCCACGCCGCGACAATCGAGCCGCTCACGGCCAGGATCAGCGCGCCTGAAGCTAACAGCGAGCGTTTTATGACTTGATGCAAGACTCAATCCTTCCGCGCGCCGGCACCGGCGGACGCTCCGTGGATCGGCCAAGCGACCATATCACTGGCCGCGAGTTCAGCACGCAAGCGAATCCTTGAGCGCGGAGCCATGCCGCAAAGTTAAGTATGATGGCTTGCAGTACGGGCATCTCGTCGGCGCGGATTTCGTCGAATCTGTGTTCGCCGGCCCAAAGGCTCGAAAAACCGTTAAATTGCGCCCAATTGCTCGGCTTGACGCTTTTAATCGCGCTCTCTATACGTCCGCCGTCTTAACCGAGACGATTGACCTGATCCGCGCGTGCTTGCGCCGATATTTTTCGAGGACTGAGCTATGTCATGGCGTTGCGACCTGACCGGTAAAAAGCCACTGGTCGGCCACAAAGTGAGCCACTCCAACATCAAGACCAAGCGGCGGTTCCTCCCGAACCTGCGCAACGTCACGCTGATTTCGGATACCCTCGGCCGCAAGATCCGTTTGCGTGTGTCGGCCAACGCTCTCAAGACTGTCGACCATCGCGGCGGGCTTGATTCCTTCCTTCTGAAGGCCAAAGACGATGAGCTGGCGCCGAAAGTTCTCGAGCTCAAGCGCCAAATCGTGAAGAAGCGCGAGGCGGCGGCTAGCTGACCAGTTTCACTCTCCTACCACCGCGAACTGCAGCAGCAGATTGCGCTGGATGAACGAAAAATTGTCGTCCGAAACCAGCGTGATAGTTATCTCGCCCCCCGCCGTGCGGTGCACGGCAATCCCCTCCATGTTGTCGATCTGGTAGCCGAGATCGGCCTCGATTATTGGACGGCCATCGATCAGCGCGTCCGCTTTCAGGCTTGCGAGCGGCAGCCGCCGAATTCGCATCGCGCCGCCGCGCGTCAGAGAAAAGCGGCGCTCGAGCAGCAAAAGATCGTTGGGCGGGAGGATCGTGCAGTCGCTGACGTCGAAACCGTCGGTGCGCCTGACGCTGAAGCGTGTAACGCGATCGCCGTCCAGTAGGAATGAGCGCAGGTTGCCGTCTGCATCGAGGCTATGCTCGGTGACTACGATCAATTCACCTGCGTGGGGCGACCCCTGCGGTGGCGCGGCCAGACATTCCAGGCTCTTGTTGTACCTGAAACTCTTGAAATCGGCCGGGACCTTGATCGGCTCACCGCGCGCTTTGAAGCCGTCGCGCCTGTAGTTGAGGCGCACGATCTGCTCAACCCGTTCGATGCCGATATAGAACACGCCGTCGCGCTCAGCGAGCGACTCCGTATCAAACCAGCCCCTGGTGGCGAGCGGCCTGCCATCCGATCCAAGGATCGGTGCCATTTCGGCATCGGCGATGCGGATGGGTTTCCCATCTTGGTAAACGATGCGGCCACGCAACCAGGAACCCTTGTCGGTGATTGCAAGGAAGTGCTCGCCGTCCGACTCAATATGGATGCCGGAGAGTCCACCAAAGGCAGGATTTGCAGACCTAAGAACAAGCCCACCCCGAAATTCCAAAGTTCCGAACCGGACCTGAGTCGGTTCACGATTGTCGAACGAAGTAATTGGCGTTGCCTCGATTTCAATGCGCGTAGGCGCTGCGGCATAAAGCAGAGCGTGCGCGATGGCAAAAGAGCCGATGACTCCGATCAAAGCGACGATAAGGGTGCCGGCAATAAAGGAACGGCGGCGGGAAAGGCTCAAGCGACGCGCCTTCGCACGCGCGGGCTCGGCCGCTCGGCAGCGGCGTGTTCTTCAAAGAGCTCGGCAAGCTTCTCGGTCATCGCGCCGCCGAGCTCTTCGGCGTCGACAATAGTAACGGCACGGCGGTAGTAGCGCGTCACGTCGTGGCCAATGCCGATGGCGATCAACTCTACCGGGGAACGGGTCTCGATCTCCTCGATAACCCAGCGCAGATGACGTTCCAGATAATTGCCGGGATTGACTGAAAGCGTGGAATCGTCGACCGGCGCCCCGTCGGAAATCATCATCAGAATCTTGCGCTGCTCGGTGCGAGCCAACAGACGCTTATGCGCCCAATCAAGCGCCTCGCCATCTATGTTCTCCTTGAGCAGACCTTCGCGCATCATCAGACCAAGATTCTTACGTGCGCGCCGCCAAGGTGCATCGGCTGACTTGTAGATAATGTGACGCAGGTCGTTGAGCCGGCCTGGATTGGCCGGCTTACCGGCAGTTAGCCAGTGCTCGCGCGATTGTCCGCCCTTCCAGGCGCGCGTTGTAAAGCCGAGAATTTCGACTTTAACTCCGCAGCGTTCAAGCGTGCGCGCGAGAATATCGGCGCAGGTGGCGGCGACCGTAATCGGACGGCCACGCATCGAGCCAGAATTATCGAGCAGCAGCGTGACGACCGTGTCGCGGAACTCGGTGTCCTTCTCGGCCTTGAACGAAAGCGGGTGCAGCGGGTCAACGATGATGCGCGACAATCGCGCCGGATCGAGCTGACCTTCCTCCAGATCGAATTCCCAAGAGCGGTTCTGCTGCGCCATCAAACGCCGTTGAAGTCGATTGGCGAGCCGCGCGACGACGCCCTGCAAGTTCGAGAGCTGCTTGTCGAGATAGCCCCTCAGACGGTCAAGCTCTTCGGCCTCACATAAATCCTCAGCGGCGACGGTCTCATCGAATTTGGCGGTGAAAGCGCGATAGTCGGGACCGCGGGGTTCGTTGGCACCAAAGTGGCGTGGCCGCTGTGGCTCTCCCGGCGTTTCCGAATCGCCCATGTCGGTGTCGTCGGCCATGTCGGCCGTCGGCGCCTCCACCGCTTCCGCAGCCGAATCGGGCATATCCTCGGCGGACACCTGCGTGTCCTCCATGCTCATCCGCTGCATTTCATCGGAGTCGGCGGCTTCGCCGTCCTCACCAGACTCCTGTTTGCGGCGATCCTCCTCGCCCTCATCTTCTTCCTCGGAGTCGTGACTTCGATCCTCGCCCATTTCAAGCGCGTCCAACAGATCATGGACGGCGTCGCTGAACTGGCGCTGGTCCTCAACGAGATTTTCCAACCGATCGAGGTCACGACCGGCGCGGTCTTCGATCAGAGGCCGCCACAGATCGACCAGTTTTTTGGCCGCCGGCGGCGGAGCCATGCCCGTCAGGCGCTCGCGCACCATGAGCGCCAACGCGTCCTCGATCGGCGCGTCGGCGCGCTCGGTGATCTGGTCGAACTTGCCGCGATGAAAACGCTCGTCGAGCATCGCCGTGAGATTTTGCGCGACGCCGTCCATACGCCGCGCACCGATCGCTTCCACGCGCGCTTGTTCCACTGCCTCGAATACCGCTCGCGCCTGCTGGCCAGCGGGCTGCAGGCGGCGATGCATGGCGGCATCGTGACAGGCAAGCCGCAGCGCGATTGAATCGGCATGTCCGCGCACGACCGCAGCCTCTGCCTTGCCGAGCTTGCGTGGCGGCTCCGGCAGACGGACCTTGCCGCCCATCAGACCTGGTCGCTCGGCAGCGAAGGCAACCTCGAGTTCCGGCTTGCGTGCAAGCGCGCGCAGACAGCCGGTGACCGCTCGCTTGAACGGTTCAGTCGGCGATTCTTTCGACGACGCTTTGGTTTTGATGTTAGAGGCCATAAGGCATCTCCCTCTCCCCATTCACGGGAGAGGTAAACTTCATGTCAGCGCCACGTTCACCGAAGATTCCGGCAGCTCAACGCCGAAAGAGCGCTGATAAAATTCAGCGACAATCGGCCGTTCCAACTCGTCGCACTTGTTCAGGAAGGTAAGACGGAAGGCAAAACCGACATCGTTGAAGATTTCGGAATTCTCCGCCCAGGTAATCACAGTGCGCGGGCTCATCACGGTCGAGATATCGCCGTTCATGAACGCGTTGCGCGTGAGATCGGCGACCCGCACCATCTTGTTGACGATGTCGCGGCCTTGCTCGTTACGATAGTGCTTCGCCTTGGCCAATACGATCTCGACTTCATTGTCGTGCGGCAAATAATTCAGCGTGGTGACGATCGACCATCGGTCCATCTGGCCTTGGTTGATCTGCTGTGTCCCGTGATAGAGGCCCGACGTGTCGCCGAGGCCGACAGTGTTAGCTGTGGCAAACAAACGAAAGGCCGGGTGAGGCTTGATCACCTTGCTTTGGTCCAGCAGCGTGAGTCGCCCGGAGGCTTCGAGCACGCGCTGGATGACGAACATAACGTCAGGCCGTCCGGCGTCGTATTCGTCGAAGCAGAGCGCGACGTTGTTTTGGAGCGCCCACGGCAGAATGCCTTGGCGGAATTCGGTGACTTGCTGACCTTCCTTGATGACGATCGCGTCCTTACCGATCAGGTCGATCCGGCTGATGTGGCTGTCGAGATTGACGCGCACGCAGGGCCAGTTCAGACGTGCCGCCACCTGTTCGATATGAGTGGATTTGCCGGTACCATGGTAGCCGGTAACGATTACGCGTCGGTTCTTGGCAAAGCCAGCCAGAATGGCAAGCGTGGTTGGGCGGTCGAAACGATAGTCGGCATCGATATCGGGCACGTGCTCGTCGGCTTGCGAATAAGCCGGCACTTCCATGTCGCTGTCGATTCCGAAAACCTGCCGGACCGACACTTTCATGTCGGGCAGGCCGGCAACTTCTTGCACTGCGGCGGTCATTGATCCTCCGTGGCTTCGGAACGCCGAAGCCCCTGATTTTGGTCCGACTCATAACGGTCCGGCTGATGGCGGCGGCAACTTAGCAGAGGCCAAGGCGGCGAAAAACCCGCCGCGGCGGAATGGCACCATCAATTATTTCAATAAGATAGGTGCGATCCACCCTGTGCGGAAGGCAGGGCTGGGTTGCCGGGGGGTAATAATCAACCGATCAGCAGAATCCTACCGATTTCAGATAATTGTAGGATTGGATGATCTCCACCAGCCGATCTTCGGTGGAGCGGTCACCGCCATTGGCATCTGGATGGTGGCGTTTCACGAGCTCCTTGAAACGCGTTTTCACCTGCTGTGACGTGGCGCCAACCTCCAGGCCGAGCGTACCGAGAGCCTTTCGCTCGGCATTGCGGATCGGGCGGGTTTCGGCGCGCGCCTGCTGTTCCGCCCGCACACCTTCGCCGAATAATCCGAATGGATCGGCGTGACTGCCGAAAGCACGCATATCCGGCCGGGCCGGGCCCTTGCCCGTTCCCATCTTCCAAGTCGGACGGTGACCGGTGAGCGCGTCCTTCTGGTAGGCCATCACCGCGGCGTCGCTCATGCCAGTGAAGAAATTGTATGACTGGTTGTAAGCACGCACGTGATCGAGACAAAATCGCCAATATTCGCTCTCGCGTCCGCGTCCTTTGGGCGCCCGGTGGGTCGCCTTCTCCTTGCAGCCATGCCATTCGCAGCCGGGGCCGCCCGTTTTCGGACGGCGATCCTTCTCCGGTTTGACGCGGATGCGGTCAAATAGGGGTGAGTCGAATTTCATGACCGATCATTATGCGCTTTTGCCAGTGACGCCTTCAAGACTAGATATTGTCGCCGGCCATTGACCGCCGGGCGGCCCTCTCCTAAGCGGGCAGCATGCGGACCGCCGATCTCATCACAAAGAAGTTGACCGAGGCTTTCATGCCAGTAAGCCTCAAAGTGCTGGATGAATCTCACCAGCACGAAGGCCATACCGGACACCGGCCGGGCGGGCAAACCCACTATCGCGTTTATATTGTGTCCGAAGCATTCAAAGGAAAGAGCCGGCTCGAACGGCACCGGATGATTAATCAATTGCTTTCAGCCGAACTGGAAGGCGGCATCCATGCGCTTGCCATCCATGCTGCTGCGCCGGGCGAAGGCGGCGTTTAGCCTTCAGCATGCCGTGTCCGCGGCAGCGGCTGGATGCGCAATGCGGTGATGCGATTGCGCGCACGGCGCAATACCCTGAAACGGAATCCATGAAAGGTGAAGCTCTGTCCCACTTCCGGGATTGAGCGCGCTTCATGAATCACCAAACCGGCGATCGTGGTCGCCTCTTCGTCGGGTAGATTCCAGTCCATCACACGATTCAAGTCGCGGATCGGCACCGCACCGTCGACATTGACCGAACCGTCTGGCTGACGCCGAACGCCGGGCATGGCGACGTCGTGCTCATCGGTGATGTCACCGACGATCTCCTCGAGAATGTCTTCCAGTGTCACCAAGCCTTCGACTTCGCCATATTCGTCGACCACCAGCGCGAACGGCGTCTTACGACGACGAAATGCCTTAAGCTGCTCTGCAACCGGGCGCGTATCGGGCACGAACCAGGGCGGAGTCATCAATGAGGCGATATCGACCTTGGTCGCGTCGCCATCGACCGCATGTAGCGCCCGCAAGAGATCCTTGACGTGCAAAATGCCTACGATGTTCTCAGGGTTCCCGCGCCACAAAGGCAGGCGAGTAACCGGTGACCCGATAACTGCATTGACCACATCCTCAGGCGCGTCGTCAGCGTCTAGCGTGATCATATTGGTACGATGGATCATAACGTCGGAGACTGCCAGTTCGCCTAAATCGAGCACGCCGCCGAACATGTCGCGGTCGAGTGTCTCGACATCGCCCTCGCGGTGAAGCAAATCGACTGCGCCACGTAACTCCTCGCGCGCCGATAGGACTTGCTGGTCCTCGCCTACAGTCATTCCCACGTGCTTGAGCAGCCAGCGTACCAGTGCTTCGATCGTCATCAGCACCGGGCCGAACAATTTGACGAATAAGTATATCGGGCGTGCAACTGCGAGCGCGATCCGGTCTGGGGCGTTAAAGGCCGCTGTCTTCGGCAGTATCTCGGAGAACACGACAACGACAATCGTCATAACCACCGTGGCATAGACCACGCCGGCATTGCCGAACCAGGTCAGCAACACGCCGGTCGCGAGCGCCGACGCGGCGATGTTGACCGCGTTGTTGCCGAAAAGCAGCGCGCCGAGCAGCCGCTCGCGTTGCTGCAAGAGGCGATTGACGATACCGGCACGCCGGTTTCCATGCTTTTCCAGGCGCGTCATGCTGGCGCGCGACGATGCGGTCAGTGCGGTCTCACTGCCGGCAAAGAAGGCTGAGAGCAGCAGGCAGATCAGGACGACGACAAGGGAAAACCAGTCGTTCGCGGTCATCGCTCGGCAAGTTTGTCAGTGAGAAAAGCCCGCACTTCGGCGGCATTGACATCGCTCTCGACAAAAGCCCGGCCGATGCCGCGCACCAGAATAAATGTGAGCGTGCCGCGCCTAACCTTCTTATCTTGAGCAATCAGGTCCATCAAAACGTCAACGCCCGGCGCACCGCCGGGAACATCCTTTAAGTGGGTGGGCAGCCCTGCCGCCGCAAGATGCGCAGCCGCCCGCGCAGCTTCCGAAACCGCGATAAGGCCTTTGCGGGCGGAAAAATCGAATGCCAGCGCCATGCCCAGCGCCACCGCCTCGCCGTGCAACAGCCGATCGGAAAATCCACAACCGGCTTCCAACGCATGGCCGAAAGTGTGACCCAGATTGAGCAACGCGCGTTCACCCGTTTCGCGCTCGTCGCGCGCGACAATGCCCGCCTTGGCGCGACAGCAGACCGCAATCGCGTGCTCGCGCGCGGGACCGCCGGCAAACACATCCTGCCAGTTCTTCTCAAGCCAGGCGAAGAACGCCGCATCGCCAAGTAACCCGTATTTGGCAATCTCGGCATAGCCAGCACGAAATTCGCGCTTGGGCAGTGTGTCGAGCAAGGCGGTATCGGCAATCACCAGCACCGGTTGGTGAAAGGCGCCGATCAAATTTTTGCCTTGGCGAGAATTGATGCCTGTCTTGCCCCCGACCGAGGAATCGACCTGCGCGAGGAGCGTCGTTGGAACCTGCACAAAATCCAGCCCACGCCGGACGCAGGCGGCCGCGAACCCCGCGAGGTCACCGATCACTCCGCCGCCTAATGCAACGATGAGGTCATTTCGTTCGACATGCGCGGCGATGATCGCCTCGCAGATTTGTTCGAAAGTCCCATAGCTTTTGGAACCTTCGCCCGCCGGCACGACGATACGCGCACTGTCGACACCGGAAGATTTAAGCGCAGCTTCGGCGGAACCAAGATGAAGTTTGGCGACGGTCTCGTCGGTGACGACCGCGACCCGCGCCCCGGGGCGCAATGTCTTGATACGCTCGCCCAAATTCGCGAGCAGACCACGGCCAATCGCAATGTCGTAAGCCCGCCTATCCAGCGCGACCCTCACTATGCTCGGCTCGGTCTGTCGCAACAGCGCGGTCATGACGGCTTCTCCGTCCCGATACCAAGACGAGCGGCCAACTGGGCCATGATCTCATCCACAATGGTATCGTGCGGTTCGTCGCGCGATTGCACGATGATGTCGGCTTGGGCATAGAGCGGCTCGCGCACGGGCAGCAAATCTTTGATTTTTTCCGCCAGCGGCCGGTCATTGCGGCGCTTGGTGCGCTTGAGCAAGACGTCGACATCTGCCTTCAGCCAAATCGAAACACCCTTTTCGCCGATCAACGCACGAGTCTGCGGGTCCATTACGGAGCCACCGCCCGTCGCCAGTACCTGCGGCCCATTGTCGAGAAGGCGCGCGATCACGCGCTTCTCGCCGGCACGGAAATACGGCTCGCCGTGCTTGTGAAAGATTTCGGGAATGGTCATGCCCGCGGCGCTTTCGATCTCGGAATCGGCGTCAATGAATGGAATTCCAAGCCGGCCGGCAAGTCTTCGGCCGATCGAAGACTTGCCCGCGCCCATCATTCCGACAAGCACAATAGAGCGGCTGCCGAGCGCGCGGACCACCGCAGATTCCAAGCCATTTTCTGCAGGTTTTTGAATGGCACCGTTAACCATGCTATGGTTCCGAAAACGAATCCACGGTTCCATATACCAGTAATCGCGACAACCGCGAGGGCGGTCTTGTCAGCGGTCCCGGAACGTGGTCGTAACTCGCCTAAAATCGCTAGGCGCTGGCGCACAGACGTTTGCCGGGTTTGATCATGCCGAGTCTATTCAGATTTCTGGTTTTTCTCGGCCTGCTCGTCGGCCTGGGTTACGGTGCGGTGTTCTCGCTCGCAACTTTTGTGAAATATCAGCCACGCGAGATCGTTGTGACTATTCCGCCCGACAAATTTCTCAAAAATCACTGACGCCGGAGACAAGGCGAGGCGATGATCCGCCGGCCAAAAGCATCCGACGAATTGCTCGTCGAATTGTTTCTCGACATGCTCGCAGCCGAGCGCGGTGCTGGCGAGAATACGCTTACTGCTTACCGCAACGATCTCGATGATTTGTCGGCGCATCTGCGCGCGGCAGGCCGGACGATTGCCAATGCGACAACCGATGATTTGCGGGACTTTATCGCGAACCTGTCAGAGCGCGGCTTCAAGGCGTCGTCGCTGGCGCGTCGCTTGTCGGCGGTACGCCAGATCTACAAATTTCTCTACGCTGAAGGAAAACGATCTGACGACCCGTCAACCGTGTTGGAAGGACCGAAGCGCGCGCGCACGCTCCCCAAGGTGCTTTCAATCGCGGATGTTGACGCGCTCCTAAAGAACGCGCGGGCCAATAGCGAGAACGCGAAGCAACCACCGGCTCAGCGGCTGCGGGCCGCGCGTCTACTATGTCTGCTGGAGGTCGTCTACGCCACTGGGTTACGGGTGTCCGAACTTGTGACATTGCCGGCATCGGCGGCACGACGAGATCAGCGCATGCTGGTTGTGCGCGGAAAGGGCGGCAAGGAACGGCTTGTCCCGCTCAACAAGCCGGCCAAACGCGCCATGTCTGAGTATCTCGAGCTGCGTACCGCAGCCGAACGCGACGCGAAGTCAAAATGGCTATTTCCGTCCTTTGGTGAGAAGGGCCATCTGACCCGCCAGCATTTCGCGCGCGAGCTCAAGGCGCTCGGCCAAGGCTGCGGCATTCGACCCGAGCGCTTGAGCCCCCACGTGCTGCGACACGCGTTTGCCAGCCATCTGTTGCATAACGGCGCGGATCTGCGTGTGGTCCAAACCTTGCTCGGACATGCAGATATTTCGACCACGCAAATCTACACCCACGTGCTGGAAGAACGGCTGAAAACACTGGTGCGCGATCTGCACCCGTTGGCGGACAGCTAGCCAAAGACACGCGTAAAAGCCAAATTAACCCGTTTGCTTGACTTAGAGGCTATGCCCGCGTCAGTTCGCCCCGAAACCAATCCCGCCCGGACCCAATGCGTAGTTATCTCGACTTCGAAAAACCGGTGGCCGAACTCGAGGCCAAGGTCGAAGAATTGCGTGCAATGGGCGAGACGGGAAACGCCGTCGCTGTGGGCGACGAGATCAATCGGCTCGAGTCGAAGGCCGCGCAGGCGCTGAAAGAGCTCTATGCGGAGCTCACACCCTGGCAGAAAACTCAGGTTGCCCGGCATCCGCAACGGCCACATTGTCTCGACTATATTGCGGGGCTGGTCAGCAACTTCATTTCGCTCGCCGGTGACCGAAAATTCGGCGACGACGCCGCAATCATCGGTGGCTTCGGTCGCTTCCGCGGCGAAAGCGTCTGCGTCATCGGTCATGAAAAAGGCGCCGATACTGAGAGTCGTCTCAAACACAATTTTGGGATGGCGCGTCCGGAAGGCTATCGAAAGGCCGTTCGGCTGATGGAGATGGCCGACCGTTTCGGCATCCCGGTGGTCTCGCTGGTGGACACCGCCGGAGCCTACCCTGGCATTGGCGCGGAAGAGCGTGGCCAAGCGGAAGCAATCGCGCGTTCAACCGAGACGTGCCTGTCACTCGGCGTACCGAACGTCGCTGTGATCCTGGGCGAAGGCGGTTCCGGAGGCGCTATCGCAATTGCCACCGCCAATCGCGTCCTGATGTTGGAGCACGCCATCTATAGTGTGATTTCACCGGAAGGCGCGGCCTCGATCCTGTGGCGTGATACGGCCAAGGCTCAGGAGGCCGCGACCAGCATGAAGATCATTGCCCAGGACATGGTGCGCTTTGGCGTGATCGACGGCGTGGTGGCAGAGCCGACCGGAGGCGCCCACCGCGATCCACAGGCTGCGATCGCCGCGACCGGCGAGGCTATCGCCAACGCCCTCAAGGAATTGCAGGGACTCGATCGGGAGGCCGTCCGCAACCAGCGGCGCGAGAAGTTCCTCACAATGGGCCGCACCGTCAGTTGAACCAGGGGCCGTTTACTTTTGCTTTACCATTGGGTTAGCGGTAGTCCGGAACGGCAACGAGCGCCTTGCAGATGCCACATCTTAAGGATAACCATTACTCAATGAGGGCCCGCCCCTTTGGGGAGTACCAGGTTTGAACCGACCCTTCTCTCGTGCGCTCCTGGCGTCCGCGGCTGTTGCTGCTGCGATTGCGCTTGCGGGCTGCGATCCCGACAGCATTGCCCCGACAGGCCGCGCGCATGCGCCGCTCTCCGAAAAAACGCTCGCCGAGATGACGGCGAAAAATATGGACAAGGAGTCTCCGATCCTCGCCCGCATCTTCAAGGAGGAGGCGGAGCTGGAGATCTGGAAGCAGAACCGTGACGGCCAATTCGAGCTCTTGAAAAGCTATCCGATCTGCCGCTGGTCAGGTGATCTGGGTCCCAAGAAGAAAGAAGGCGACCGTCAGGCGCCGGAGGGCTTCTACACCATCACGCCGGGGCAGATGAACCCGAACTCAAACTACTACCTCGCTTTCAACACCGGTTTTCCGAACGCCTATGACCGCGCGATGGGCTACACGGGCTCGGAACTGATGGTGCATGGCGACTGCTCTTCACGTGGCTGCTACGCGATGACTGACGAGCAGATCCAGGAAATCTACGCTTTGGCGCGCGAGTCATTCTTCGGCGGGCAGAAATCGTTCCAGCTGCAAGCCTATCCGTTCCGTATGACCGCAATGAACATGGCCAAGCATCGCAACAATCCGAACTTCGCGTTCTGGAAAATGTTGAAAGAGGGCTACGATCATTTCGACGCGACGCATCAGGAACCTAAGGTCGCGGTTTGCGACAGGCGTTACGTGTTCGATGCAGCCAGCCCCGACAATTCCAACAGATCGTTGTCATTCAATGCGAAGGCCGCCTGCCCGGCTTATCAGCTCGACAAAAATGTCGCCGACGCAATCAACGATCACCAGCGGCAAGAGCAGCGCAAGATGGCGGAATACATCGCTAACGGTGTATCGACCGTCCCGTCCCGCACCGGTATCGATGGCGGGATGAACCCGATATTCCTCGCAAAGCTTTCACCACAGAACGATTTCGACAACAACGGCCGCTACCAGGTGGCTAGCAATACTGTCGCACCTGGCGCGCTGCCACGCGTATCAAACGCGCCGGGCGCGCTGCCGCGCACCGCTACAGTTGCTCCACCAGCCCCAAGCGCGGAAGCGCCAGCGAGACCGGAACCTGCCGCGACTACCAGCGAGTCTGTCGTCGTAGCGAGTGTGCCGATGCCGCGACCTGCGCCGCAGCCAAAGCAAGGCGAAGCCCCCGCTTCGCCGCCAACCACGATTGCCGGGCTGATCGGCAGTTGGTTCGGTGGCTCGAAGGCGGAAGCTGCCCCGTCAGCGTCTGAAAAAGATGTTGTTGCGCGTAGCGCGAGTACCGACTTGGCAGCCAAGCCAAAGCAGCAGGCCGCCCCGGTACGCGCTGTTTCTGGGACGGCTTCGGCGCCGGCGCCAGTGCACACTGCTTCCGCCGGTGCTGCGCCAGTGCCGCGCGAGTCCGCACCCAAGGCCGTGCCCGAAGTTGTTCGCGCGCCCGCGTCGGGCCCCCCGTCGCAAGCTGCCAAAGCCGAACCGCCGCAAGCGCCAGAAATTCGTACCGCCTATTCCACACCGCCGGCGAGCAACAATGGCCTGCTGACAGGCGCACAGCCGGTGGTCCCGGCTGGTTCGTTCAACAGTTTCCGCTAACGATTCTCAACGCGACACAACCGGACGAAGCATGGACTGCTACGTCTATGTTCTCGGTACCCTCGCGAGCAACCGCCACCTGACTTATGTCGGCTGGACCGATGATGTCGCGCGACGGCTGGCACAACACAATGCCGGCAAAGGCGCGCGTTCGACGCGCGGCCGCGCATGGGTGCTGCTCTATTCAGAACGTTGCGCGAGCAAGCGTCACGCCATGAGCCGCGAATGGCATCTCAAGCGCGACCGCGCATTCCGTAAAGGTTTGGCACGTGCGTTGAAAAATAACGCGTGTCCTTAAGCAAGTTTGCCGTGGCAGTGTTTGAATTTCTTGCCGGACCCGCAAGGGCACAGCTCGTTGCGGCCAACCTTGCCCCATCTCGACGGGTCGTTCGAATTGCGTTCCGTCTGTGCGCCGTTGCCATTGCCAACCAGTGCCGGAGCCAAAGCCGGCGCCATCTCGTCCTCGCCCGTCGTCGGATCGACCTTGTGCGCTTCCATGTATGGAAGCTTAGTGGCCTCCTCGGCCGGCGGTGACTGCACTATCTCCACGCGCATGAGCTGGCCGGTGACCGCTTCGCGTAAGTGCGCCATCATCGCCTCGAACAGGCTGAAGGCCTCCGCCTTGTATTCGTTGAGTGGATCGCGCTGGCCATAGCCGCGCAAGCCAATCACCTGGCGCAGGTGTTCCAGCATGACGAGATGCTCGCGCCAGAGATGATCGAGCGTCTGCAACAGAATTGACTTCTCGACATAGCGCATGACCTCGGGGCCCCATTTTGCCACCTTGCCCGCCATCCACTCGTCGGCGCGCCGCTCGATGCGGTCGCGCATTTCCTCATCGGCGATACCTTCTTCCTTCGCCCAGTCACGGACCGGCAGTTCGAGGGTCAGCACTGCGCGCAGCGCCTGGTCGAGACCTTCGACGTCCCATTGCTCGGCATAGGCATTGGCTGGGATATGTTTGGCGACCAGCTCGTCGATGACCGAATGGCGCATGCCGGCGACGGTCTCGTCGACGGCCTCGTCACGCATGAGATCAAGCCGCTCCTCGAAGATCACCTTGCGCTGATCGTTCATTACGTTGTCGAATTTGAGCAGGTTCTTGCGGATGTCGAAGTTGCGCGCCTCTACCTTCTGCTGCGCTTTCTCCAGCGCCTTGTTGATCCACGGGTGAACGATCGCCTCGTTCTCCTTCAACCCCAGCTTCTGCAACATGCCATCGAGCTTGTCGGAGCCGAAGATGCGCATGAGGTCGTCTTCGAGCGACAGGAAGAACTTGGAATGGCCCGGGTCGCCTTGCCGGCCTGAGCGGCCGCGCAGCTGGTTGTCGATACGACGGCTCTCGTGCCGCTCGGTGCCGAGCACGTAGAGGCCACCGGCGGCGAGCGCCTTGTCCTTCAGCCGCGCAACCTGTTTGCGAATCTCGTCGGCGTGCGAGCTTTTTTCACGCTCGCGCGGGTCCGCAATGTCGGTGATCTCCTGGCGGATGCGCATATCGGCATTGCCGCCGAGCTGAATGTCGGTGCCGCGACCGGCCATGTTGGTCGCGATCGTGATTGCGCCCGGCACACCAGCTTGTGAGACGATGTAAGCTTCCTGTTCGTGGTAGCGGGCGTTAAGGATCGCGAATACCTTGGTCTTGGTGGCGCCGTCATCGCCGGAATAAAGCGCGGCGAACGCATTCGGGTCAGAGAAGTCGTGCTGTTCCCAGCCGGCTTGGCGCAGCATCTCGGCAAGTTGTTCGGATTTTTCAATTGAGGTTGTGCCAACCAGCACCGGCTGGCCGCGCTGCTTGCAATCCTCGATCAGGGTGATGATCGCCCGGTATTTCTCGGCCGCGGTGCGATAGACCTCGTCGTCATCGTCAAGGCGGACTAACGGCATATTGGTCGGCACTTCGAGCACTTCGAGGCCGTAGATATCCATGAACTCGTCAGCCTCGGTCAGCGCCGTACCGGTCATGCCGGCAAGTTTTTCGTACATGCGAAAGTAGTTCTGGAAAGTGATCGAGGCGAGCGTCTGATTCTCGGGCTGGATCGGCTGATGCTCTTTCGCTTCTAACGCCTGGTGTAGGCCCTCCGAGTAGCGCCGGCCTGGCATCATGCGACCCGTGAACTCGTCGATAATCACGACCTCGCCATTGCGAACGATGTAATCCTTGTCACGCTGGAACAACTTGTGGGCCCGGAGGGCCTGATTGACGTGATGCACGACGGACACGTTTTCCACGTCGTAGAGTGACTCGCCCTTGAGCTGGCCGGCTGCGCGGAGCCTTTGCTCGAGCTTTTCCATGCCGACTTCGGTCAGTGTCACCGTCCGCTGCTTTTCGTCGACTTCATAGTCGGCCTTATCGAGCTGCGGAATGTAGCTGTCGATCGTGTTGTAGAATTCCGAGCGGTCGTCGAGCGGGCCGGAAATGATCAGTGGCGTGCGCGCTTCGTCGACGAGAATTGAGTCGACTTCGTCGACGATTGCATAGATGTGCCCGCGCTGGACCATATCCTCCAGCCGGTATTTCATATTGTCACGCAGGTAGTCGAAGCCGAGTTCGTTATTCGTGCCGTAGGTGATGTCGCAATCGTAGGCTTTCTTGCGCTGCTCGTCGTCGAGCCCGTGCACAATGACGCCAACCGAAAGTCCGAGGAAATTGTAGATCTGCCCCATCCACTCGGCGTCGCGCTTGGCCAAATAATCATTGACGGTGACGACATGCACGCCACGGCCGGCGATCGCATTGAGATAAACCGGAAGAGTGGCGACCAGCGTCTTGCCTTCACCGGTCTTCATTTCGGCGATCTTGCCTTCGTGCAGGATCATTCCACCGATCAGTTGAACGTCGAAATGGCGTTGGCCGAGTGTCCGCTTGGCAGCTTCCCGCACGGTGGCGAAAGCTGGAACCAGGAGATCATCGAGAGAGGCGCCCTCGGCGACCCGCTTCTTAAAGTCGTCGGTACGGGCTTTCAGCGCATCGTTGGAAAGCGCTTCAAGTTCCTTCTCGAGCGCATTGATCTCGTCCACCCGGGGCTGATAGCCGCGGATACGCCGCTCATTGGCGGATCCAAACAGCTTGCGGGCGACGGCGCCGATCATTCGGGAGCTCCTAACATAGGCCGGGCGTTTATATCATGCCGGCTCGGCCGGATTTACTTCCGGCGCTCCGGAATGCGGCACTTTTCGGGCAAATTTGACGCGAAACACGCCGGCAAATAGCGAACAGCTAAAGCTGAGCGAGAGAACAGCTAAAGCTGAGCGAGAGATATGAGGGGGTCGGATTGTTGTCAATCGGCGGCTTGCCACGGCCTTAACGAGGCACGGTCACGTGGACGTTAAGCCCCACGCGCTGGCCGGCCATTGCAAAGCCACGGTTGTTGGGCGAATAGTCCGCGCACCGCCTTCGAAGCGGCGGTCCATTCATCCAGGGACAACGCTATGACGATTTTTGTACCTACCGGCGTTCCGGTCCGATCAGGCCCGGCCGGTTTCATTGCCGCCATCCTGGCGCTGCTCATCCTTACAACCGGGCCGCTCTATGCCCAGGACAAGGACCCGCTTGTGGCCAAAGTTAATGGCGTTGAGGTTCACCAGAGCGACCTCACTGTCGCCGAGGATGAGGCCGGACAAATCCCGCAGATGTCGCCGGAGGCCAAGCAGGACTACTTGGTGCAGTTTGTGGCCGACATGATTCTGGTGTCGAAGGCCGCGCAGGATAAGAAGTTAGGGGATTCGGCCGACTTCAAACGCAAGCTCGAATTCGCTCGCAAAAAGCTGCTCATGGAAGGGCTGCTGCAGTCGGTCGGCAAGGAAGCCGTCACCAATGAGGCAATGCACCAAGTCTATGACGAGGCTGTCAAACAGATCGCGGAAGAAAAGGAAGTGCATGCCCGCCACATCCTGTTCCGCGCGCCTTCCGGTGACGACAAAGCCGCAAAGGAAGCCGAGGATAAGGTCAAGGCTGTGATTGTCCGGCTGAAGAAGGGCGAGGACTTCGCCAAGGTGGCGGCTGAAGTGACCGAGGACCCATCCGGAAAGGCCAATGGCGGTGACCTTGGCTATTTCACAAAGGAGCAAATGGTGCCGGAATTCTCCGACGCTGCCTTTAAATTAGAAACAGGACAGATTTCGGACCCGGTAAAGACGCAGTTCGGCTGGCATGTCATCAAGGTTGAAGACAAGCGCACAAAACAGGCGCCGAAATTCGAAGATGTAAAGCCGCAGATCGAAAATTTTGTGGTTCGTAAGGCGCAAGCTGAGCTGGTCACAAAGCTGCGCGCCGACGCCAAAATCGAGCGCATGGACAAACCGGCAAAGACCGAGGAGAAGCCTGCCGCGCCGGCGAAGAAGTAACGTCGATCGTATTCATCAAATGATTTCGTCATGGCCGGCCTTGTGCCGGCCATTTCGCTTAGGTAGGCAAATGGATGCCTACACAAATATAACGCACCCATGAGCTCTTCGGTTTCCCCCCTCGCCCCGGTCCACGTGCCGGACTTACCCGTAATTGCCGGGGTAAGGCTTGCAACTGCGGCAGCTGGCATCCGCTATGCGGGGCGCACCGACGTTCTGCTTGCGCTGTTCGAACCCGGCACGACTGCGGCCGGAGTGTTCACACGTTCGAAATGCCCATCAGCGCCGGTCGAATGGTGCCGCGCACACCTGAAGCCGGGAACGGCACGTGCTCTCGTGGTCAATTCCGGCAATGCCAACGCTTTCACCGGCAAGAGCGGTCGAGATGTCTGCAAATTCACCGCACAAATTGCTGCCCGCGCGGTCGGTTGCAAGCCCAAAGATGTCTTTCTCGCTTCGACAGGTGTCATCGGCGAACCGCTAAAAGCTCAAGCCTTCGATGGCGTAATGGAAGGATTGGTGGCGAATGCACAGCCCGGCGATTTTCTCGCTGCGGCGCGTGCGATCATGACGACCGACACATTCCCGAAGGTTGCGACCGCAACGGCCAAGGTTGGCAAGACCAAAGTCACAATCAACGGCATCGCCAAAGGCGCGGGCATGATCGCGCCCGATATGGCGACCATGCTCTCCTTCATTTTTACTGATGCAGCGATTTCTGCTGCCGCACTGCAGTCGCTCTTGAAGGAAAGCGTTGCCGACACTTTTAACGCCGTGACGATCGATGGCGATACATCGACCTCCGATACGCTGATGATATTCGCTACGGGCAAGGCAATGGGCGTCCCGCTCGTTGCACGCGCCGCCGATCCGCGCCTGAAGGACTTCAAGAAAGCTCTGCATGCCGTGCTGGCAAATCTATCCGAACAGGTCGCTCGCGACGGCGAAGGCGCGCGCAAGCTGGTCGAGATCATGGTCGAAGGCGCAGTATCGAAAGCTTCAGCTCGCCGCATTGCGATGTCGATCGCCAACTCTCCGCTCGTTAAAACAGCAATCGCAGGCGAAGACGCAAATTGGGGTCGCGTTGTCATGGCTGTCGGTAAGGCCGGCGAGCCTGCCGACCGAGACAAGCTTTCGATCTGGTTCGGCGGCATTCGCGTCGCACACAAGGGCATGCGCGATCCCGGCTATGACGAGGCGCGCGTGAGCGCGGCGATGAAAGAGCCGCAGATCCGTCTGAAAGTAGCTCTTGGTCTGGGTAAAGGCCGCGACCGAGTACTCACATGCGATCTGACCAAGGAATATGTTGCCATCAACGGCGATTATCGGTCCTAGAAACGTCGAGGCTCAAGGGTGGCGGCTACTAAAATCGTCTTGGTTGCCGCCTGCGCTCTGGTCGACGCCGACGGCCGTGTCCTGATCGCGCGGCGGCCCGAAGGCAAGCCGATGGCCGGCTTGTGGGAATTTCCCGGTGGCAAGGTCGAGAATGGTGAAAGACCCGAGGAGACACTGATCCGGGAATTGAGAGAGGAATTGGGAATAGTCGTTAGCGAAGCATGCCTCGCCCCCCTCACCTTCGCAAGCCACAGCTATCCGGACTTTCATCTCTTGATGCCTCTCTACGTCTGCCGGCGTTGGGACGGAATGGTGAACCCAACGGAAGGCCAACGCGTGTCTTGGGTAAAACCGAACAGATTGCGTGACTACGAAATGCCGCCGGCGGACGTGCCTTTGATTGCTCACCTGATGGCGCTGCTCTAGCTGGAGCGCGGTGGTTTTTCTCCCGTCGATATTTCCCTGGTTCCGAGCGCGTCAGCCAGTCGCCGCGTAGCCGAGCCGGGCTTAAGCGGCCTCTGCTGGCTTTCGTGCGGCGCCCAGCCGGACAACCAGACGATCTCGAAACTGGCCCGCAGACGGCCGTCCGGATCGGCAAAGCGTTCGGCGTAGATTGCCGCCGTGCGGTCCAGCGTCGCGCGTTTGAGTGGTTTACGCCGGCGCTCATAGAGCACATTCGTTGCGCCCATGCGCCGCAGGTCGTGCATCAAAGCGATGGCTGAGTCATAGCGCACGACCACCCGCTCGTTATCGATGACCGGCAACGCAAATCCTGCCCGTTGTAATAGCCCGCCGAGTTCGCCCACATCGACGAATGGAGCGACGCGCGGTGAAATCCCTCCCTCGGTCTCGCTTTCAGCGATCGCAATCGCCTCGCGCAGCTCAGCCAGACTCTCCCCGCCGACCAGCGCTGCCAACAACAATCCGTCGGGTTTCAACGCCCGGCGAATTTGTATCAGCGTTCCCGGCAGATCATTGACAAACTGCAATGCCAATGCCGACGTCACAAGCTCGATCGAGCTGTCGGCGAATGGTAGCGCTTCTTCATCCGTAACGACACGCGGAAATACATTGTCCAGTTCTAACGCGCCGAATTCGGCAGCAACGATGGTTTTGATTTTACCGCTAGCGGCAAGTCCTCGCCGTACCACATCGGTTGAAGTGCCGAGATCAACGGCAATATCAAACCGGCGCAGTACGGCGGATAGCCGGTCGCCTAACTCATTGGCAACGTGCTCCAGCAGGAAGGTTGCGGGCCCTAAGCCGCGCGCGCGTTTTTGGCGCGTACGGAGCAAGGGGCGGTCAAAGATTTGAGGACCTGACGACATTGCTTTGTCCTGTCGCGCCCACGCGATTTTGTCGCGTCCATCCTTGGTTATGCTACCGTTGCAGCATGAACGAGCTCGTTTCGGCAAGGCCGGACAAACTACGATCGCATGCCGCCCGCTTTCATGGCGGTGCGCGGGCCGCTTTGCGGCTTGTACTTGACTTTGCGCTGCCGCCGCTATGTCCGTCCTGCCGCGAACCCCTGAACGACGGTGCAGGTCTTTGCGCGCCCTGCTGGTCGAAACTGTCGTTCATCGAACCCCCGTACTGTGCGCGGCTCGGCATCCCTTTTGTCTACGATCCGGGCCCAGGCCTTCTGTCGATGGAGGCGATTTCCAACCCGCCGGCTTACGACCGGGCGCGTGCTGCCGTGCGCTACGACGATATCGCCCGCACGCTGGTCCAAGGCTTTAAATACAGCGACCGGCTCGAACTTGCACCCATGATGGGGCGGTGGATGGCGCGCGCCGGCCGCGAGCTGTTGGCCGATGCCGACGCGCTCGTCCCGGTGCCGCTGCATTGGCGCAGGCAATGGACACGACGTTTCAACCAGTCGGCAGCGCTCGCAGGCGCGATCTCGGCCATCTGCAACGTGCCTGTTGCGCATGGGCTCAAGCGCGTCCGTGCCACGCCGCAGCAGGTCGGGCGGTCGAAAACCGAACGCGCCGACAATGTGCAAGGCGCCTTCCGTGTACCGGCCGAGCACAAAGCGGACATTGCCGGACGGCGCGTGGTGTTGATTGACGATGTGCTCACCTCCGGCGCAACAGTCGATGCCTGCTCTCGGGCGCTATTACGGGCCGGGGCCGCCCATATCGACGTGCTGGTGTTCGCGCGGGTTGTAGCGCCCGCACGCGCTCCCATATAAAAGATGGCCACATGGCGCAGAAACCCTTTTATGCCCCCCGTCGAAATATACACCACCCGCTACTGCCCCCATTGCAATGCCGCCAAGGCTTTGCTGAAGCGGAAAGGCGTGGACTACAGTGAAATCGATGTCAGCCGTGACGGGGACCACCGCGAGGAAATGATTCAACGCGCAAACGGACGCATGAGTGTGCCGCAGATTTTCATCGGAACGGTCCATGTTGGAGGCAGCGATGAGCTGCACGCTCTTGAGCGTGCCGGCAAACTCGACCCGTTGTTGGCGACGGGCGGTGGGGCATCGGCATGAGCACGGGCAACTTTAAAGCCGCAATGATCCAGATGCGCTCGGGCCTTAAGCCCAGCACCAATATTGATGAGGCGGCACGCATGATCGGCGAGGCAAAATCAGCCGGTGCCGACTATGTGCTCACTCCCGAAATGACCAATATACTGGCGGCCAAGCGTGAGCAGCTTTTCGCTGCGGTCGTGGAGGAAGAAGCGGATGCCTCGCTTGCGACCTTGCGCGAACTTGCTCGCAAGCTTGGCATCTATGTCCATATCGGCTCGCTGGCGATCAAAGTTTCGCACGACCGGGCCGCCAACCGTTCGTTCCTTGTCGATCCAAAGGGCAACATCGTCGCCCGCTACGACAAGATCCACATGTTCGACGTCGACCTTGCGGACGGCGAGAGCTATCGCGAGTCTCGCAATTACCGTCCCGGCGAGCTTGCAGTCCTGGCGGATCTGCCATGGGGACGTCTTGGCCTGACCGTCTGCTACGATCTACGCTTTCCTGCGCTCTATCGCGCGTTGGCCGAAGCCGGCGCCACCATGCTGACGATTCCGTCAGCATTTACCAAACAAACCGGTGAAGCGCATTGGCACGTCCTTATCCGCACGCGGGCGATCGAAAACGGCAGCTTTGTTTTCGCCGCCGCACAAGGTGGTAGACATGAGAACGGCAGAGACACATATGGCCATTCACTGATCGTTGACCCTTGGGGGCGCATCATTGCCGAAGGTGGCACCGAGCCGGGGGTAGTCATGGCCGAGATCGATCCCGCGCAAATTGCCAATGCGCGTGCCCGCATTCCATCGCTGCAACATGGCCGGCGATTTGAAGTCGTTGAGCCAATGGTGGAACCCGCTCACCTGCACGTCGTGAGGAGTGCGGAATGATACGCTACGCGCTCGTGTGCGAACGGGGACACGATTTTGAAAGCTGGTTTCAGGATTCCGCTGCCTACGACAAACAGGTCAAACGCCAGCTGGTGACCTGCCCGCAATGCGGCTCGGCCAAGGTCGAGAAGGCAATCATGGCGCCGAGTCTATCCACGGCCGCGAAGAAAGAGCGCACGCCTATCGACGCGCCGGCTGCAGTCACCGAGGGCCCGGCAACACCTGCACCAGTAGCGATGATCTCGCCGCAGGAGCAGGAGTTTCGTACCAAACTCAAAGAGCTGCGCGACCACCTCGTCAAGAACGCTGACAATGTCGGCGCGAAGTTCCCTGAAGAAGCACGCAAAATGCACTACGGCGAAATCGAGCATCGCTCGATCTATGGCGTGGCTTCTCCCGAGGAAGCAAAAGAGCTATCCGAGGAAGGGGTTGAATTCCACCCGCTCCCTCCGTTACCCGACGAGCGGAATTAATACGCCCACACCAGCAGCGCGACTCCAATCACGACCATTACGATACCGATGCTCTCGCGCGTAGTGGTCGGCTGCTTGAACACGAAATGTGTCACGCCTTGTGCGAACAGAACTTCGACTAGCGCCAGCGTCCGTACGTTGGCTGCGGTGGTGATCGCAAAGGCCAGAAACCAGAATTCGGAAGCGAAAGCGCCCATAAAGCCGGCGAAAAGCGATGGCTTCCATGCTCGGGCGATAGCGCGCAGAACCTTGGCGTCTCGCAGCGCGAGATAGAGCGACAAGGCTGCCGCTTGAATCACCAGTCCCACCGTCACCGTGAATGTCGCGGCCACTACGAAATTGGGTAGGTGAAGTGACAGGATGGCGCCACGATATCCGATCGCGGAAAGCCCGAATAAGGCGCCCGAGAAGAGACCAACGATGGTCGAGCGCGTGCTGCGGGCCTCTCCTGCGCCGGCTTTCAGTGAAATGACACTCACGCCCGTTGTGGCGAGGAGAATGGCTGCAGCTGAAAGAGGCGTGACTTTGTCGCCCAGAAAGATCAAGCCGAACAGTGCCACGTGCACCGGCTCGGTCTTGATGTAGGCGTAAGCTACCACAAACGACCGCTGGCCCATCACGGAGAGCATGGTCGCTGTGGCAGCGATCTGGGTGAAGGCACCGACAAGCACCCAGGGCCAAAACATGCTTGGTGGGCTTGTTAGTTCCGCGCCCGTCACAACCATCACGCCGGCGAGGAACAGCAGTGCGAACGGAAAGCCGAACAGAAAGCGCACATGGGTGGCGCCGACGGTGCCGAGAGTCGCCGTCAGCTCGCGCTGCATGGCATTGCGCGCGGTCTGCGCCGCCGCAGCAATTAGCGTAAAGACGGCCCAGAGCATTGCGTCGATGCGCGCTGTGTGCTCAGGCGGCGGCCGCGCGGATCTCCGCCGCTTCAGGGAATTCGGTCACTGACCCAGTCTCGTTATCAATGAGCAGAAACAGGTCGAAATAACGAATGGTCGGCGCGCCCCCGGTGCGCT
>DAHUXA010000239.1 GCA_027307405.1 Hyphomicrobiales bacterium | reverse complement strand
GTACGCAATCGAGGAGAGTGGGGGATAAACCGTCCACCCGGTCCCCGGTCCTTCGCCGACCAGCGCCGAGAGCATCAGCAACACCAGAGCGGCGGCGAGCAGCCAGAAGCTGATGTTGTTCATTCGCGGGAAGGCCATGTCGGGGGCGCCGATCATCAGCGGAACGAACCAATTGCCGAAGCCGCCAATCATCGCTGGCATCACCATGAAGAAGATCATTATCAAGCCGTGCGCCGTCACGAACACGTTGAATTCGTGCGGTGTCGGAAAAATCTGGATACCTGGGTTCTGCAACTCAAGCCGGATGGCTATCGACATCAACCCGCCGATCACGCCGGCGACCAGCGCGAACACCAGATACATCGTTCCGATGTCCTTGTGGTTGGTCGAATACACAAAGCGCCGCCATCCGGTCGGATGGTGCTCGTGGGCCTCGTGTGCGCCGTGTGCAGCAGCCGTGTTGCTAGCCATCGTTATTGTCCTTCGACTTCGTCGTTGTCGCCCGCGTCTTCGTCAGTTCGCAGCGCCGGCCGCGGCCACCGCAGTCGGATGGCTGTCGTCGGTTGCGAATTTCTTTTTCGCCTGCTCGACCCAGGCGGTGTAGTCCTTCTCGCTCACCACACGCACCATGATCGGCATGAAAGCATGATCTTTGCCGCATAGCTCCGAGCACTGCCCGTAATAAATGCCTTCGCGCTCGGCCTTGAACCAGGTCTCGTTGATGCGGCCGGGGATCGCGTCGATCTTGATGCCGAACGCTGGCACTGCAAACGAGTGAATCACGTCGGCGCCGATGGTGAGCACATGCACCACCTTGTTCACCGGCACCACCATTTCATTGTCCACCGAGAGCAGACGCGGCTGACCGGGCTTGAGGTCCTTGTCCTGCACCATAAGCGAGTCGAATTCGAATTTGCTGTCCGGATAGCTGTAGCTCCAGAACCACTGCTTGCCGGTGGCCTTCACCGTCACGTCCGCCTTCGGCATGTTGAGCTGAAAAAACAGTAAGCGGAATGAAGGCACCGCGATTGTCACAAGGATGAGGACGGGAACCACTGTCCAAAGCACTTCGATGGTGGTGTTGTGAGTGGTGCGTGAAGGCACCGGATTGCTGCGCGCGTTGAACTTCACCACCACGATGACGAGCAGCGCCAAAACGAAAAGAGCGATGGCTGAGATCACCCACAGCAGAAAATCGTGGAACCAGATGATGTCGTCCATCACCGGGGTGGCGCCTTTTTGCAAGCCGAGTTGCCACGGCTCCGGTTGGCCTGTCGCGGCAAGCGCCGCCCCTGCTAAAAATACAGGCACGCTCGTGGTGATGAATGCGATCAACCGCTTGAGCACCAGCATTGTTCGATGCGCTCCTTCGACGAGAAAATCGGCCTTGGTAAGGCCCCTTTTGCCGCCCACCACAGCCATGATGTTCGGCGCGGCCCGCTGAGCACGGCATTTGCCACGGGCGTGGCAGCTTGGGCGGTGCGGCGGGACGGGGGGAAATCCCGGCCTCTCAAACCACAATTCCCGCCCTCCCGCAATGCGCCTCATTATCTCCCACATGCGACAAACGGCGTAGCCAAAATCAGCTTTAGGCCCACCTTTTCAGCACGGTATCGACGCCGTGAAGGTCCCGCCTGGGGCATGCTTTGCTTGACAGGATTAGCCGGGCATGAGCCAACGGGGACGAATAAAATGCTGTCCGGGCTGCGATTCGCCTGCGCTTTGGGGCATAAGACGGGCGCGATCAGACGCCAAGGGGATAGGGGACGCCAAGGGATTGAACGATGGGAATTTTCGAGCATGGCAGGCAGACCGTAACCGGCGCGACGTGGTGTGCGGCGATATTTCTGGTTGCCCTGCTGGCTCTCGCGCCTGTTGAGAGCGCCCTGGCTCAGGGTGCCGTCAAGTCTGTGCACAAGGACTGGCAGATTCGCTGCGATACGCCGCCGGGCGCCAAGGCCGAACAATGCGCGCTGATCCAGAGCGTGACGGCGGAGGATCGCGCCAATGTCGGCTTGACCGTAATCGTGCTCAAGACCGCCGACCTCAAGAGCCGGCTGATGCGCGTGGTGGCGCCGCTTGGCGTGCTGCTGCCGTCGGGCCTCGGGCTCAAGATTGATCAGGCCGATATTGGGCGGGCCGGCTTCGTGCGTTGTCTGCCGAATGGCTGCATTGCCGAAGTCGTTATGGACGATGAATTGCTTAAGAAGCTGCGAACCGGGAAGAGTGCGACCTTCATTATCTTCCAAACTCCGGAGGAAGGTATTGGCTTTCCGATGAGCCTCGCCGGTTTTGGCGAAGGCTACGACAAGCTGCCGTGATCCCCCCTCGCAGCCTGACTTTCTCCGCATTATCTACCGACGGCTGACCGTAAAGCGGAGTTGATATGTCATTCCCCTCCTCCCTTCTCGACCGCGCCGGGCTTGACCGCGGCAAAGTGCGTCAACTCATCGGGCGCGGGCTCGACGGCGCCGATGACGGCGAATTGTTCCTCGAGTATCGCCAGGCTGAGGCTCTGACTTTCGACAACGGCCGGCTCAAGCAAGCGACCTACGATACGGTCCAGGGATTCGGCTTGCGGGCGGTAAAGGACGAAGCCGTCGGCTATGCCCATGCCTCGGACGTATCGGAGGCAGCAATCGCTCGCGCGGCTGAGGCCGTGCGCGCGGTCAAGGGGGGCCACAGCGGAACGTATGCCGAGGCGCCAAGCCGAACCAACCGCAAGCTCTATAGCGACGAGAATCCGCTTGGTTCGCCGGCATTCGACGCCAAAGTGAAATTACTGGAATCAATGGATGCCTACGCGCGTGAGAAAGATGCGCGGGTGCGGCAAGTCACCGCGAGCGTCGCTGCCACCTGGCAGGTGGTGGAAATCTTGCGTGCCGATGGAGAGACCTATCGCGACATTCGCCCCATGGTGCGACTCAATGTTGCTGTGGTCGCTGGAGACGGCGACAGACAAGAATCGGGCAGTTACGGATTCGGCGGGCGCGAAAGTTTTCACCGGCTCATCGACCCGCAGGCCTGGCAGGGCGCAGTCGATGAAGCGGTCCGACAAGCGTTGGTGAATCTTCAGGCTGTTCCGGCTCCCGCCGGCGAAATGGATGTCGTGCTCGGCTGCGGCTGGCCCGGCGTGATGCTGCATGAAGCCGTCGGACACGGCCTTGAAGGCGACTTCAATCGCAAGAAAACCTCGGCCTTTGCCGGCTTGCTGGGCCAGCAGGTTGCGGCAAAGGGAGTCACCGTCGTTGATGACGGCACGATACAGGCGCGCCGAGGGTCACTGTCAATCGACGACGAGGGCACGCCGACCAACCGGACTGTATTGATCGAGGACGGGATTCTGGTTGGCTACATGCAAGACCGGCAAAACGCGCGACTCATGGGCATGAAGCCGACCGGAAACGGCCGGCGCGAGTCGCACGCGCATGTGCCGATGCCGCGCATGACAAATACCTACATGCTCGCCGGCACCCACGACCCCAAGGAGATCATCGCTTCCGTGAAAAATGGCCTCTACGCCGTCAGCTTCGGCGGCGGCCAGGTCGACATCACCTCGGGCAAATATGTGTTCCAATGCACCGAGGCCTATAAGATCGAAAATGGCAAGGTCGGCGCGCCGGTGAAGGGCGCCATGCTGATCGGCAACGGGCCGACCGACTTGCACCGTATTTCAATGGTAGGCACCGATTTTGCGCTGGATCCCGGCATCGGCACCTGTGGCAAAAATGGCCAAGGTGTGCCGGTCGGCGTCGGGCAGCCGAGCCTGCGCATGGACAAAATCACGGTGGGTGGCACCGCATAGTTGGATGGAGTGAAGGCAATGCCGAAAATTTCGTCCGTCGGTCATTGGATCAAGAACATCGCGGATATCGCCGTGATCGTGCTGATCGTACTGGCGGCAAAAACCGCAATCGCGGAACCGTTCTATGTGCCATCGGGCTCGATGGAGCCGACACTTTTGATCGGCGACGAATTGCTGGCGACAAAGTTCCCATACGGCTACAGCGCTGCCTCGCTGCCAGCCTTTCTG
>DAHUXA010000238.1 GCA_027307405.1 Hyphomicrobiales bacterium | reverse complement strand
AATACGGCGACCGCAGCGGCAAACGACACTGTATTTGGCATCGACTTTTCCGGCGGCATGGGTTCGGTAATCACACAGATCAATGCTGCGCTCACCGGAACCGGAATGACGGCGTCAAATCCGGGCGGAACTACGCTCGAGATCCTCGACGACGGCGCCGGCAACACAATCGATGTGAATTCGGTCTCCACTACGTCGACAGTCACCACGCTCGCGGGTGGCACCGCAGAACTTCCATTGTTTACCGACGGGTCGAGCCCTTATACGGGAGCGATCACCGCACGAGGCTCTGAAAGCATCGGGTTGGCGCAGCGAATTGCCGTCAATCCTGCCGTTGCGGCCGATCCGTCCTCTCTTGTGGTCTTTCAGCCCGGCACTGCCGCAGGCGACAGCACGCGGCCGGATTTTATCTATCAGCAGCTTACCGGAGCATCGCTGACGTTTTCACCGAACACCGGAATTGGCACCACCGCGGCGCCATTCACCGGCTCACTTACCACCTACCTGCGTCAGGTTATCAGTCAGCAAGGGGAGGCGGCGACATCCGCCAACAACCTTAAGCAGGGCCAGGATGTGGTGCTCAATGCATTGCAGCAGCGATTCAACGATACTTCAGGCGTCAATATTGACCAGGAGATGTCCAACTTGCTCACGCTGCAGAATTCCTACGCCGCCAACGCACGCGTTCTTTCCGCGGTGAAGGATATGTTTGACGCCCTGATCAATATGTGAGGAAGGCATGAGCGTCTCATCGATCGGAGCACAATCGCAACTTGCCATCCAGCAGTTAACGCAGATGCGCGCGCAATTTGACGATTTGCAACGTCAGCTCAGCACCGGTCAGAAATCGTCGACCTACGCCGGGCTCGGGATCGATCGCGGCGTTACCGTAAGTTTGAATGCGCGGTTGTCGGCGATCGGCGCGTTCGACAACACGATCGACAACGTCATGACGCGCATCAATCTCATGAACACTGCGCTCGGTAACATGACCGACATAACCAGCACAGTGAAGAATGCGATGGTGCAGGCGAACGGTGTCAGCGGCGGCAGTAGTGGTGCCGCTGTAGCACAGCAGACCGCCCAGTCGTCGCTGGATGAATTGCTTGGATTGCTGAATACCCAAGCTGGAGATCGTTATCTGTTTTCCGGCCGTGCCACGGATCAGCCGGCAGTGGAAACGCTCGATCACATACTCAATGGTGACGGTACGCGCGCTGGGCTCAAACAGCTCATTGCCGAGCGCAACCAGGCTGACCTTGGTGCCGATGGACTGGGCCGTCTCGTCATCAGTTCGCCAACCCCTACCTCGGTGTCGCTTGCCGAGGATTCGATATCACCTTTTGGTTTCAAACTGGCATCCATTACCACAAACGTGACCGGCGCGACCGTATTTGCGCCGAGCGGAACGCCAGCCTCGATGGGAGTTGACTTCTCCGCTGTGCCAAATCCCGGCGAGACAGTCACTATGCGCTTCAACCTACCGGACGGCACAAGTCAGAATTTGACGCTGACGGCCACGACCAATTCGCCGCCGGGAGCGAATGAGTTCACTATCGGCGCCGGTCCCACAGAGACCGCTTCCAATTTTCAGACGGCGCTCAGGGGCGCGATTGGAAAGCTGGCTAGCACGTCTTTGACGGCAGCGTCCGCTGTCGCAGCTTCCAACGATTTCTTCAGTGCCGATGCGAACAATCCGCCCCAACGCGTCGGAGGCTCGCCGCCATTCTATGCCGCAACAGGAATGGTTGCTGGAACTGCCGCCAACACAGTGATCTGGTACACGGGTGAAACCGGCACCGATCCGGCGCGATCGACCGCTACGGCGCAAATTGATCCGTCACTATCGGTCTCATACGGCGCTCGTGCCAACGAGGATGCCATACGCACGTTAGTGCAAAATGTCGCGACACTTGCAGCCGTGACAATTTCGCCCAGTGATCCGAATGGGGTCGCCTTAAGCAGTGCTCTGGACCAGCGGCTGACAGTCAATCTTGGCGCACCCGGCACCCAGACAATCACTGATATCGAAATGGACCTCGCCACCGCCCAGACTTCCCTGCAGGCGGCGAAAACACGGCATCAGCAGACCAGTTCGACATTGAACGATTTTCTGCAGCAAATCAGCGGCGTATCGAACGAGGACGTCGGGGCGCAGCTGCTTACGCTTCAGACGCGCATGCAGGCGTCGATGCAAGTCACCGCGATGCTGTTCCAGACTAGCTTGGTGAACTACCTCAAATAGCCGGATTTGGGGGCGGCCGTCCCAGCGCTTGTCAGAAACAAAAGACCGCGACCTGGCCGCGGTCTCTTTGTTGTACAGACTTAATGTCTTGGCTTAGTTGCGAGCGAGCAGCCCGGCCGCTAATTCACGATTGATGTTGATCAGCAAACCGAGGCCTTCAGGCCGCGGGTTGGCTAAGATCGATAGGGTATGGTTGAACACGAATAGTCCCAGGTTCGCGACGTTTTGCCGAACACCGACCGGCAGTGGATTGTCAGGGCTAGTCGCCGAGGACACGAAGATCGACCAAAGCCTACGGTTGTAAACAAGAGCTGCGTCCAGTTCTGACCACTTAGCGTCCCAGCTGTCATGGATGGCTTGCAGCCGGGCGGCTGCGGTTAGAAGCAGGTCAGCTTCCACCTCACGCGGTTTTGAAGTCTGCTTGGCGACCGCGCCGGAGGTTTGTGCCGCGTGTTGCATGATTAACGAGCTCCTTTTCGTAAGCAATGAGGGTCTTTGCGCTCTTGCGCGCCTTGTACAGTTCACCATTCAGAATGTGATTGCTCACCGCCACGATGTGTGGCCATGCGCTCGGTGCAGCCTGCACTATTTCGCGCATCAGGATGAAGTAGGTCTCGTGATGAAGCCGCGGATCCCGTGCGGTATACATCAACTGAACGGCGAGATAGATCCGTTTGGCAGGCGTATCGGCCTGCTGCGTGGTCATGATGTCCTTTTCGCGCAGGATCGGTGTATCGCCCTCGATCAGCAATCGCGTGCGCTGGCTACCGTTGGTGACCAGGCAATCGCCGAGAATGAAGCGTTCACCGGCTTTCAGCTCGACTTTGAGACCCATTTAATGCCGCTCCTTGCGGCGGTCTAGTGGACCTGGCGCGGCGGAAGACGCGTCGTCGCGGCCATGTTAGCTGAACGCGCCTATTGGAACAGTCGCAGCACGTTTTGATCGGCCTGCGAAGCCAACGACAGAGCCGTGGTCGAAAGCTGCTGGCGGGTTTGCAAGGCAAGCAAGTTCGCGCCTTCTTCGTTGCTATCGGCCAGCGTAAGGCTGTCAGCACCTGATTGCAGGGTGTTGACCATCTCTTTGGTGAATTCCTGACGGATTTGCACTGTGGACAAATTGGAGCTCAACGCTTGGGCCTGAGATCGCAATGTCGTCAGCGCAGTCTTTAGATTGTTGCTGGCGGCGGTAATGTCAGCAGTGCCCGCCCAGGCGTTCTGCGAAGCGTTGATCGCCAGGTCGCCGGCCGCAGTGTCGGTGTAGGCTGAGACGACCACACTCGAAGTCGCGTCGGGATTCATCGTGATCGTGAGATCATTGCCGCCGAGCAGATTGATGCCATTGAAACCGGAGTCGGCGGCGAGCTGATCGATCTGAGTCAGCAACGAGTCGAATTGGCTTGCTAGGGTTGCGCGTACGGTCGTATCGGCAGTCTGCTGCGCCTGGCTTGTAAGCGCCTGCATCGACTGGACCAGCTTGGTTATCGCCGAAATACCGTTATTGGCGGCCTGGATTGTATTGATGCCGTTAGACATCGCATCGAGCAGGGAATTGAGATCGTTGGCGCGCACGGACAGGCCCTGAGCGGTGAAAAAGTTGATCGGATTGTCCAGCGCTGAATTGACCTTCTTGCCAGTGGCGAGCCGGGTCTGCGTCTGCGTGATCAGGTTCGACGTCTGCTGCAATTGCAGAAGATTGGAACGAACACCAGGAGACAGTACAATGTCACTCATGGCAAACTCCTTGCCTGCATAGGGCCAAATCGCTTAGCGCTGATAATGAAACGTTAGGGTTGACGGACGGTTAAAACCGTAAAATTAAGAATTCATTAACCATGATTGCAAAGCGAACA
>DAHUXA010000237.1 GCA_027307405.1 Hyphomicrobiales bacterium | reverse complement strand
GGGCCTGCCATCACTACGACACCACGGGCAACATGATCACAAAGGTCCTGTCGAAAAAGCTGCGCGCTGATGCACGCATTGAAAAACATTCGATAACGGCCATCGTGGATCTTATCAAACGGGATGGCCGCGTGGTTGGCGCCTGGGGGGTGGATTACCAAAACGGTGCGCTCGTCATCTACAATGCGCAGCAAATCATCCTGTGCACCGGCGGCGGCAGCGGACTTTTCTATGTCAACGACAACCCGCCGCAGGTGACGGGTGACGGCTACGTGCTCGGCTTTCGTGCCGGCGTGCCACTCATCGGCATCGAGATGATCGACTTCCAAGCGATGTGCTGCTCCCCCAAGGAGCTCTTCGGCTTTGCGCCGCATCCCACCGGGTTCATCAACGCGGGCGCGGTGTTCAGAAACCGGGAAGGCGAGGAATTTCTCAAACGCTATTTCCCAGGCACAGCCGAACAATCGACTCGCTCGGAAATCATCCTCGCTATGGCCAAGGAAATCCACGCTGGTCGCGCCAGTTCGACCGGCGGAATTTTCATGGATGCGACCAAGGTTCCGATGGATGTCATCCAGAAGCAGATTCCGCACGTGTACAAGACCTGCCTGCACCGGCACATCGACATCAGCAAGACGCCGCTGGAAGTGGCGCCCGGAAGCCACACCTGGCTCGGCGGCCTCAAAATCGACGTCGACGGCCAGACCCCGGTTGATGGCCTTTTCGCCGCCGGCGAGACAGCCGGCGGCATCCACGGTGGCAACCGCATCGGCGGCTCAGCGTTGTCGGCTTCGCTAGTCTATGGTCGGCGTGCCGGCGCGAAAGCGGCAGCGCTCGTCAAGAACAAGCGGATAGATCTGGCCGAAGGCGGCGCTATCCCCGAATCTGAACGCATATGGCTTGCAGACCTGATAAGCCGCGACCGTGGTCGCCTGCAATCTGACGTACGCACGGCTTGCCGCATGTTGGCGCACAACAAACTGGGTCCGATCCGTGAAGAACGAACGCTTAGAGAGGCGCTTACGGAGTATGAGCGTATCGAGCGGGAAGATGTGCCTGCCATGCGGCTCGACGACAAGGCGCACAGCTCGGATAAGGTGCGGGGCGAGGAACTAGAGAGCGCTCTGTCCGTGCGCAATCTCGCGCTGCTGGGGCGCATTCTCGCGATTGCCTGTCTCAAGCGCGCCGAAAGCCGGGGCGCACACTTTCGGCTCGATTATCCAGAGACCGACGATGCGCGTTGGCGCGTGGTCACACGCCTTCAATTGGGAGCGAGTGAGGCGCTTGAGTTTTACATCGATCCGATAAAGGAGCCGACTACCTCCGGTGCCCCCAGCAAGACCATCGCTACGAAATAGCACCGACCAGCAGCAAAGCAGCCCCGGGTAAGGAAAAAAGAAAAAGCCCCAGGACGGATCCCGGGGCTTGGTTGTTACCGGCCGCTGCCGTTTTAGGCGGCCGCGCGGTTGACGATGCTTTTCGCCAGATCGCGGAATTCGCCGCGGGTAAGCATCTTCTTGTTCTTGAGCGAGTATGCCTTGACCGCCGCCATGATCTTGAGCGCGTCCTCCTCGGACACCTGCATGCCGAGCTGTTGCAGCCAGATATTGACTGAGTCGATCCCGCTGCCTTTGCCCATCACAACTTCCGCCGGCGGCTGGCCGACGGCGCTCCAGCGGATCGGGAACAGCTCGGTAGCGTATTTCTCGCCGCAATTCTTGAACCAGCTGGCGATGATGCCGGACTCGATCTGATAGAGCCCACTGCCGACGATGTCCTTGTTGGTCGGTACTACCACGCCAGTCAGGCGCTGCACCAGATTTGCGAGCGAGGTGAGCTTGGTGGTGTCGATGCCGACGTCGACATTGTACATGGTCTTCAGCGCCATGACGATCTCTTCCATTGGCGCGTTGCCAGAGCGTTCACCGACGCCGAGCACGGTTGTGTGCATAACCTCGACGCCTTCGGCCAGCGCCATGATGGTGTTGGCAACGCCCATACCGAAGTCCTGATGGAAGTGTGCTTCCAGGCGCTTCTTGATGCGCTTCTGCACCTCACGCACGAAGTAGCGCATGGCGTGCGGCGACACCACGCCGAACGTATCGACCAGCGCAAGCGCGTCCATGTGCCCGTCCTTGCCGACGCGTTCGATCAGATCGAGCGCCCATTTCAGTTCGGCGCGTGAGAAGTCGATCGGGAAGAACACGACCTCAAGCCCGTTGTCGTGCGCATATTTGGTGGCCTCGATCGAGGTCTCGATTGCTTTTTCCATCGGCCAGCGATAGGCGAGATCGACCATGTGCTTGCTGGATGGAATTTCCATCACAACGCCGTTGACGCCGGTGTCGATGGCACGTTTGACGTCTTCCTTCATACAACGCGCGAAGGAGAAGATCTGCGGTCCGAGATTGCGCTTGACGATCTCCTTGATCGCGTCGTTGTCGGACGGGGAGACGATCGGCATGCCGGCTTCGATCCGGTGCACGCCGGCCTCGGCCAGCGCTTCGGCGATGCGGATCTTCTCGTCCTTGCTCAGGATGACGCCGGTTTGCTGTTCGCCGTCGCGCAGAGTGACGTCATGGATCTTGATATTCTTGGCGAACTTGAAGTCCTTGGTGACCTCGGGCGCATAGTTCCACTCGCTGACGAACCAGTCGTCCGTTTTCCACGGTTGATTTGCCATCCTTTTACTCCTCTCGCATGGGTTGGTTAGGGCAATTTTTAGGCGCTTTTTCCAGACCAGCCAGGTCAGCCGATCAAGACGAGCAGGCTACTTTTGCTGTTGCCATCGATTGATATATCTCAAGGACCGGCCGAAATTTCCTATTAGACAGAGCCCTTACAACACAGAGCACTAACAATAAAGAGTTTGCGCGGCTCAAACTACCGGATTAATGAGCTCGCCGATGCGGGAAATTGAGACACGAACTTCGTCGCCGGGCTTCAGGTAGCGCGGCGGACTAAAGCCGATGCCGACCCCGGACGGAGTGCCAGTCGCGAGCAGATCGCCCGGCTCCAGCGTCACATAGGCCGTGACCGTCTCGATAAACGTCGGCACGTCAAAAATCATGTCTCGCAGCTTCGCAAACTGCCGGCGTTCCCCATTCACGAATGTGGCAAGCTCTTGGGTATCCGGCACGCCAAACTCATCGCGCGTCACAAGCCATGGCCCAACCGGACAGAAACTGTCCAGGCTTTTGCCGAGAAACCATTGCTTGTGGCGTTGCTGCACAGCGCGCGCGGTGACGTCGTTGACGATAGTGTAGCCGAAAACGCAATCGAGCGCCTCTGTACGCCTTATCTTCTTACAGCGTTTACCGATGATTACGCCGAGCTCGCCTTCGTAGTCTACCGTGTGGCTCGGGTCGGAGGAGGCGGAGATTTTCTGGAACGGATCGGCAAGCGAGGAGGTGGACTTGGTGAAGATGACTGGATCGGCTGGAACCTCCTGTTTGTCACCGGACTGATCGACGCCGCTGCGAGCGAACTCCTGGGCATGGTCATGATAATTCTTCCCGACGCAGATGACGTTTTTCGCTAACGGTCCGACCGGCGCGGCAAGCCTGGCGCGGCTGAGCGCGACTGGCTCACCATATTCCGGAGGTGTGCCCTCGCCGAGCAGCTTGATGACATGGCGTAAATCGCGCACCGATGCGCCGCTGATCGAAAAGGGACGAAAGCTATCGTCTTGAATTACGCCGAAAATCTTGCCCTGCGGGCTGTTGATGGCTGCAACACGCATGGTCCGGCAATTACCTTTCATAAATAGGGCGATGTTTGTGATGTGGACAAACCGCTAGCAAAGGCGGCGGCCGGCTTCAAGGTATCAATGAAACGCGTCGTGCCCCCTGTCTAAGTCAGTACGGGCTCTGCTCAAGATCGAGTGCGGCAGCGGCCAGTGGGACGAGGGCAAGAGTTGCGAAACCTTCGGGCCGATCGGGCCGTGGTTCGTCACCAAGGATGAAATCAAGGATCCGCAGAACCTGAACACGTGGCTCGATGTCAACGGCGTCGCGCGGATGCTCGGAGTCAGGAAGTCGTACGTCTACGAGCATGCTGAGCAGCTCGGCGCGCGGCGACTCGGCAACGGCGAGAAGGCCCGTCTCAGGTTCAAGCCAAGCGACGTCGAGGCCGCGATCC
>DAHUXA010000236.1 GCA_027307405.1 Hyphomicrobiales bacterium | reverse complement strand
AAATTTTAACTTGATAAGGCAAGGCGGGGCTCCTCTATTTGATGGCATCAGGAAATGCCATTGGAGGTGGCCATGTGGAAAACTGTTCTCGCCGGCACGACAGCGCTCGCGATCGCCGGTGGTACACTTGCCTACGCACAGCAGGGTTCGAGCGGCTTCGAGCGCATGCAACGCTGGCGGCCAACCGCAGAAGATATCACGGCGTTCGGCGAGGCGCGGATCGCTGCGCTCCATGCCGGACTAAAACTCACCGCAGAGCAGGAGAAGAACTGGCCGGCAGTGGAGAGCGCCTTGCGCGATCTTGCAAAGCAGCGATCGGAACGACTTGCCGCGCGCGCCAGCGCTGATCGTCCGAAGGACCCGATCGAACGGCTCAGTCTGCGTGCAGAGGTCATGGGGCAGCGTGCTGCTGCGCTCAAGAAACTCTCGGACGCGGCTGCGCCGCTGTACAGGAGTCTGGATGACAGTCAGAAACATCGCTTCGTCATGCTTGCGCGCCTTGGCGAACGGCAAGGCGGTGGCTTCCGCGGTCATCATGGCTTCGGCGGTCGGCAGCATCGTGGGATGCGCGGGTTCGATGGCGGCGACGCACAGCCGCAGTAAATCAGATAAGAGTAGCGAACAGCGCCCAACGCGGTCTCCCCGACGCGCCGCTGTTCAAAAAAGCCGCCGGTTGTTGCCGGCGGCTTTTTCCTTTCTCTGCAGCGAGGTCTCGACCTGCGCCGCTGGACACTAGCGGCTGCCTTTGCTAAGCCACGCGCGCTTGGCGGGCCTCCGCTACAGCAATCCGGGCGCATAGCTCAGTTGGTAGAGCAGCTGACTCTTAATCAGCGGGTCCAAGGTTCGAGTCCTTGTGCGCCCACCAATCTTTTCAACGACATCTCCGGAAACCGCAAAAGTCGCTGCAGAGACGACTAACGGCAAGGCCGCGCGATGTCCGCTCTTGCCCCGAAAGCGGACATTGGCTGCCGCCATATCCGCTTTTGACCCAAGCGGACGTCACGCGTTACACAAAGATCTTCCGGGGCTAAGATAAACACACTTCGACCCGCGCGTGGCCGAGGAAAAAAATCGAGGACGCCATGACCAAACAGCTTACGAAACGCGATGTGCTCAGAGGTGCTGGGGCGCTTGGCCTCAGCGCCTTTGCCGTGCGGGTCGCTGCGGCGCCTGCGGCGGAAGTGGTGACGCCGGCCTTGATCGAGGCGGCGAAAAAGGAAGGCAAGGTTTCTTTTTACACGGCAATGGACTTGCAGTTCGCAGAACGCTTCGGCAAGGCATTCGAGACGAAGTATCCCGGCATTGCGGTGCGCGTGGAGCGGTCCGGCGCTGAGCGCGTTTTTACCCGCATCGATCAGGAATATTCCTCCAACATCCACACCGTCGACGTTGTCAACACCGCCGACCAGTCGCATTGCATCATCTGGAAACGCAATGGCTGGCTCGCGCCGTACCTGCCGGAGGAGGTCGTGAAGCATTACGACAAGCGCTACTACGACGCGGAGGCGCTCCATGTAACGACGCGCATTCTAATCTCTCCGATCGCCTACAACACCAACCTGGTGAAGAAGGAAGACGCGCCGAAAGGCTTCAAGGACCTGCTCGATCCGAAATGGAAGGGCAAGCTGGTCAAGGCGCATCCTGCCTATAGCGGCACGATCATGAACGCGACCTTCGAGATCGCGCGCGATCTGGGTTGGGACTATTTTGTGAAGCTGGCGGCGCAGAACGTCATGCAGGTCCAGTCGGCGACCGATACGCCGAAGAGAATTGCGCTCGGGGAACGGGCGGTCATGGTGGACGGCGCGGGCTACCTCGTCATCCGCAACAAGGAGGCAGGCCAACCGGTTGACATAGTTTATCCAGAGGAAGGCACGCCGCTCGCCGGCGGTCCAAGTGCGGTCTTCAAGGCTGCTCCCAATCCGAACGCCGCGCGCCTGTTTCAGAACTGGATGCACTCGCGCGAGGGCCAGCAGCTAATCGTCGATGACGCCCGCCAGTATTCCCCGCACTCTCAGACCGTGGAAAAGCCTGGCGTCCGCAAGCTCGCCGATATCAAGCTGATGAAGGAGGATCCGGAAGGCGTCCTGGCGCAGGCGGACGCGGTCAAGAAGCGGTACGCGGAGATTTTCAAGGTGTGATGACAATCAACATTCCGGCAACGCGGGTGCCCGAGCGGGAGGAATCACTGAGGTTGCTTCGCCACTTCCTGTCCAGATCTCCCGGCTGGCTAATCAGGGGCATCTGGTTTCTGTGCCAGGCCTTGCTCGTCGCCTGGGCTACCTTGGCCATCTACTATTCGAACCTGCCGTGGGCCGGGTTGCGCCTCGCGCTGGCGGCCGCCTTTGCGGCGTACGCTATCTGGGCGCTCTGGATTTCGCGTCAACGGCGTACGGCCGTGGTCTTCACTGTGCTGTTTCTCGGCGTGGTGACATGGTGGATATCCATTCCTCCCTCGCACCATCGTCCGTGGCGACCGGAGGTCGCCGTGATGCCGCGGGCGTTCATCGATGGCGATACCGTGCGCATCACTGGTGTCCGCAACTTCGACTACCGCAGCCGGAACGATTTCACGGCGCGCTACGAAGAGCGCACGATACAACTGTCGCACTTGACCCATCTCGATTTTTTCGTGTCCTACTGGAGCGAAGGACTGGTTGGACATACATTTCTGAGCTTCATCTTCGACAACGCGCCGCCGCTGAGTATCTCCATCGAAACGCGACCAGAGGTGGGTGAGGGCTTTAACCCTGTTGCTTCGCTCTTCAAGCAATTCGAATTGATTTACGTGGTAGGGAACGAGCGCGATCTCGTAAAGGTCCGCACAAACTATCGCGGGGAGACCGTGTATCTCTATCGCCTCAACACATCGCCTGACGATGCTCGCCGGCTGCTGACGATCTACCTGGAACGGATCAACGAACTCGCCGACCGGCCCGAATTTTATCACTTGCTGAGCAACAGCTGCACGATCAACATCATCCGCTACGCAAATGCTGCCGGCCGAACCGGCCGGTTCGACATTCGCCATCTGCTCAACGGTATGATCGACAGCTACCTCTACTATTCAGGCCGGGTGGACACGACGTTGCCTTTTGACGAATTGCGGCGACGCTCACTGATCAATGAGGTCGCACAGGCGGCCGGCGACGCTCCCGATTTCTCCGACCGTATTCGCGCATCTCTGCCGACAATTGGTCGTTGAGTGCGCACCGGGTGGCCGCGCAATAACTATGAAATATCGAACGACTACGGACTTCACCAGCCACTCTTGCTATCTTGCCCAGATGATGCTTGGCCGCCTGAAAAATAGTCGCCCCGTACTCGTTTTCCTCGTCCTGATGATTGCGTCGCTCGTCGGATTGCTGCTGCTGCCGCCGATTGCCCAGGATCAGAGCTATCACGATTTCGCCGACCAGCGGACGTTGCTCGGAGTTCCGCATTTCTGGAACGTTGTTTCGAATTTTCCCTTTATTGCGATCGGAGCCGCAGGGCTGTGGCAACTTCGCCGCGATCCCGCAATCGATGTGCTTTTCCTGGGAATACTTCTGACCGGCTTCGGCTCGGCCTATTATCACCTTGATCCAAATGACCGCACCCTGTTTTGGGACAGGTTGCCGATGGCGGTCAGCTTCATGGCCATTCTTGCGAATGCGATCGAGGAGCGCGTGGACGCAAAAGCGGGAGCCATTCTCTTGTGGCCATTGGTCGCCGTCGGCGTATTCAGCATACTGCTCTGGCGCTGGACCGGTGATCTACGGCTCTATGGTTGGGTGCAGTTCTTTCCCTGCCTCGCGTTACCGCTGCTCTTCTTGCTGTTTCCGGCAAAGTACAGCGGCACGTCGTACTGGCTCATCGCCGCGGCGTTATATGCTCTCGCAAAGTTATTCGAGTTCTATGACAGCGCAATTTATTCTATCGGATCCATTTTAAGCGGCCATACTCTCAAGCACATCGCTGCAGCCGCCGCCTGTGTCGCGGTCCTGAGACATTTCCAAAAGCGCCGGCTGATTACGTCCGAATGACCCTCGAAATCACCGAAGCTCCGAAATCCATGTATCTTTGCAGCCAAAATCAGCCCGTGAATTTTCTTGCCCTAAAGGCCAACTCGACGAATGGCTTCATACTGAAGCAATAATATTCTCGGGTGGTGTATCAAGCCGCGGGAAGAAAACATCTGCGAAGGCGCCGCCCCAGGTCGCATGG
>DAHUXA010000235.1 GCA_027307405.1 Hyphomicrobiales bacterium | reverse complement strand
ATTGGCTTCGTGAGATTTGCGTTTCGGCTTGGCAATCATTTCAATTCTCCGATTCTGTGCCCCGCAAAGTGGCTATCAGCGGAAAGGAATTGCCTATCGAAACCTCACTTTATGCGGCGCGGTGGCGGAAGCTGTGCTTATCGCTCGGTCGCCCGGCGGTGTTGCTGTCGGACGCCGCTTGTCCTCGCAGCCGTTCAGCCTCGTGCCGGTAGTAATCGCCCATTTTCCGCAGGCTGCGTTTTGCCGCACGATCCCGCGTCAGGCTGGCCTGCACATAGAATAGCTGCGCGAGTTTGAGTAATTCGTTTTGGCGCGACATGACAAACCGACGTGCAGGCCATCGCCCCCTCGAACAGGCCCGTTTGCCAATTAACGCGTGCGCCAATGCAGCGTTCCCCATTGACGGTGACCCGACCCAATTTGGAACTCCGTCACCGCAAGAAGTCGATCACGGCCGAACAAGCAAGGCGGCTCGGGTCGTGCTCTCCACGTTCGATGTGACGAAGGATAAGCAGCGCCAATTTTCGCTTCGCTCGCTCATTTTCTCGGAACTTTGCTGGAAGACTTTTGTATGAAGCAGCCGCCATGATCCTCAGCGAATCAGGACCATAGACGCGTTCAACGTTATGCGACGACGCCATTGTGCGCCTCCTATTTGAACCCGAATGTGACCAGGAACGTGCACGACTGCTTTGGCTTGGCCGAAAGCGATGACCGCGCAGGCTTCGCGTCCCACAATTCTGTGAAATCAATATGGCACTGTAACGTGCTGCATTCGGTTACCTCCTCGCGCAACAGAGGCGGTGAAACCAGCGGGCGTGGCTCTGCGTTAGGGGTTGGGGAGATTCCCGTGTGTGCATCGGAATCCGTTCCGCTTCTGTGAAAGGAGAAAAAAAGATGGCTCACGTGCTGACATACATGCCCACCGCAGAGACCTGGAAAAACTGGAAGAACACGAAAAGACTACCTTACCAAGGCGTCGTAAAGCGGGACTGGGTGCCGACCGGACGCATCGATTTCGCGACCCGCCTTAATGGAAATGCCGAAGACGCCGATCAACCGAGCGAGTTCAAGCTGCTTGTCGAGGAACGTCGAATTGTCGAGAGCATCGCCGGAAATGAAAATCTTGAAATTCAATGGAGGCTTGCGACTCTGAAGGAAGCCAAAGCGGTCGTAACGCAGTACCACAAATATCTGTCGGAAAACTCGCTCATCAAATCCATATTCGACGAGACCGCCTCGTTGCCTCCGCCCAAAAAGGCTCTCGCGAATTCTTCCGCCCAGGGTGCGGCCACTTGAGCCTGCGGTGCGCAGAAGGTCAGTGGTGAACTCTCTGAGGAATCCACTGCCGCATAAGGGACACGACATTGGCTTCGGCGGCTACCCTGCCCTGAACGGCTGGCCGCTTCTTGAGCGTCTCGAGTTCGGCATTGAGCGCAATAACCTCGACCTTCAGCGCGTCGCGCTGGATCTTGAGGCGGTTAATAACATCGTACCTCTTGCCCAACTCGACGAGCTGGCTGGCGCTCGTTCTCTTGATCTGCTCGAGGCTCAACTCGAGGCGGCGCGTGGACATAGCGTGTTCCGCGCGCAGGAGGTCCTTGTCGGCTTGAATTTCCACCATCGACTGCGGGAGCGCGCCTTGCAGGCGCCGAATGGTTAGTCGCACGGCGCGGTCATGAACGAGCGATACGACGGCTACTCCAATGAGGGCCGCCGCCAGAAAGCCGATGCCCATGTACATCATCGACTCGACCATAAGAGCGTAAACGCGAATTCACCCATTCTGTTCCGCGCCGCCTCAGCGGAGATCGTGAACGGGGATCATTCCGGTCCTTCAGATACGGCAAAAAACCCAACGGAGCGCGGTAAAACAATCCGGATTTCGGTGAACTCACCAAACTGCGTGTAGACTTCGATCGACCCGGAATGTTGTTTGACGACGATATCATGGGTGATGGAGAGACCGAGCCCGGTCCCTTCTCCTGCCGGCTTGGTCGTAAAGAACGGATTGAACATCTTGTCTTTGACGTCAGCTGGAATACCCGTTCCGTTGTCCCGAATTTTGATTTCCACCCGGTCGCCAAGGCTCTTCGTCGAGGCAGTAAGGGTTGGCTTATAAATTTCGGCATTGGCCTGAGCTTTTTTCGCAGTCGCATAGACCCCGTTTGAAATCAAATTGAGCAGAACCCGCGTGATCTCCTGTGGGAAGAGGTCAGCTTGGCCAGCAGCCGGATCAAGCGACTGTTCCACCATGATATTGAAATTCTGCTTATCAGCCCGGGCGCCGTGATAGGCGAGTTTGAAGCTCTCCTCGACGAGAGCGTTGACATCTATGGGCCGGCGCTCTCCGGGGGCCTGGCGCGAATGCAGCAACATGCTTTTGACGATCGAATCTGCTCGCTGGCCATGCTGTACGACCTTGTCGAGATTGCCCCGAAGCGTATCGGTGAGTTCGTTGATCTCAGCTCGCGCTTTGTCGTCGAACGGTATGCCCTTCAATGTGCCCTGCAATTCATCGATCAATTCGACGGAGACCCCCGAGAAATTGTTGACGAAATTGAGCGGGTTCTTGATCTCGTGGGCGATGCCAGCGGTGAGCTGACCGAGCGAGGCGAGCTTCTGTGTCTGGACGAGGCGGTCCTGAGTGGTGCGCAGGTCTTCCAGAGATTGAGCCAGTTCCCGCGTGCGGGCCTCCACGCTATTGAACAAGCGAACATTCTCGATAGCAATCACCGCCTGGTCAGCGAAGGTCGTAACCAACTCAATTTGTTTCTCGGTAAACGGGTGCGGCTCTCTACGTTGCAGGGTGAAGACGCCAATAACAGTCCCTTCCCGCACCAGCGGCACACCGAGTGCGGCGCGCACTCTGACAAAGTCTTGTAGATGAGGACGGTTGTATTCTGGATCGGTCAAGATATCCGCGACATGGATCGTACGATTTTCGAGAATTGCGCGACCGAAAACTGATCCCCGGTCCGGTATTTCTGAATAGCTCGAAAAATGCTCGCTTTGCTGCTGCGTTAGGCCGAATGTCGCTGCCAGTGGATAGGTGTCGCCGTCGCGCCGCCGGATAATGCCCGTGTCCGCTTCGCATACCCGAGCGGCCGACTCGACGAGCGTATTGAGCACGGTCTGCAGATCGAAGGTCGAACGGCTGATGACTTTCAGCACTTCCGACGTTGCCGTCTGTTGCTGTAGTGACTCGCGCAGCTCGCTAAGAAGTCGAGCATTATCGATCGCAATGACGGCTTGCGCGCCGAAATTCGAAACCAGATCGACTTGCTTGTCGGTGAACGGCCGTACCTCCTTGCGATAAATGGCAATAGCGCCGATCAGCTCACCTTCCTTAAACATCGGGACCGTAAGTAGCGTTCTGATGCCGCCGACATCGACTGCGCTCACCGGCAGTGGGTCGCCCGCTAGATAGGCTGGATCGATGCGTAGGTCGGCGACTTGCATAGGCTGCCGCGTGACGGCAATGCGGGCAAGCGGGACTTCGGGTCTGACGCGAATGAGGGTTTTGTTGCGACGGTGCTCTTCGTACTCCTTCGGCAGGTCGCCAAAGAGCGCAGCGAAGCGGTACCCGTCGCCGTCGTGCAGCCAGAGGGCGCCGTAGGTCGCTTCGCACAACTCCGTCGCCTTGGCCAGTATCGTGTCGAACACCGGCTGTAACTCGCCGGGAGACCTGGAAACAATGCGCAAGACCTCCGACGTCGCGGTCTGGCGCTCCAAAGATTCGCGCAACTCACCGAGCAGGCGGGTGTTTTCGATGGCAATGACGGCTTGGGCAGCGAAGTTCTTGACCAGATCGATCTGCTTGTCCGTAAACGCCCGTACTTCCTGCCGGTAGATGCTGATAACCCCGATCAGCTCGCTCTCTTTGATCATCGGCACGGAAACAATCGTGCGATAGCCTCCGAGATCTGCTCCCGCGACCACGAATGGATCGCGCCGGCGGTACGCTTCGCGTTTGGTGCTGTCGAGCACTTGAGCGGCCCGTTTCGTGGCCGCAGCCTGGCCAAGCGTGCTCCCGGGATCCGGCCGGATCAGCAGGTCCTTGCGGGCCTCAATGAATGCCCGCGGAGCGTTGTGGAACGCGGCAGCACGAAACGAATCCATCCGCCGCGCGACGGGTGACTGGATCCTATGGCTCGATGCTGACGACCGCGTACCGCCTCGCGGAAACGCGGAACTCCGTCGGCTGA
>DAHUXA010000234.1 GCA_027307405.1 Hyphomicrobiales bacterium | reverse complement strand
AAAACGATCGTGATTTTCGACGCCACGCCGACGGTCACGCGCAACTCCTCATCCGGAAAGCGGTGTACCGCGATCTCGTGCATGGAAAGTCCAAGCCGCTTCGCAAGTCGTTTGGCAGCATCGGCCGCAGACGGCAGGAATTGCAGCACATTGCCGGTCACGGCTTGCTTTCGTCGGACGAGTGGGCACCGACCACGTAGCCGTTATCGGCCTTGGCGCCTGCCCGCGCCAGCTCGAATTGCGCGTCGTCAAAAGCATGGATGCGATAGAGCGGCTCACCCTGCTGGACGTGGTCGCCGATCTTCTTGAACACCTTGATGCCGGCGCCTTTATCAATCGGTGCACCCGCCGTGCGCGCCAGCCGATTGAGCCGCAGACAATCGATTTCTTCGATCACGCCGTCGCGCGGCGCCGGGATGTCGGCCGAAAGAGTTCCGATGTCGGTGTTGCAACCGGACGGCCCCTGCGCCTCGATGATCTTGTGCATCTGCTTGAGCGCCGCGCCGTTGTCGAGCAATTCGCGCGCGCGCGTATAGCCTGTGCCGCCGCGCAGATCGGGATCGTATTCGAGCACATGCGCGGCGAGCCGCAGCGATTTCTCGCGCAGATCGCGCGGCGCGGCCGGATCGTTTGCCAGCACTGCCATCACGTCCTGTGCTTCCAGCACCGGACCAATACCATTGCCGATCGGCTGGCGACCGTCGGTGATCACCACCTCAACCGCGATGCCGAAGTGGTCGCCGACGAATTCGAACAGCTTGCGCAGGCGCATGGCCTCCACGGTGCTGGTGACCTTGGCCGCCGGCCCGACCGGCAAATCGATCACAAGATGGGTCACACCGGCCGCAAGCTTCTTCGACATGATGGAGGCGACCATCTGCTCACGCGTGTCGATGGCGAGAGGCCGCTCGACCGAGATAAGAATGTCGTCGGCCGGCGACAAGTTGACGTGGCCGCCCCAGATCAGGCAGCCGTGACAGGCATTCACCACGTCCTTCATAGTATCGACGCCGAGATCGACGCGCGCCAGCACCTCCATGGTATCGGCGGTACCGGCCGGCGAGGTGATCGCGCGCGAGGAGGTTTTCGGGATCATTAAGCCGTGTGCAGCGACAATCGGCACCACGATAATCGAGGTGCGGTTGCCGGGAATACCGCCGATGCAGTGTTTGTCGACGACGATCTTGTGGTCCCATTTCAACTGCGTGCCGGCATTCGCCATAGCATGCGCCAGCGCGAGCAATTCGCTGCTCGTCATGAAGCTCGCCGAGCCAATCAGGAACGCGGCGATCTCCATGTCGGAGTAACGGTAATGCACAATGTCCTCGATGATCGCGCTGATCTCGGCCGCGCTTAGCGCGCGGCCTTGAATCTTGGCGCGCACGGCATCGAGACTTTCCGGTGGCGGCGCCGGCGTTACCGTGATCGGGCTGCCGACCTGTTCGCCGAAGCGACGGAAGGCAGGCTCGGCCAGTCCCAGTTCATCGGGCGCGACCATGCCGTCGTCGGTGAGCAGCAGCGTGGCGAGCAACACTTTGGAATTGGCGCGCAACTCGACGCGTGAGAAGCCGCGGAAGACGTCCGGGCGCAGCGCGGTCGATTGCCGCGAGATCACCACTACGTTCTCGCGGCCGGTATCCAGATTGACGCGCCTGATCTTGAGCTGCGGGCGTGGCGGCGATGGCGGCGTGGCGGTCATGGAAGTCCTGGGAAAAACGCGCGCCTTGAACGAATAATCATAGAGTTGATTCTGCTCGAAACTGTTTTAACTGGATACCAGCTGTTCGTACATTGATGGCTCTCATGATGGCACGAACTACCAAGATCGAAACAGCGCAGCGCTATTTGGCTCGCGGATGGTCTATTTTGCCGCTGCGTGCCCGCGATAAACGCCCGCTTTTGGGATGGGAGCCGCTGCAGAGCTCGCGCCCATCTGCCGACCAGGTCAGCGATTGGTTCAAGCACTGGCCGGACGCCAATATTGGAATTGTCACCGGGGAGATATCGAACCTCATCGTCCTCGATATTGACCCCGCGCACGGCGGCGATGCTTCGCTCGATCGACTTGAGCGCGAATTGGGGCAGTTGCCGGTGACGATAGAGGCAATAACGGGTGGGGGAGGGCGCCACCTCTATTTCGCGCATCCGGGAGACTTAATCCGGAACCGGACCGGCTTAGCCCAAGGCATCGATCTTCGCGGCGACGGCGGCTATATCGTCGCCCCGCCGTCCGTCCATCCGAGCGGCCGGCCTTATGTTTGGGCGGCAGGCCGTTCTCCCGAGGAGATTACGCTGGCGGCGCTGCCACGATGCGTCTTGGGGCTATCCGGCGGCACCCGCACGCGGCGGTCGCTTTCGGATTGGCGGCAGCTTGTCCATGACGGCGTTCCGGAGGGCCAGCGTAATTCGAGCATCGCGTCCTTGGCCGGACATCTGCTGTGGCATCAGGTCGACCCAGAGGTAGTGCTGGAATTACTCTTGGCCTGGAACCGATTGCGCTGCCGACCGCCGCTTGAAGATGCCGAAGTCGCACAGGTCGTTTCCAATATCGTTCGGCTTCACCTTAACGAAGACCCCAGCGGGACACCGGTAAACACGCGATTTTAGTTCGCAGCGGGTTAGGTCTTAGACGAAGGTGATCGTGTGAAAGCGACGCGATGTTGGCTCTGGCACAAAGCTGACATTCGAGAGGAGTGGATCAATGTCCGCTATTGGGGGTAAAGCGGACATCGTTTGGACGCATCCGCTTTTGACCCAAAGCGGACACCGGCCGGTCTCGTGCCACCCCTTTCAGAGTACTACTGCGGGTTGCTACGATGCCGTGTCCTGAGCCTTGGGGTAGGCAATGGGTAAAGTTTGTTTGCGTGATCCCCGAAGCGCATGCCAGTTAGCATGAGCAGGACTTCTGGTGGACAGGACGGGACGAACGCACCGCTACACGCGTGAGGTTAGATCATCGCCCAAGTGCTCGCTCAGTCGCGGTCGGGCTATTCGCGGTGCGCGCAGTCCGCGGACACGACGCGGCGCGCATTGGAGCGCAGTCTTCTTTACTCTGAAGAACTCGGCATTGATCTCGCGAGGCAGAGCGATGCGGAATATTTTCGCTGGTTCTTGGCCAGCCTGCTGTTCGGTGCGCGAATCTCCGAAACTACGGCGAAGAACACCTATCGGAGTTTCATTCGCCACGGTTTGACCAATCCGCAAAAGATTCTAAAGGCCGGCTGGGATTTCCTCGTCTATCCGGTGATGCGCGAGGGTGGTTATGTCCGCTACGACGGCCGCAAATCGACTCAGGTTCTCCGCGACTGCGAGATGCTGATTGCCGACTACGGTGGCCGCCTGAGCCGGCTGTATGATGCGGCGCGCGATGCGCGCGATGTTGAGGAAAAACTGCTCGCGTTTTACGGCGTCGGCCCGGTCACCATGAACATCTTCCTGCGCGAGCTGCGGCCGTTCTGGGCCAAGGCGGATCCCGATCCGCTGCCGGCGGTCGAAAGACTGGCGAAACGCCTCTCGATCAATCTCAATCGCTACAGCCGCAGGAGCTTGATGTTTGCCAGGGTCGAAGCGGGCCTTATCCGGCGGCGCCGTGAGCTTGCAGCGACATAGGCTGCCATTGAGAAAGGTGGCGTTCTCTCCTTTGGGTCACATAGAATTCGAGGGATGTTGAGATGCCTGAATTCCCGAAGGCCTCAAACGCGTGCACGCGAAGAACGTCCCGCGAGCGTACTTCGCTTGCAGACGGCAAATGTACTCGGTCAAAAAAAGAATTTTGACACGCACGAAGCTTCGGGATTGTAATCAGGGTTCACGTTGCGACTTTGAATCTTGTACCTTTGGCCCCAGATAGGCATATCCGTTGGGCCGTGCGCTGCTGAAAGAGCCTGGTTACACGGTGCCGGCCAACATCACCAAGTGCTGGGCACCGCAGTGCACGCATGTCGCGGGCTCCAACCACTACATCGGTGCCGCCTGCGATATTCAGACGGGTTAGAATCGCGGGCCCGAGTTCGTTTACCACACGAACGACATCGTCAAACAAGCTGGCCTGTACAACGGCTGCACGTTCTGCGACTGCGGTCATGTCGAAGCCGTCCGTGGCATCGACCTCGATATCGCCGATCACGAATTTGTCGTGCTGGTCGGGCCTTCGGGCTGCGGCAAGTCGACCACTCTGCGAATGATCGCAGGGCTGGAGGATATCAGCGA
>DAHUXA010000233.1 GCA_027307405.1 Hyphomicrobiales bacterium | reverse complement strand
GTGCCCGCGCAACGGAAGGGCCCGCGCGCGGTCGTTGGCTGACAGGCCTGACTTTCCAGTGCGGACGCTTCGATGAATTTGCGTACCAACCCTCCACCCATCCCTTTCATTGACGTCGCCGCACAGCGCCGGCGGCTCGGACCTGCGATCGATGCCGCGGTCGCTCGCGTGCTGAACCACTGCCAGTTCATTCTCGGACCCGAGGTAAGAGCCTTCGAGACAGAGCTCGCTGCGTTCTGTGGCGCCAGGCATGTGGTCACTTGTGCAAGCGGAACGGATGCGCTTGTGCTTGCTCTGCGGGCGATGGGGATTGGGCCCGGCGATGCGGTGCTATGCCCATCGTTTACCTTCTGCGCCACAGCGGAAGTCGCGGCTTTGGTCGGTGCGACCCCTGTTTTTCTCGACGTCGACGCAACAACCTTCAATATCGATGCCACACATATTGAGGGCGCTGTTGCGGCTGCAAAGGAAGCCGGGCTAAGGCCCAAGGCAATCATTCCGGTCGATTTGTTCGGCTTGCCGGCCGACCACAGCGCTATTGCGGCGGCGGCGGAACCTGAAGGCTTGCTCGTTCTCGATGACGCCGCGCAGGGGTTCGGCGCGACCTACAACAATCGACGATTGGGCACGTTCGGCCAAGCGACCGCGACCAGTTTCTTTCCCGCCAAGCCGCTCGGTTGCTATGGCGACGGCGGTGCGGTGATGACCGACGATGATGGGCTCAGCGAAACATTGAGAAGCCTGCGCGTACACGGCCAGGGAAGCGACAAATACGACAATGTCAGCATCGGACTCGCCTCGCGCCTCGACACAATCCAGGCGGCAGTCTTAAGCGAGAAACTGAAGATTTTTCCGGACGAAATCGACTCCCGCAACAAAGTTGCCCGGCGTTACAACGAAGCGCTTACGGATGTTGCGACGGTTCCGGCCGTGCCCGCCGGTTCGACGTCGGTGTGGGCGCAGTACACCATTCGCATTTCTGCGGCCCGCCGCGCTGCTGTTGCAGCCGCACTTAAATCCGAAGGAATCCCGACAGCAATCTACTACCCGATCCCACTCCATCGTCAGCAGGCGTACAAGCATTATCCGGTCGGCAAAAGCGGCGTTGCCGCGAGCGATCGCCTCGCGTCCGAAGTCATAAGCCTGCCGATGCATGCCTACCTCGACGCGGCGACGCAAGATCGCATCATCGATGCGACGCGTCGTGCGCTTAAAAAGTAGCAACACGAGTCAAGTGCGCTTGTAGACGTCTTCGAGCCGCCTCGATGTCGTCCTCGCCGAGGTAGCTGCCGGTTTGCACCTCGATCAATTCGAGTGGGATTTTTCCCTTATTGGCCATTCGGTGCACGCTGCCAATCGGGATGTAAACCGATTCGTTTTCATGCACGGCGCGGACCTGCTCACCGATGGTGACCTCGGCCGTACCGCGCACCACAACCCAATGTTCGGCGCGATGCCGATGCTTTTGCAGTGACAGAATGCCGCCGGGAATGACGACGATGCGCTTGACCTGAAAGCGCTCGCCCATGTCGATCGACTCGTAATAACCCCAAGGCCGGTGGACCCGCTTATGATCGGTTGCCTCCGGCCTTTTTTCTGCCTTGAGCTTGCTGACCAGTTCGCGCACCTCCTGTGCGCGCGCGCGTGGCACCACCATCACGGCATCAGAGGTGCTCACGACAATCAGATCTTTGACCCCGACCACGGCGGTCAGGCGTTGGTCGGCATGCACCACACAACCGGTGGCATCCACGCTCACGACCGGGCCTTGCAGGACATTGCCAGCTGAATCGCGCGGCGTGATGTCGAACAGCGCATCCCAGCTGCCGATGTCCGACCAGCGGAATTGCCCCGCCACAACAGCGGCGCGATCGGTTTTTTCCATCACGGCATAGTCGATGGATTTCTGCGGCGCGCGTGCGAAGGCTTCCGGTTGCAGGCGCACGAAACCGAGATCGTTGTTGGCATTGGCAACGGCCGCTTTGACCGCGCCGGCCATGTCCGGCTCAAGCCGCTCAAGTTCGGATAGCAATACGTCAGCGCGAAAAAGAAAGTTGCCCGAATTCCACAAATAGCCGTCGCGCACGTAACGGGCGGCAGTGGCGGGGTCCGGCTTTTCAACAAAGCTTTTCACCGCGTGCACGCCGCCGCTGCCGATCGCTTCGCCGGGAAGGATGTAGCCGTAGCTGGTCTTCGGCTCGGTCGGCTTGATGCCGAAGGTGACGATGCGTCCGGCCTCGGCGGCAGCGCGACCGGCAAGACAGGTGGCTCGGAATGCCTCGACATCGAGAATGATATGGTCGGCTGCCAGCGCCAGCACCACGGCTTGCGGATCGCGAAGAGCGGCGATTGCCGTCGCGGCCGCGATGGCCGGACCGGAATCGCGCCGCATAGGCTCGATCACAACAGTCGCTTCAACACCGACTTCCTCGGCTTGCCGGCGGGCGAAAAAATGGAAATTCGGTCCGGTGATCACGATCGGCGGCGCGAACATTGGATTTTGCACGCGCAGCAGGGTTTCCTGGTAGGTGGACCTGTCACCCACCAAAGGCAGGAATTGCTTCGGCAGGGCGTCGCGCGATACCGGCCAAAGTCTGGTCCCGGCGCCGCCGGCCAGCAAAATGGGGATGATTGGTGACGGCATGGGTGGCGGCTGTTTTGAACCTCTTTGTTCTGAGGCGGAATTGTCTTAAGGCAGTTCCAGGTATCTGACTATCGCAATCGTGGCGTAAACCTTAAGGCGATTAATTTAACAGTGATTTTGCGCCGGAGCAGGGACGATCCCCGATGATCGACCGCATTCTGACTGTCGGCGGGTTTACGCTGCTGTCGCGTGTCAGCGGCTTCATCCGCGATATTATCTTGGCCGCCGTGCTCGGCGCCGGCCCCATTGCCGACGCCTTTTTTGTCGCGCTGCGCCTGCCAAACCACTTTCGCGCCATAATCGCGGAAGGGGCATTCAACGCCGCCTTTGTGCCGGCCTATGCGCGCATCCGGGAAGAGGGCGGCGCCGCACGCGCCGGACAATTCGCGGATCGCATCTTCACACTGCTGCTCGCGAGCCAGATCATATTGCTGGCGGTTGCGCTGGCATTCACGCCGGCCGTGATCGATGTGTTGGCGCCAGGCTTTTCGCGTGATCCCGGGCGATTTGCGCTTGCCGTCGAACTCACCCGCATCACGTTTCCATACCTGCTGTTGATCACGCTGGTGACGCTTTACGGCGGCATCCTCAATGCATTGCAACGCTTTGCAGCGGCAGCAGCAGCTCCAATTTTGCTCAACCTGTCGCTTATGCTCGCGCTTGCATTGGCCGCTTTCTTTCCGACTGCCGGCCATGCTGCAGCCTGGGGCGTTCTGGTTGCCGGCATCCTCGAATTCCTGCTGGTTGCGGGGGATGCAAGCTTCGCCGGCGTGCTGGCGAAGTTCCGTTGGCCCGAGCTCGACGCGGACGTGCGGCGTTTCTTCCGTGCGCTGGGTCCAGCAATCCTTGGCTCGGCCGGCGTACAGCTCGCATTGTTCGCAGATACGATCATTGCAAGTTTTCTTCCGGCGGGCGCGCTGTCTGCTCTTTATTACGCTGACCGTCTCAACCAGTTGCCGATCGGCGTCATCGGCATCGCCGCCGGCACCGTCATTCTGCCCGAAATGTCGCGGCGCATCGCCGGCGGTGACCACCATGGCGCGGCACGCGCCCAAAATCGCGCGATTGAATTCACTTTGCTGCTGTCGGTTCCGTGCGTCGTCGCTTTCTTTGTCATCCCCGACCTGATCATGCGCGCTTTGTTCATGCGGGGCGCCTTCACGGCTGCCGATGCTGCCGCCGCCGGGCGCACACTGACGGCCTATGCCTTCGGGTTGCTGCCATTTGTCTTGATACGCAGCGCTGTTGCGACCTTTTTTGCGCGCGGAGATACGGCAACGCCGGTGAAGGCTGCGTTGATCGCCGCGGCGGTCAACATCGCATTCAAGTTCCTGTTGATGGGGCCGCTCGCGCAGGTCGGACTAGCGCTGGCGACTTCGATCGGCGCCTGGATCAATCTTGTTCTGGTCGTCTGGTTCGCATCGCGCGCCGGTCACATCTCGCACGATGGGCGGCTGCGGCAGTCTATGATCAGGCTTGCGGGTGCGGGCGTCGTATTGGCGGTTGTGTTGTGGCTGTGTCATGGGCCGGTTGTTCGATGGCTTGCCGACTGGACTGGCCCTCGTGATCTTGCTGTGCTTGCCATCCTTGGCGCGATCGGGGCTGCGGCCTACGGTGGAACTGTTTTGATCTTGTTTGGGCGAGATTGGA
>DAHUXA010000232.1 GCA_027307405.1 Hyphomicrobiales bacterium | reverse complement strand
GACTTCAGGCAGGACGAAATACCATAGGAACATCTGCACCAGCAGGGGGATATTGCGGAATAATTCGACGTAAGCATTGCCGACCCGTACGAGCCACGGAACCGACGAGGTGCGGATCACCCCAACGACCGCACCGACCGATAGTGCGATAGCCCAGGCGAGCAGTGCCGTTGCCAGTGTCCAGCCGGCGCCGAACAACAAAAGCTGCGCGTAGGTGTAGGTGCCGTCCGGGGAAAGCTGGAAAAAGATTCCCCAATTCCAATTGTAGCTCATCTGTGGCCCGTCCCCTGACGCAATTGCGGCGCGGGTTTAAGGACGCGCCGCGAAGTCTAACGTTTATTTGGAGGTTATTGGTAGTCTTTGGGGTCGCCGCTGTCAGTCGGTTTGGCAACGACCTTCTTGAACGCGGCGCCCATCGGCACGTTGAGATTGACGCCCTTGGGCGGGATCGGCTTAAGGAACCACTTGTCGTAGATTTTGTCGATCTCGCCGCTCTTGTAAACGGCGGTCATCGCGTCGTTGACCACCTTCTTGAAGGCTGGATCGTCCTTGCGCAGCATGATGCCATAAGGCTCAACCGATAACGCGTCGGCGGAGATTTCGTAATCCTTTGGCTCTTTCGATGAAGCGACCAGGCTGTAGAGCAGGATGTCGTCCATCACGAAGGCGACCGCGCGGTCGTTCTCGACCATCAGGAACGCCTCGGCATGGTCCTTGGCTGGCAGGATGTTGAGGCCGAGATTTTTCTCGGTGTTGAGCTCGGTGATCTGCTTTATGTTGGTGGTGCCGGAGGTCGAGACCACAGTCTTGCCCTTGAGGTCCTCGAGCTTTTTGAGTTTGGCGGACTTCTTCGACACGAAACGGTTGGCCGTGACGAAATGAGTGATGGTGAAGGAGACCTGTTTCTGCCGGTCCAGATTGTTGGTGGTTGAGCCGCATTCGAGATCGACCGTGCCGTTTGCGATCAGCGGGATACGCGTAGCGGAGGTGACGGGCTGCAGTTTCACATCGAGTTTGGCGAGCCTGAGGTCCTTCTTCACCGCATCGACGATCTTGTTGCAGAGGTCCATGGCGTAGCCGACGACCTGCTGCTTGTCGTCGTAATAAGAGAACGGAACCGATGACTCGCGATGACCAATCGTGATCGTTCCGGTATCCTGGATTTTCTTGAGCGTGCCTTCCTGTGCGACTGCGGTACCGGCAAGCAGGCCGATGGCAGCAATTGTCATGATCATCGCCTTCAAACGCATCGAAACCCCCGTAAAATCCGTGCACATCGGATGATCCGGCGCCGTCATGACGCCGGACCGCAGTATAAACCAACTTTATCATAGACCCGGGACTAAATCCCAAGTCATAGGCCCGGGGCTAAATTCCAATAGGTTGCTGGTTGCGGCGACGAATTCGGCCCGGTGACCTACACGATTTAAAGCGGAGCTTTTTCTGCGCAGCTCTGGGGCAAGCTTGGCGGGCGGTCCCTCCCCCGCCTTTTAGTCTATTTGGCCCGAGCGGGCGCAGCGCGGGGATTCGTCACCATAGGCGCTGCGATCCCGCCAAGGTAGATTTGAATACGTCTGAGGTGCTTGGGGGCTTTTGCATGACATCCAAAACGGAAGAGTTGTCCTTCACCTATTTTCCCGAAAACTATCGCTGGTCGCATGGTCTACTGATCGGTCTCAACATGGCGCCCTGGGGTGGAGCAGAAATTGGAGAGGTCAATCGGATTGGCCTTCGGCTCAAAAGCTGCATTGGGGACGATGACGCGTGGTTTCGAGAATGGACCCGCGAGGCGCGCGCGGTCGAGGAGCGTGGCCGTGAATGCATCGCTGATCGGCGTACCGCCAGCGGGGCTCAATATCTGCAGCGCGCCAGTGCTTACTATCATGTCGGCGAGCGGTTCCTGCAGCCAAAAAGCACGGAAGGTCTCGATGCCTATATGCGCGGCGTGCTGTGTTTCCGCGACGCGGCCAAATACATTAAACGACCACACATAGAGCACGTCGAAATTCCCTATGAGGGAACAACCCTCCCCGCCATCTATATCCATGCCGAGCCAGCAAACACTTCGGGCAAAGTGCCGGCGGTTGTTTTCTTCGACGGCCTCGATGTCACCAAAGAGATTCAATACTTCAAGGGCGTGCCTGACCTCGTCGCCCGCGGCATTGCGTGCCTTATCGTGGATGGTCCGGGGAACGGTGAAAGCATCCGTTTTCGAAACCTCTACTTGCGCCATGATACCGAGCACTACGCGAGCCCTGTCTGGGACTATCTCGCGTCTCGGCCCGAAATCGATCCAAAGCGCATTGGCGTAATGGCAATCAGCCTTGGCGGCTACTACGCGCCGCGAGCGGCGGCATTTGATCAGCGGTATGCGTGTTGCCTCGCCTGGGGCGCCCAGTGGGATTATCAGAAAATCTGGCGTGATCGCTTCGATCGTCTGGCACAGGCGGATACGCCGTCCCTTTCGGTTGCCGCACAACACATCTCATGGGTCCTCAATGCCAGTTCACAAGACGACGCGCTCAAGCGCCTGGAGCCGTTCAAACTCGATGGCGTCGTGCAAAAAATCAGCTGCCCCTTCCTGATGCTCCATGGCGAAGGCGACGAGCAAATTCCATTAAGCGAGGCGCAAAAATGTTTCGAGGCAGTCGGTTCAAAGCAGAAGACGATGAAAATCTTCAGTCGCGAAGAAGGTGGCTATCACCACTGCCAGATCGATAACCAGAGTATCTGTTCCGCCTATATGTGGGACTGGCTCGAGCAAGTGCTGCAGCCGGAGCGATGATCGTTTAGACTGTCAGGGTGGGCCCTGGATGTTGTTATCGTGGACGACCTGGCTCCAGCGTGCGATTTCGCTCTTGAGCAGCGCGCGCGCCGCCGCTGACGATCGCTGTTCCTTCGGGTAAGGTGTCACGCCGGTATCGGCCCATGACTTGACGATGGCCGGATCAGAAACGATTTCCTGCAGCGCGCCATTGAGCTTGTTGATGACCTCGTCGGGTGTCCCGCCCGGTGCGAACATGGCGTGCCAATAGAGGATCTCGAGCTTGGGTCCAAATGCTTTCACGAAACTTTCGGCCGTTGGAAGCTCAGGCGATATTTCCTTAGCTGTGATGCCGTAAGCCTTTATCTGTCCGGCCTTGACCTGCTGCACAACCGATTGCGGCGTGGCGAAGAACAGATCGACATGGCCGCCGGCGATATCCTGCAAGGCCGGAGCGGCACCGCGGTACGGGATGAGATCGACTTTGACGTTAGCCTCCTGCGCGAGCAGCGACGTCGCGAGATGACCGGTGGCGCCGACGCCCGGAGTAGCCGCCTTCAGCGTCTGCTTTTTCATCAGTGCCAGAAGATCGGAAAGCGTGTTCGGCTCGAGCGTCTTGCGGCCGACCAGCACCAGCGGATTGTTATTGATGAACATAACCGGAGCGAGGTCTTTCTCGGTGTCGAATGTCAGGTTCTTGTAGAGTGCGACATTCGCGGAAATCTGCAGATTGTGCACCAGGAGTGTGTAACCGTCGGGCGCAGCATGGGCGACGCGGGCCGTGGCGATGGTCGTCCCGCCCCCGCTGATATCTTCGACGATAAAATTCTGCTTCAGTCTATCGGACAAAGCCTGCGCCAGTACGCGCGCGACCTGATCGGTCGGCCCGCCGGCGGGATAAGGCACGATGATTGTGACGGTGTGGTTCGGATAGGGTTGCGCCAGTGCCGGCACGACAAGGGCGAAAAGACCGACAACAGCCAGTGCAATTGCAGCCGCGCGCTTCACCATAGGGTCCTCCCCACCTAAAAACTTTTTTTCAAGTTTACGCTGCGGGAATGATCGGCAACAAGAGGTACGGGCTGCGGCCGGCGGCGAAATGCAGCGTGTTCCAGGTATTAAAGATCGTGGTCGGCCGGTCGTCCTTATCGATATGAAGGAAAGGCCCCACCCCCTTCATGGGATAGGGTGCGTCCGGCAGCGCGGCGTCGCTGCCGTCCACCTCGTAGTCCTTGCCGCGCACCGTGAGCGCCAGCCGATAGCCCGGCGGTATTACGATCGAGGTCGGCCAGATTTCGACGTCGACCTCGACCGGCTCGCCGGGCGTGAGTGGCCATTCCTCGTCGTGCGTATGCCACGGCCGGTAGGGCCGCGAGAGGTCCGGATCGAGCTTGCGGTGCGACGCGCGCAGCCAGCCAAGCCCCACCGGCACGCGCGGATCATTGGAGCCGATAAAGGTCACCTCCTTGCCGGCGGGATCGAAAACGCGCAGCACCAGGAACAAATCCGCGTCGGTGGTCTCCGAAGAAACCCATAGTTTGGCGGCGACCGGGCCAGTGATCTCA
>DAHUXA010000231.1 GCA_027307405.1 Hyphomicrobiales bacterium | reverse complement strand
GACAAGCAGAACCAGGCGGAGCTCAAGGGCGAGAACACACCGATCGGCGATCACAATCGTGGCGTGGACGAACGCAACAAGCAGCGCGAGGCCGAGGACGGCGCGCGCCAGACGGAGCAGGCGCAGCTCACCGCCGAGATCATCGACCTCGAGGAAGAGCGCCGCAGAAGGAACCAGGGCATGGAAGCCCCAAAGGCGACAGAGGACGACACGCGGCGGCAGGCGGACAGGCAGGAGGAGCGGTATCGCCAGGCAGACCAGGCGCACAAGGAGCAGCAGAAAGAACACAGCACACAGCGGCTGATCGACGATGCCAAGCGCCAAGCCGAGGATGCTGAGCGCGATAAGGCAAAGCGCCAGAAGGAAACCGATGCGCGGCGCGAAGCCGGTGAACCGGCCGACGCGCGCAGACGCTACGAACAGGCCTTGGGCGAGAATTTCAACATCAACGACCCGTTCGGCTCACTGGCGAAAGCCGCCATGTCCGAATACCAGATGTTCACGAAGCAGCAGCAGGCGTTGAAGGAGCAGGCCGCCAAGGAGCAAGACCCCGAGGCAAAGCGGATGATCGAGATGCGCCGCCAGATCGAGGCGCATGACTACATGGTGATCACCCATGAGCGGCTTGCCGGCATCAGCCGCGCCATCACCCGCGGTGACAATGAGATCGCGCGGAAGGATGACCTCGATGCCAGCCGGCACCGCGCGCGGGCCATGGAACTGCGCGCCGAACGCGACGGCCGGACGGCCGATCACGAAAAGCAACAGCAGCAGACGCGGCCGGCGGAGCAGCGCCCGGAAGCAACGCCGCGTGAGCCGGCCGACTGGGACGCCAAGACCGGAAGATGGCACGAGAGCGCGAGGCAAGCAGCGCCGATCCGCAACGCCCAGCACACGGGCAGCCCGGGCCACAACACGACGCAGGAGGACCGGCTTGCCAGGGAGGCGAAGGCGAGGGAGGCGAACAGGGCCTATCTCATCGCCACCGGCCGCATCAAACCGGCAGCCAATGAGAGGCCGAATGCCAAGGAGCAGCAGCGTGAAATCATTGCCCGCCAGGCCGAGGAGACCAAACAGCGCACTGGCCTAAAAGCCGATCAGCCCACGGAAACCGCCAGAGCAGCGACGCCGGAAGGTCGCAAGATGGCTACCGAGAAAGAAGCGCGCACCGTCACACAGAACGCCTTGCAGCCCGCGCGCGGCAACGAAGGCGAGAAGGGCAGGGGCGGCGGAAGGCCGACCGGCAGAGGAGGCAGGGGGCGATAGCCCAGCCGGTGACGGGGCAATCGGCCAAGGCACCAAGGCCCCGTCAAGCGAGAGACCGCACGACGACACCAAGCTGCTTGATGAGTTCGAAGAACACAGCGACCTGCTTACGGGCATGTTGACTGCCGCCGCCGCGGATTGCCGTCGCAGAGCAGCGGCGAACCGCCACAGCATCAAGACCCGATTCACAGGACAGCGGTTACGCGACGAACTGGCGGCTGCCAGACGCCAAGCCGAGGCCGATTTGCAAGCAACCCTGACCGCGATCCGGCGTGACCACGGTGCGCAGAGAGCAATCCGCCGGCCGCGAAGAAGGGTAGGGGTCTTGACCGCTACGTGACCCGCAAAACGGCTACGCCGCTTGTCGGGCAAGCTCCGGCGGAAACGGCAGATGGGCCTCCAACGGCCCCTTGGCGACATGAGTGAAGAGCAGCGCCTTGCCCTCATCCATGCCGCGCACCGCCTGCGGCAACATCAGCGGCATTCCCTGCTGGTTCCCGCTGAAAGTTGGATGCTTGCCGCTCCAGCTCCAGTTGTTGATTTCGCGCGCCGCCAAGCCGGTGCGTTCTGAGAGGTAATGCGCGGTTGTCAGGTCTTGCGGCTGGAAGGCCTGCAGCACGCCGGCATTGGAAGCGAAAGTTTCCCAATGGCGACCATAGATCCGCTGCGCCTGGCTCAGATCTTGCCACACACTCCAGAGCTTCACGCCATAGCCGCGCAGCATCGCCATGTTGCGAGCGATCATCGGAAAGCCATCGCCCTCGGCGAGCGCCGGGTATTCATCGAGCATCAAGAGCACCGGCACCTTGGCCGGTCGCACATCCCTCAAGAGCGGCTGCAGGATCGAGGTGATCATGAGGCGCAGCCACAGGCTGTGGCTCACCAAGCGGTGCGGCGGCAGCACCAGGTAAACCGTCGTCGGCCTCTCTTTCAGTGCCCCGAAATCCTGCGCTTTTTTGACGACCAGGCTCCGCTTGATGGGGCGGCTATCCAGCCAGCGGGTTTGCGTGAGCGCCGTGGAGATGATGCTGTGAAGCTCTTTGCTTTCTTCATCGATCTCGGCGAAGCGGGCGGCCTTGGCACGCAGCTCGGGATATCCAAGATTATCGGCTTGCCCCAGCATTGCATCGATCAAGCTCCGGAATTCGGCATGAGCCTTGGTTAGATTCTGCCGCACAGTCCCGAAGCTGTTGAGCTCAAGCTCAGCTTCAGGGTCGGGATCGAGGTAGAGGGTCGAAAGACGTTCTGACATGATGAAGGCTGCCGTTAGGTCTTGCGCTGACGCCGCCCAGTGATTGTCGCGACCGGGGTCACTGCGAATGATGGCCTCTGCCAATGCCATGGCGTCGTCAGGTAAGCCGTCGCCCTCATCGAGGGCAGCAATCGGGTTGTGGCCGTCGTCATCGAATCCGCTGACGCCGAACGGATCGAGCATGATGATATCGCTGCCCATATCCTCGCGAATTTTCAGGGTGTCGCCGGCGAGCTCGCCCTTCGGATCAACGACGACGATCGACCAATCCTTGAGGCGCTTCAGGTTCTCATACAGGAGGCGCTTCGACTTGCCTGAGCCGTTCGGCCCGAAGGTCATGATATGCCGGTCGCCAGCATAGAGCATTTCATGCTGACGGCCGCGCCGATCGGTGCCAAAGCCGACATAGATCCCGTCCGCGTTGCCGACGAGGCCGGTCTGGGTCGGATCGGCAAAGCCAGCATTCCAGGCGGCGCTGGCGTCACCCCAACTGAATTTCCGGGCCACAAGCCCCGCACCAACCGCGAACACTGCCGCCCCGGCGACCAGCCACGTGCCAAGCATCGCCTTTTGCCCCTCGCGGACGCGTAATGATAGCGTTCCGCAGAGTAACGTTCAGCGAGCGGAGGATGCAACATGTGGGGGCCGTTCCCGCGGTGGCTTGTTGTCGGCTTTGTGGTGTTCATTGCTGCGATTGAGCTCGCTTTTCGAATGCCGGACATCCTGCTTATCGGAGAACGGTATGACGCGCAGAAAGCGGAATATCAGGCCAAGGTCCTGCAATCGACGACGTTGCTCGGCGCGCAGATTTCCAAGGCAGACGCAGATGCCGAGCGTGCCAAATACGATGCGACCACCGCCAAGTTTTCGGCGGAGGCGGCTGCACTGCAGCCGCAGCTAGTTGCGGCGCAACTGGCGAAAGCAAGCTCGGATGCCATTACGGCGAACTACGCGTCGTTTGCGGCAAAGTTCCAGCCCGATCTGGTTCAAGCCCAACTTCTCAAGGCGCAGAACGAAGGCGAGGCCTCGAAATATCAGCCTGAGACGATGAGACAGCAACTCGACAAGCTTCGCTTCGATGTGAAGACGGCTGAGGTCCAACCTGATTTGGTCTATGCTCAAATGAAGAAGACCCAATTGGAAGCGGCAGCCGCGACCTATCTGACGAAGATGAATGAGCTACAGCTTGCCAAGCTCATCGTTGATATCAGACAGGGGGGCTCGGCGCTGCTTGCTCAGGAGCAGAGTGGGGCATTAAGCAATCTGATCTTGAGTGCTATCAATGGGGCGCTTGGCATTAGCCCACCAAGCGGAGACTCGTTGGTGCCCCCGCCGCCGGGGACACCCACACGCCCAGCGCCATTGGGGCCTGTCCCCCATATCCCAATGTCACCACCAAATCCAGCATCCGCTAAACTTGAGCAAGTCATCGCTGCAGCACGAGTCGCCAATGATTGTCGCAGTATGGCTACTGCCGAAGACGCGCTCAATCACACGGACTACCACGCTGTTCCGGAAACTCAAGCGATGGCTGCCCACTCGGTGTTCGAGGGTCTCGACAAACAATATCAGGCACAATGCCGGCGCCGCTAAGCTATCTTGGCCCTTGCAGGCCGTGGAAAGGGGAGTGGTCTCCAGCGGTAATTCTTGTTACGTAGGACAAATTACTTTATAAGGAACGCATCGAGGGCCTCCGATGCGTTCTTTGAAATCCGCTGTTGCTACCCTGACTTTTTCAATTCTTGCCGCCTGCACGGTGCCAGCAACGCAATCAGCGCCAGTCAACAGCACCGGCGACCGCGCCTTGCTCATCTGCGAGACAATCGAAGG
>DAHUXA010000230.1 GCA_027307405.1 Hyphomicrobiales bacterium | reverse complement strand
CTTATCTTTACTGATTCCACGAGCATCGCTTCTCGCGCGGTGGCGCTCCGATTCCTTAGGGTCGCTAGACGCGTTACGATTTCAGGTGCGCACCACCATTATGGGACAGTGCGCCTCGCGCAGAATAGCCTTCATGGTCGCCGCGCGAGGAGGTTCCCATATTCCTCTCCAAGCGAGGACGATGAGGTCCGTGGATTGTTTTTCAGACAAGCGTAGGATTTCCGCGGCGATATCGCCATGGGCGAGGATTATCCGCACGTGCAAGTGGCCGAGCGGGCAAACGCATGCGAGACGGTTGACAAACTCGCTGGTCCAGGCGGCCCATTCGTGCTGTGGTTGGTCCACATAACGTGGTGTGGTGAGAGAGCCGGGCTCCGCCGAAGCAGCCTTGCTATCCGTTACGTGAACCACCAGCAGTTCGGCGCGACCACGTTCGGCAAGCTCTGCCGCAGGTTGCAGTGCGGCACTGGTGGAGGGTGTCCCATCGTGCGGCACCATGACATGCTGAAGATGCCACGGTGTTGCGCCGCGCTCCGGCGGAACCAGCACCACTGGACAAGAAGCATCGTGCAGCACTTTCATCGCCGTGCGGCCCAGCATCTTTCCCCGCTCGGTGCCACTGTGCTTGCACATGACGATCAGTCGCGGCTTGATCTCCCCCGCGACCTTCAGAATTTCCACCGCCGGCGTTCCAACGCGGGCGTCAATGGAAAAGCCATCGAGAACCGAAGCCTCGCGTCCGAGTCGACTGCGAAGCTCGTCTGCTGTCAGCTCATGCTCGCCGACGTGCAAAATGTGGGGGGCCGCTCGCTCGGTCTCGCCGAGCGCCTTCGCCACTGGCAGCGCCGCTAGCGCTTGCTTCGAGCCGTCGAGGGGGACGAGGATGACCGGTTCGCTCATGAATCCTCCTCGGCTTTCTTGCGCTCCGCGCCTTCCGGAAGCGTGAGCTCGTGCCATTGGCCTCGCCACTGAAAGCGCATCGACAGGCTGTGCCAACTTGGCGGCAGGTTCGCGTGGTGCTCAGGCTTCTCTTCGCAGAAGCGCAAGCCAGCAAAGCCAAACACCGCGGCTTGCCACAGTCCGCCGAGGGCTGCGGCGTGAATGCCGCTAGCTGCGTTGCCCATGCTGTCCGCTAAGTCGATCTCGGCTGCTTGCCGGAAATAACGCTCCGCCAGCGCGGTGTCGCCAAGGCGCGCCGCCACGAGTGCGTGAATTGCCGGGCTCAGTGAGCTTCCGTGACCGCACCGCGGCTCGTAGTACTCAAAATTGGCCTTGCGGACCTCCGGGGCCATGCGCTCCCAAAGGAGGTATACGAGCATCACCACATCCGGTTGCTTGATGATCTTGGATCGCTGAATGCGCTCGCGGCCGAGCAGTACGTCCATCGGTGCCGTTCGCGGTACGAAGGCGGCAAGGTCGATCTCCTCCAAGCCGAAATAACCGCGGAACTGCTCGAACAGGCGGGTCCGTTCGTCAAACCCGGTATAGAGATCGCGAGCCACCTGCTGCCATTGGCGTGGCTCATCCGGTTCGATACCGAGCCGGCGCGAAAGTGCCTGCCACGGCTCCGGCCAGCGATCCGCGACCAAATTTGCAATCTCTGCGGCGACCTCCAGGTTCCACTGCGCCATGCCATTTGTGTACGCGTTGTCATCGACCGTCTCGTGGTATTCATCGGGCCCGATGACTCCACGAATATGGTAGCGGCCGTCGTCTCCGCGTTCGGCGCGACTCGCCCAGAAGCGAGCCGTCTCGATCAGGATTTCCGCGCCCGCCTCAACAAGAAAACGATCGTCGCCGGTAGCCCGCCAATAGTTCCAAACGCCGAAGGCTACATCGGCGCTGATGTGTAGCTGCTGCTCTCCTGTGAGCAGCCGTACGACCTGACCGTCAGGCGCGACCACAAACGGAGGCGTCACATCGTCGCCGCTATCGGCCGACTCCCACGCGTAGAAGGCGCCCCTATACCCAAGCCGGGCGGCTTTTGCGCGTGCCGCAGCAAGCGCGTGGTAGCGATACATAACGAGCGCGCGCGCTGCCTCCGGATAGGTCAATATGAAAAACGGTAGCATAAAAATGTCGGTGTCCCAGAACACGTGCCCCTTGTAGGCGCTTCCGCTCAGCCCGCGGGCGCCGATTGACACGCGATCGTCTTGCGGGTTCACCGCACTCAACAAATGATAAATGGCAAAGCGCAAAGCTCGCTGCGTCGCGGGATCCCCCTCGATCCGGAGGTCGGATGCTTGCCATCGTGCCAGCCAGGCATCCCTGTGATCCCCGATAATCCCTGCCACGTTATCGATCGCGCGCTCGACATGCCTGTGCGCCATCTCGCGTGGGTCTGCGGTGTCCCTCGAAGTGTGTAAAGCGACGACCCGGTCGAGCCGATAGGTTTCGCCTAGCCTAAGTTCGAGGCCTTGCCGACCTTGAATCAATTCGGTTGAGGGCGTCCAACGGCCGGTGGGATTCATGACACGGCGCGCCACCGCCATGGCGACTGTCGTACCGCTACCCGTGACCTGGACGACGGGGCCGGTCAGTGTCGCATCGACGAATATCCTGCCGCTGAAGTTTTCCGGCGTGATTGTTGCAGATTGAAGCAGGAGATGACGATCGGCTAGGGAGGCAAGGCGCAGCACTCGCACCCGCGTGATCCGACCGGCTTCGTCCTGGTGCTGCCACTCTCTCCAGAAGATGCCCTGCCGCATGTCGAGAATGCGCCGGTGCTCTAGGTTACGGCCTCGATCAAGCCGAAGCGGCTGGCCGTCGATGGAGGTGGATAGACGGGTCCAGTCCGCAGTTGACACGAGCCCCGGTAGGGAGCTCCCGTCTGAATCGAAAACCCCCGCCACGAATGTCGCAGGTGTGGAGAGCGCGCTGCCCTCCGCAAGCGACCCCCGCGTTCCGGCGTAGCCGTTCCCGATTGCGAACAACGATTCCACTTCGTGCTCGCGTGCCAATGTGAATCCTTCCTCCACAAGGATCCACCGAGGATCGTCAGTCGGTACCGCCGGCAATTCAACCAAATGCGGGTCAGCTTGGCGAGCAAGCGGTTCAGGAACCCCTCCAGGGCCTCCGCTGAGAGGATCGACCATGCGTTCCATCCTCGCGGGTCACTCAGTCTCCCGAGCCGTGAATCGCGACCAGCTTTGCGTGTTTCGTGCAGCTAACAATAGCACGACGTGACCATCCGCGAAGGCGCTGTCAGCCCGACGAATATCTCCAGGGGTAAGACAAGCCAAATACAAGCTTCGATTAGATCACGCTTTGCGCTGGCACCGATCATTCTACCGAGGTGAGACGCTCGCGCGCCGGCAGCGGACTGCCGCCGTCAGGCTGATCGCGCCGCGTCGTGTTGCACGGCTCGCGCAGAGCCCGCCGCAGGATTTTGCCGATGGCCGTCTTGGGCAGGCTTTCGCGAAACTCGATATATCGGGGCACCTTGTAGCCGGTCAGGTTCTTGCGGCAGAACACCAGCAAATCCTCGCTGGTGAGCGCGGGATCCTTTCTCACCACCACGAGCTTTACGGCCTCCCCCGACCGCGCGTCGGGCACGCCGACTGCGCCGGCCTCGAGCACGCCCGGATGCAGGCCCGCGACCTCTTCCAGCTCGTTGGGAGACACCTTGAAGCCCGACACCGAGATCAGGTCCTTTTTGCGATCGATGATGCGCACGTAGCCGGCCTCATCTACCACCGCGATGTCGCCGGTGCGCAGGAATCCATCTGCCATCATCACCTCGGCGGTCTCGTCGGGACGTTGCCAATAGCCCTTCATCACCTGGGGACCACGCACGCAAAGCTCGCCGGCCTCGCCGAAGGGAAGGTCGTGCCCTTGGTCGTCGCGGATCGCGATCTCGGTCGACGGTAACGGAAGCCCGATTGATCCATTGTACTCGGACAGATTCAGTGGATTGACCGTAACGGCCGGTGAGGTTTCCGTCAGACCGTAGGCTTCGATCAGAGGTCTCCCGGTGACCTCCTTCCACCGTTTCGCCACCGACTCGCGGATGGCCGTGCCGCCGCCGAGACATACCTTCAGCCGCGTGAAATCCAGCTTGGCGAAGTTTGGGTCGTTGAGCAGGGCGTTATACAGCGTATTGACGCCTGTAATGACGGTGAAGGGATGACGCGCCAGCTCCTTCACAAACCGGGGGATGTCGCGCGGATTGGTGATGAGCACGTTGAGGCCGCCGTGCCGCAGGAACAGCAGGCAATTACAGGTGAGGCAGAAGACGTGATAAAGGGGCAGCGGCGTGATGACCACCTCGCGGCCGGGCTCGATCAGGCCGCCCCACAGCGCACCGATCTGCAGCAGGTTGGCGACCATGTTGCGGTGGGTGAGCATCGCCCCCTTGGCGACTCCGGTGGTACCGCC
>DAHUXA010000022.1 GCA_027307405.1 Hyphomicrobiales bacterium | reverse complement strand
CAAATCACGGCTCATTGGTACTTGACGATGCCTTTGGCGGGCGGAATCAAGCAGGATATAGTCGAATCGCTTGGTGATTCGTTCTCGCCGTCAAGGCATCCCGTAACCCCTGCGTCAACTTGCGGTCCGGGCCCATCTCGGGTTTTCCCCGTACCGTGCGCGTGCGGTGGCGTGCGTTTCCTCTCGCTCCAATCGGCATAGCGGAGACGTCATGTCCCTGACTTACGCGGAAGAGCCGCGCATCAATCCCCTCGACGTGGTTGAACGCTTGGCGACCGGCAATGACTGGTCCTTTGAACGGGCCAGTGATGACGAGATCACCATCCTCGTCACCGGACGCTGGACCGACTACCAGCTTTCCTACACGTGGATGGGCGACATCGAAGCCCTGCATCTGGCTTGTGCGTTCGACCTGCGGGTGCCCGAGCGGCGGCACACGGAAGTACAGACGCTGATTTCAATGATCAATGAACGGCTTTGGGTCGGGCATTTCGATTACTGGAACACCGAAGGCATCATGATGTTCCGCCACGCGCTGGTACTGGCTGGCGGAACCGAGGCCTCCGGGAAACAATGCGAGGCACTGCTCGGCACCGCACTCGAGGCTTGCGAGCGCTACTTCACTGCGTTTCAATTCGTGGTCTGGGCCGGCAAAGGCGCTCGCGAAGCGCTTGACGCGGCCATGTTCGAGACCTCGGGCGAGGCGTGACTTTGGTCGTGGCCGGGCTTGTCCCGGCCATCCACGCCGTAGATCGCTGGAAAACCGAAAGGCGTGGATGCCCGGCACAAGGCCGGGCATGACGCCAAGATTGTCGCTATCATTGCGCTATGATGGCAGCAGTGTCTAAACCTCTGCGAAAATTCAGGGGCCGGCTAGTCCTAGCCGGTGCCGGCAAGATGGGTGGCGCCATGCTCGACGGGTGGCTCGCGCGTGGGCTCAAGCCAAACCAGATCACGGTCATCGAACCGCAGCCGGGCAAAACGATAAAGGCGCTGGCCCGGCGCGGGCTCAAGCTTTATCCGAAAGGCAAAGCCGCTGCGGCCAGCGCGATCGTGATCGCGGTAAAGCCGCAGACGGCGCCTGAAGCATTGCCGCCGCTCGCAGCGTATGTGGGCAAGAGCACGTTGGTGTTATCGATCATGGCCGGTCGAACCGTCGTGTTTCTCGAACGGTCGTTGCCAGCGGGGGCGGCAATTGTGCGCGCGATGCCGAACACACCGGCGGCAATTGGGCGTGGCATCAGCGTCGCATTTGCCAACGCAAGGATCTCGACCAATCATCGCAAGCTGGCGTCGGATCTGCTCGCGGCTATCGGCAAGGTGGAGTGGGTTGCCGACGAAGCGCGAATGGACGCAGTCACTGCTCTATCCGGCTCCGGCCCCGCTTACGTGTTCCTGCTGGCGGAAGCCATGGCTAATGCCGGCATTGCGGCTGGTCTGCCGCCAGCGCTCGCGACGCGTCTTGCGCGCGAAACCGTCACAGGGTCCGCCGAGCTCATGCATCGCTCGGATCTCGACCCAGCGACGCTGCGGCAAAATGTAACTTCTCCGGGTGGCACGACCGCCGCGGCGCTCGATGTCCTTATGGGACCGGGCGGCTTTGATCATCTATTGACGCAGGCCATAATCAGCGCAACCCGGCGCTCGCGCGAGCTCGCCGGCTGAGCGCCCTGCCCTAGAACCGTCGTCATTCCGCACCTACATTAAAGGGGCACGAATTTGCCCATGGAGGCCGTTATGGCCCGCAAGCCCAAGCGTCGACGCAAGACTCCATCCGCGCCGCCACCGCGCGGCAGCAGCGACCGGGACAAAGCCATCGGCGCGCTTATGGCGCTTCTGGCTGAACATCGCTTTGAACAGATCGGCCTTGCTGAAGTGGCTGGCCGAGCCGGGATTAAACTATCGCAATTGCGTGCCGAATTTGGCTCGACGCTCTCCATTCTCGCTGCGCATATGAAGGACATCGATCGCACGGTCCTTGCCGGCGGCGATGCCGACATGGCCGAGGAACCGCCGCGTGAGCGCCTTTTTGACGTGTTGATGCGGCGGCTGGAAGCGCTTGCTCCCTACAAGGAAGCCGTGCGCTCAATCATGTGTTCAGCGCGACGCAATCCGGGTCTGGCTTTTGCGCTCAATGCAATGGCCGTGCGATCGCAGCAATGGATGCTGGAAAGCGCCGGCATCGGCGCCTCCGGCCCTCGCGGGGCATTGCGCGCGCAGGGCGCAGCGCTCATGTTTGCGCGCGTCCTGTCCGTTTGGATCGATGACGAAGAGGAAGGACTCGACCGCACGATGGCGGCGCTCGATCGCGGACTTAGTAGCGCCGAACGCTGGGCTGGATTCCTTGATGATCTCTGTGCCCTTCCCAGATGCATCCTGCGCGGTCCGCGCCGCCGGCGCCGCATGCGCGGCGAAGAAGAGGTGGAAGCTGCTTAGTATTGTTGCGCGCTACACGGGCACTCTGACCGTTGCACGTAGGCCGCCGAGCGGGCTGTCCCCAAGCGTGATATCGCCGCCATGTGAGCGTGCAATGTCGCGCGCGATCGCAAGCCCGAGGCCGGTGCCACCTTCGTCCTGGTTGCGTGCGTCGTCGAGTCGAAGGAACGGCTTGAAAACTTCCTCGCGCAAGCTTGCCGGAATACCTGGGCCGTCATCATCCACTGTCACGGTAAGATAACGGTGATCGCGATGGCCGGCGATCGCGATCGAGGCCGCGTGGCGTGCGGCGTTCGAAACGAGATTGGCGAGGCAACGTTTGAATGCTGCCGGACGCACGGTAACGATCGGCGGGCCGTGAAATACGACCGTTGACTTGTGGCCATTACGTTCAGCGTCGAGCCGCAGTTCTTCCAGAAATTCCGCCATGTCGGTCGGCGCGGAAGCCTCGCCGCTGTCGCCGCGTGCGAAGGACAGATAGGCTTCAAGCATACGCGCCATCTCGTCGACGTCCTTCTTCATCGCGTCGACTTCAGGGGAGTCATCGATCAGAGCAAGTTCAAGCTTGAAGCGCGTGAGGACGGTGCGCAGGTCGTGTGAAACTCCGGCAAGCATTGCTGTGCGTTGTTCCATCGCCCGCTCGATGCGTGTCTTCATCTCGATGAAGGCAGCGGCCGCGCGGCGCACCTCTCGCGCCCCGCGCGGGCGGAAGTTCGGCACTTCACGGCCTTTACCGAAGCTCTCGGCGGCATCGGCCATCCGCAGGATCGGCTTGATTTGATTGCGCAGGAAGATGATCGCCACAATCAGCAGCACCGTTGAGGTGCCCACCATCCAGAGCAGGAAAATCTCCGAATTGGAGACATAGGCGGCGCTGCGGCGCGCGAACACCCGCATCACTGTGTTGTCGAGCTGGACGCGGATCTCAAGCAGCGCCGATTTGCCGACGGTATCGATCCAATAAGGTCGTCCGATCTGCTTGCGCAATTCGTCCGACAGCGCCTGATCCAATAGCGAAAAGAATGGCTTAGGGCCGGGCGGCGGCATGTCGGTCAATGGCAGGAAATCGACCACCAGCCCGAGGCGCTCCTGCGCGATACGGCGGATCTGGGCCTGATCAGCATCCTGCGGGTAGCCGCGGTAGATATCGATCAGGGCTGCGATGTCCTGCACGACGCTGCCGGATAGCCGCTGGGTAACGACGTTCCAGTGCCGCTCCATGAACACGAAAGCGATCACCGATTGCAGGATCACCATGGGCGCAATGATGATCAGCAACGCGCGCGCATAGAGTCCTTTTGGCATGACGCTGTTGAGCCAGCGGCTGATCCTGCGCCAACCGTCGGCGACCTGCCCGAGCGCACTATGGATTTTGCGGACGGGCGGAATGGCGTCGTACCATTCCCAGGCTTCGCGGAGACGCGTTAGCGCAGTGCGAACGCCGTTTGTGATATCCAGACTGGTCATGATGTGATCACCAGCCGGTAGCCGATGCCGCGTACTGTCTGCACAAACAATGGGTTTGCAGGATTGCGTTCGATCTTGCGCCGTAGACGATTGACTTGCACATCGACCGCTCGCTCACTCACCGATCCGCCATTGCCGGCAAGCGACAGACGCGGCACGGTTTCACCAGGCGAGCCGGCAAGGATGCGCAACATCTCCCGCTCGCGGTCAGTGAGGCGGATGACGTCCTCGCCTTTGCGCAATTCGCCGCGCGCCAAATGATAGACGAACGGCCCGAAGCGCACAGATTCCACCGGTGGTGATGTAGCGGGTTGTGCGCGCTTGAGGATATTGGCGATACGCAGCGATAACTCGCGCGGCTCGAAGGGCTTCGACAGATAATCGTCAGCGCCCATCTCCAGACCCTTGATGCGGCTTTCGGCGGCATCGCGGGCCGTCAACATCAGAATTGGCACGTTGGAATCGCCACGAATCGCTTTGGCTAGGTCGAATCCGGATTCGCCCGGCATCATCACATCAAGGATCAACAAATCGAAGCTCAAGCCCTGTAGTTTCGCGCGGGCATCGGCGGCCGTCTCGGCCGTGGTCACCCGATAGCCCTCCCCGGCCAAAAATCGTGAGAGAAGATCACGGATGCGACGGTCATCATCGACCACCAGCAAATGCGGCGCGTCGTCGGGAAGCGTGTCGGGTAACGTCATCGCCGAGACTCCTCCCATTCTGTCTTAATTTCTATTCTGCATGATCTCGCCCGAAAACCGATTCCCATGTTTCGGGATCATGTGCTAACGCGATTTCGAACGGTCGGCGCGCGCAATCAAGCGGAGCACCCCGTCGCGGTTGTCGCCATCGATCATGGAGGTGAGGAAGCGGCGAGCTGCCTCGTGTGCATTGGGGCCGAGCTCGCCGAACGCACGGTTGATCCTCTGCGTCTGCAAGTTGGCGAGCTTGAGAGCCAACGTTTCGCCTTTCGGGGTCACATACAAGAGGCGTTGGCGACGGTCCTGTGCACCTTCCTTCTGCGAAACGTAGCCTTGATCGACCAATTGCTTGAGGACGCGGCCGAGCGATTGCTTGGTGATGTTGAGGATCTCAAGCAAGTCGGCAACCTTTATGCCCGGATTGCGATTGACGAAATGCAGCACCCGGTGATGGGCGCGGCCGAACCCGAATGCCTCGAGTTCGTGGTCGGCATCTCCGACGAAATCCCGGTAGGCAAAGAACAACAGTTCGATGATGTCCCACACCGGCTCATTCGTCTGAGCTGCCGCCGCGCCGGCCATCGGACGATCCGCGGTGCTAGCGCCGGCAGGGCCTTTATCGGTCAGATTTATGTCAGCCATGTTGACATATTTTGTTGTTATGTTACAAAAACACGGTTACGAACGAAATGATCGTATCAAAAACGGTCCTTTTTGCCCGCGATACGACCAGATAGGTCCGGTTCGGTCCCATTCATACCGGGTGTTGCCCCGAGACGTAAAGTGTTGGAATGGGTGCGGAAAATGCTGCTACGGGGCGAGGCCCCCGAGTATGGCAAAGGAGAAGACGATGGCTACTCAATCCTATGACCGCCTCGACGGGGTCATCTGGTACGACGGAAAGCTCGTGCCGTGGAACGAGGCCAATCTCCATGTGCTGAGCCACGGCCAGCACTATGCCAGCTGTGTGTTCGAAGGCGAGCGCGCCTACGGTGGCCAAATTTTCAAGTCAACCGAGCATGCCGAGCGTCTGAAGCGCTCCGCCAATATCCTCGACTTTGAAATTCCCTATTCCGTTGCCGAGATTGTCGCGGCCAAGAAGCTCGTGGTCGACAAGAATGGCAAGAAGGAAGCCTATGTTCGGCCGGTTGCCTGGCGCGGCTCGGAAATGATGGGTGTTTCGGCACAAAGCAACACGATCCATCTCGCCATCGCGAGCTGGGAATGGCCAAGCTATTTCGACCCTGAGCAACGTCTCAAGGGAATCAAACTTGATCTTGCCGAGTATCGCCGGCCGGATCCGAAAACAGCGCCATCGCTCGCCAAGGCCGCCGGCCTTTACATGATCTGTACCGTTTCCAAACACAGGGCCGAGCGCAAAGGTTACGCCGACGCCATGATGCTCGACTGGGAAGGCCGCATCGCCGAATGCACAGGAGCAAATATTTTCTTTGTGAAGGACGGCAAAATTCACACTCCAATTGCCGATTGTTTTCTCGACGGCATTACGCGGCAAACGGTGATCAGCCTGGCACGCAAACGCGGTCTTGAAGTGATCGAACGTCGCATCATGCCGGACGAACTCACCGGTTTTTCCGAGTGCTTCATCACCGGCTCGGCAGCGGAGGTCACCGCTGTGGCGGAGATTGCGCACTGGAACTTCAATCCCGGTGGCATCACCAAAACGCTAATGGACGACTATACGGCCGAAGTGAAACCGAAGGCCGCGGCCGCCTAAGATTATTCGTGGGTAGCAATTGCGCGCGGCTCTTGCGGCCGCAGCAATGTGACATAGCGCACGCGATTCACCGCCACAAAAGTGTCCATGCGCTCGTCAAGGACCTGGCGTTTGCTTTGCGAAGCATGCCGCAGCAGCAGTTCACCTCCGCTACCGAAGGCGATGAAGCCAACATGGAAATAGTCCAAATTTGGCCGCTGGGTGATAAAGCCGACGATGTCACCTTTGGCGAGTTGCCGCTTGTTCGCCAAAAAAACGGCGCGCGGGATTACGGTGATTGAGAACCGGCGCTTGCCGAGTTCTTTGTGCCAATAAACAGTCTTTTCAATCTTGATCGATCCGTCGAGGTTTACCGGACGGCAGGTATTATTTTCGATGTTGTGCTGACCCCATTCGAAAAAATAATGGTTGCGTTCACGCCAACTCACCACGCCGTTATGATAACGGATGGCGCGCAGGGTTGCGTCGAACTCTCCAGGGCTGCCTGCTCTCGCGGCGGCCAATACGATCTCGCAGAAAGTCACGCAGTCGAACGCGTCGTCGCGCACCACAAATTGTTCCGGCCGTTTTGGTCCCCCGACGAGCGTATAGCCCTGATAGCGTGTGCCACGCAGCGCGCTGGAAATGAAATCCAGCCTTTGCGAAATTGGGCTTTTGGTATGGGCTTCATCGATCAGGTGGCCGATCCGCGCTTCCGTAGCAGAGGTGCGCGCGATACCGGCGGTCAAAGTCGCGCCCCCAGCGATCAGGCGCAGAATGTCTCGGCGGTTGGGGCTATAATAAAACGACATTGTCATCGTGCCGCCGTCAGTCCTTGACCACGACTAACCGATCGACCCCGGATTCCGCACCCCATACTTCACCCGGCCGGCCGAGCAATTGCCGAACGGATGCGCCGCGCCTGTCGCTCGGAAAACTTTCAAACGTTTCGGTCGCCGGATCGAACCGCAGGATGGCGTTGGCGAGGAAGTCGGTCACCCAGACTTTATCTTTGTTGTCGACGTAGATCGCGTAGCACCCGCCCTTACTCTTGGGCAGACCCCAAACTTTCCAGGCCTTATTCAATGGGTCGTAGCGACCGATTTCACCGCTGTTCCAGAAGCTCACCCACAACAGGCCCTTGGAATCCGACCAAATGCGGCGAGGCCCAACGCCGGGCCTGGGTGGCGGCACCATCAGTGCATCACCGCTTACGGTATCGATTTTGGCGATATGGTCGCCCGCGAGCGAGGCATACCAGACATCGCCGTTCGGTGTCGTTGTGATGCCGTAAGGCCCGGTGCCTTTCGGCGCCTTCCAGGCTTCGACTTTTCCACTCGCCGGATCGACGCGGCCATAGACCCCATTCTGGCCGGTGAACCACAGAATGCCTTTGCGGTCGAAGGTCGCGGTATTGAGATTGGCGGCTGGGAATTCATTCGGCAACGGAAACAGTTTCACCGCTTTGGTCGCGGGATCGAAACGTGCAATTGCGTTCTGCCCGCCTTCCGTGATCCAGGCTGCACGGTCAGGGCCGACGATCACCCCGTGTGGCGCGGCACCTCTCCCAAGCGAAATTTGCGTTGCTTGTCCGGTTTTCGGATTGAGAATACCGAGTGCGCCTTGCGATTGCGCCGTGTACCAAACACTGCCGTCGGGCGCAGGCGCTACGTCGTGCGGATGCGCCCCACGCGGCACGTCGAAATAAGTCACTTCGGCAGAGGACGCTGGCCGGACGCCAAGCGCAACAAACGCGACTGCCGCGACCACAACTGGAATCATTTTACCTCCAGCAGACGCCGAGCGTACGTTCATTCCGCCGCTTCATGTCCACCGCGCGAGACTGACCAGCGCTCGGCTGCCGTGTCATCGATGGCCTTGGCGTCGACCCAAGATTTCCCGTCTGCCTTGTCGACCTGTTTCCAAAACGGTGCGTACGTTTTCAGATAGTCCATCAGGAATTCGGCTGCCGCAAACGCCTCCTGGCGATGGGACGATGCCGTCACCACCAGAACGATATTTTCACCGGGTTCAATGCGGCCATATCGATGAACGACCGTGACACCCAAGAGCGGCCATCGTTTGTTAGCTTCCGCGACATGCCGCTCGATTTCGGATTCGGCCATGCCCGGATAGTGCTCGAGCGTGAGCGCTGCGATCGGCTCACCATCCTCGGAACCGCGGCAAACTCCGGTAAATGTGACCAGCGCACCGATATCGGTCCGGCCACTCGCGAGCCTTGCCACTTCCACGGCGGCGTCAAATGGCTCGCTCTGCAGGCGTACCGTCACTTTCATGCACTCAATGTAGCGCGCCGCCGCCGACGAGGCTATCCGCCTGTCATGGGCGGGAAGAACGCGATTTCGCCGGCACCTTTGATCAAGGCATCGGCGCGCACGTGCTTCTGATCAATGGCAGCGCGGATTATTTTCGCGTTATTGAATGCGTGAGCATATTCTTCGCCGCGTGAGGCAAGCCAGGTCATCAGCTCAGCGACAGTGGCAATGCCCGGCGGAACCTCGACGGTTTCCTCAGGCTTGCCGACACGCTCGCGCACCCAGGCGAAATAGCGCAGCTTCAAATTCATTCATCAATCATATAGCGCAAGCCGGCACGCATGTAGTCCCAGCCAGTATAGAGTGTGAGGATCGCCGAAAGCCATAGCAGCGTAATGCCGATCTCAGTGACCACCGGAACGGCGCCGATCTTGGTGACTGCCGAGACAATCCGATCGCCGGCCTCGCCCGCGATCAGGAATCCGATGGCGACCATTTGCCCGGTCGTCTTCCATTTGGCGAGCCGCGTTACCGGAACGCCGACGCGCAGCTCAGCGAGATATTCGCGCAATCCTGACACAAGAATTTCGCGGCAAAGAATCACTACCGCCGCCAGCAGGCTCCAGCCGCGGATGGTTTCCTCTGCCGCCAGCATCAGCAGGCAAGATGCTACCAGCAATTTGTCGGCGATCGGATCGAGCATGCGCCCGAGCGAGGACTGCTGCCCCCAAGTGCGGGCGAGATAGCCGTCTAGAATGTCGGTAACACCGGCCGATATGAAAATCGTCAGCGCCACCCATCGTAGCCACAAAGGTCCTTCGAAAATGCTCTGCCAAAACATCAACGCAACCACCACCGGTACCGCGGCGATGCGCGCATAGGTGAGCAGGTTCGGCAGCGCGAGAGGGCGCGCCGGCAGCGGCCGGGAACTGATGGCATTCATGCCGGAAAGGAACACCCGTGCTGCCGTAAGGTCAACCGGTTGCGGCTATTGAATCCCCGTTGACTGCACAATCTTTATTGAATTGGCGGCTTGGGCAGGCGGCTTTTGCCCGGCTCCATCACAAAAGTCTGATCGAGGGAATACCATTCGCCTTTTACGTCGCTCGCTGGCGCCGGCCCGTTGTGCCGCACATAGTTTCCCACCAATGCGCGAGTTACCCCGAACTGCACGTCGGTTTCGAGTTTTTCGTCATCATTGACATAGATTTGCGAGATCAGCGTCTTGAAGCCTTCCTTGAAGATCAGGAAGTGCAAATGAGCGGGACGGTAATTATGTCTACCGGTGGCGCGCACGAGATCCCCCACCGGCCCGTCGACGGGAATCGGGTAGCCGGCCGGCTTCACGCTGCGGAAGCCGAAATGGCCCTGCGCGTCTGTCACGAACTTTCCGCGTAGGTTCATTGGCGCCTGCTTGGGGTCTTGCTGTTCATAAAACCCTTCCGGCGACGAATGCCAGATGTCGACTTCAGCGCCGATGATCGATTTGCCAGTCTGGTCTTTGACCCAGCAATTGACAAAAAGCGCGGGTCCAGGTGTCGGCGAACGCACTATTGAAGCGCCGTTTTCCGTGCGCGGCGAATTCATACGCCAAAATGGCCCAAGCAAATTGGCTGTGGTCTCGGTCTGTCCTTTGTTGCCATTATTGAGAAGGCAGATCAGCGTGGAAAAACCCAACGAGCCTGACATCAGTACGACTTCGTTGTGCTTGTCGTCGGTCTTCTGTCCAAGCCTGACGATATACTGCACCGCCTTCTCGAATTCCTCCTCGGTGAGACGTACATCGCGCGCGAACGCGTGCAGGTGAGTCACAAGTGATGTGAGGATTTCCCGTAGACGCGGAGGTTGGGTATTTTTGAAGGCTTCAGTCACAGCCTTGGTGACATCTTCCTGCCGCTGAATGATCATCATCGCTTCCCGTCTAGTGAACCCGCTGACTCGTGGAAGAACTCATATATCTTTCGCGCAATCTCTGCATTAATTCCGGGAACCTGCGCAAGATCGGGTAGACTCGCCCGCTCTATCGCTTTCACAGTGCCAAAATGGCGCAGTAATGCCCGCTTGCGGGTTGGGCCAATCCCTGGGATTTCCTGCAACCCGGCCTCGCGAATATCTTTCTTGCGGCGGACTCGATGCGAGCCGACGGCAAAGCGATGGGCTTCATCGCGCAGCCTCTCGATAAAATAAAGCAAGGGATCTCGCGGCGGCAGTTTGAACGGGTCACGGCCCGCCATGAAGAAGGTCTCTCGCCCAGCATCGCGGTCGGGTCCTTTGGCGATGGCAACGAGCGGCACATCGGCGACCCCAAGCGAGCTCAGCGTCTCTTGCGCAGCCGTTAGCTGACCCTGCCCACCATCAATGAGCACGAGGTCCGGCCAAGGCTGATCGTCATCGCCATCCTTGAGAGCTTCAGCGAGAATGCCGCTCACTGTCCCGCGTGGACTTTCCTCCAGCAACCGTTTGAACCGGCGCTGTAGCACTTCACGCATCATTCCGTAGTCATCCCCGGGAGCGAGCTCGGTCGAGCGGATATTGAACTTGCGATACTGGTTTTTGCGGAAACCGTCCTGACCGGCGACGATCATGGCGCCAACGGCGTTGCTGCCTCCAATATGGCTATTGTCATAGACTTCGATGCGGCGCGGCATACGCGGTAGCGAGAAGGTTTCGGTCAGGGCGGCGAGCAATTTCTGCTGCGAAGATGTATCGGCGAGTTTGCGTGCCAGCGCTTCGCGCGCATTGACCATTGCGTGTTGGACTAGTTCCTTACGCTCACCGCGCTGTGGCGCGCTAACCTCGACCTTGCGCCCGCTTTTTGTGGTGAGCGCCTCCGCCAAAAGTTGGCGTTCCTCGAAGTCGTGTGACACCAAGATGCACCGTGGCGGCGGCTTGTCGTCGTAGAATTGCGCCAAGAAGGCGCTGAGAACTTCGCCGGGCCCGATTGTGCGATCTGCTTTTGGAAAGTAGGCACGGTTGCCCCAATTTTGTCCGGTACGGAAGAAGAAGACTTCCACACAGGAGTAACCGCCAGCCTGGTGCACGGCGAAAACGTCGGCCTCTTCTATTCCACGCGGATTGATCCCTTGATGCGACTGGATCGCAGACAGCGCCGACAAACGATCCCGATATATTGCAGCACGTTCAAAATCCAGCGCGGCCGAAGCCTTATCCATTTCGCCCGCCAGCTGTCCCTGCACCGACTGACTGCGTCCGGAAAGGAATTCATTGGCTTCACGCACAAGCTCTGTATAGCCGGCGAAATCGATCTCACGCGTGCAAGGCGCCGAACAGCGCTTGATCTGATAGAGCAGGCACGGCCGCGTCCGCGCCTCGAAATATGAGTCCGAACACGAGCGCAATAAGAAGGCGCGCTCCAGCGCATTGATCGTGCGGTTGACCGCACCCGCCGAGGCGAACGGCCCATAGTAACGCCCTGGCCGCGTGCGAGCGCCACGATGTTTCAGGATTTGTGGGGCCCAATGGTCGGATGTGATCAGAATGTAGGGAAACGACTTGTCGTCGCGTAACAGCACATTGAACCGCGGCCGCAGGCGCTTGATCAGATTGGCCTCGAGCAGCAGCGCTTCGGTTTCCGTTCTGGTGGTAACGAATTCCAATGTCGCCGTGGCTGCGATCATGCGCGCAATACGGCTGTCATGGCCGGTTGGCCGCGCATAGGCCGTCACCCGCTTCTTGATGTTCTTGGCTTTGCCGACGTAGAGCACATCGCCTTGCGCGTCGATCATCCGATATACGCCGGCAGCAGACGGCGCCAACTTGGCAAAGCGCATGATCGCCGCGCGGCCTGCGGCAAGTGTGCCGGTCGAAGCACTCTCAAGCTCTAGCTCCGGCAATGAAGACTCTTCGTCCTCCTCGCGCAGTTCGCTTGCCGGATCGATATCTTTGTTGGTGCCGTTCATGAAAAGAAGATAGTTCGCAAAATGCGCTATTCCACGACCTCGCTGTCGGCAGTACGCCAGGACAAATGCTGTCCGCCATCGACAGGAAGCGTGACACCTGTGACGCTTTTTGCCTGCGCAAGATAGACCACAGCGGCCGCGATGTCGTCCGGGCGCGGCCCGCGTTGAAGCGGCAAGTTTTCTGCTTGTGCGGCGAATTGCTCCTCGGTCTGACGCGCGCTCGGCAGAGTGGGCCCTGGCGCGACCGCATTGACCCGAAGCTTTGGCGCCAACGCCTGTGCCAGCGTGCTGGTAGCGGTGTAGAGCGCGCTCTTGCTCAACGTATAGGAGAAAAAGCGAGGGTTTGGCCTCAACACGCGCTGGTCGAGAATATTGACAATTGAGGCGTCGGCACCGGCTGGCGCTTGTGATGCAAAAGCCTGCGAAAGAAACAGCGGTGCTGCCAGGTTCACGGCGACAGCACGCTGGAAGCGTGCATGTGAAAGCGTTTCAATATCGTCTGGTTCAAATTCACCGGCATTGTTGACCAGAAGAGTCAACTGGCCGAAAGCCGTCGCCGCGGGAACGAGCCCGCGCACTGCCTCATGGTCGGCGAGGTCAGCAAGCACAACGCTGGCACGCCCGCCTGCTCCCGCGATAGCGGCCGCAAGTCTCTCTGCGTCCTCGCGCGAATTATTCGCGTGTAGTACGACCGCGTAGCCCGCCCGTGCCAGGGTAAGCGCGATGGCCGCGCCAATGCGGCGGCCCGCGCCAGTGATGAGCGCCGCGCGCGGCGCGTTCTTTGTGCTGTCGTCCGCCATCCTGAAAAATCCGTGCGGCTACTCTTACGTGCTGGCGCCCCATGCTGCCAGTGCGCCGGCACGCGCGGCCTTGCCGTTATAGTAAATGCGGCCTGAGCGCACATGGTAAATGAAAGCGAAGAAAAGTCCGTAAAAATAAGGGTTCTTTAGGGATACCGGCCAGCGATCCTTAGCAATTCATCACCGTTTAACTTAAAAGGCCCGATAAATCCTCTACGAAAATATCGAAATTCCGCGCCGATGCACCGGCGTATCTGCTCCATGTTTTGCGCATCCACGTCACGCGAGAGGAGCGGAGTTGAGTGGAGGGTAAAATGAAGAAGAGGATCCTGGCGATCTCTGTGGCAACCGCAACGGCCACCGCAGGTGCGGCCGTAGCCGCCGATCTGCCGCGTGGTCCGGCGCCTTATTATTACCCACCGCCCGCCGTGTACAATTGGACCGGATTCTATGCCGGTCTCAATCTAGGCTACGAGTGGGGCAAGGTTACCAACAGTAGCATCAATCCGAGCGGCATCGCGGGTGGTGGCCAAATCGGCTACAATTGGCAGATCGGCCAATTCGTGTTCGGCGCCGAAGCTGATATCCAGGCCAGCGCAGCCGACGACACGTTCGCCTCCTACAAATTTTCCAATCCTTGGTTTGGCACTGTGCGCGGCCGCGCAGGTTATGCAATCAACAACGTGTTGCTGTACGGCACCTTGGGTCTCGCTTATGGCAACCTCGACGCGCAGCTCGGCAGCCTCGAAGAAAACAAGACTCTTGTTGGTTGGACGGGCGGTCTTGGCATGGAGGTCGGCTTCACACCGAATTGGTCAGCGAAGGTCGAGTACCTCTACATGGATCTCGGCAGCCGCGCTTATACGATCACCGGTGTCGATAATGGGCTGCAGGCAAGCTATTTTCGTCTCGGCGTGAACTATCACTTCTGACGCTCTCACGCTGACGCTCTGAACAACCCCGGCACCTTTGTCCGGGGTTTTTCGTTTGTAAGTTCCATGTTCCAGCATTCCAACGTAAGAGTTTTTTTATTAAGTATTCATTCACCGTGATTACGATCAGCTCTGATGAGTTCGCGACAGCAACGCGTCATTTCGTCGTTTAAAGTTTGACAATACAATTCAAAACTTGTGCTCGAGTGTGACTTTTGCGCACTAGATCTGAAAGTAATTCTGAATAGTTTTCCGGCATCAATGTACCGGTGGGTATTGTGACGGAGGTTTCAAAATGAAGCGTTTGTTTTTGGCGGGCGTCGCTGCGCTGGCCACGGTGACGATGATGGGTGCGGCCAATGCGGCGGACATCGCGCGGCGTCAAGCGATGCCGATGAATGCGCCGGCCTATTACGCTCCCTATAACTGGACCGGCTTCTACGTCGGTATCAATGGCGGTGGCGGCTGGGGTCGTTCGGAATGGACAAATGCGGGAGGCTCAACCGGCGGGTTTGATGTGTCCGGCGGCCTCGTCGGCGGCACGATCGGTTACAACTGGCAACTGGGCCAGTGGGTCTTCGGGCTCGAGGGTGACATCGATTGGAGCGACATTCGCGGCAGCACTTCTTCCGGCATCTGCGTCGGAACGTCCTGCGAAACCCGGAACGATTGGCTCGGCACCGGACGCATCCGAATCGGCTACGCGTTTGATCGCTTCTTGCCTTACGTGACCGGCGGCGTCGCCTTCGGCGACGTCAAGGCATCAGTGGCTGGCTTCGGCAGTTCAAACGACACCAACGCTGGTTGGACTCTTGGCGGCGGCGTCGAAGCAGCGATCGCCGGTCCGTGGACTGCGAAGGTCGAATATCTCTACGTCGACCTTGGCAACAACAATTGCTCGGGTGGAAGCTGCGCACTGTCGACCAACGTCGACTTCCACACGAATATCGTGCGCGGCGGCATCAACTATCGCTTCTGATCCGCCACGACCAAAATGTGAGAAAAGCCCCGGAGCGCGCTCCGGGGCTTTTGCGTGGAAGCAAACTTCCAACAACAAAATCAAACCGCAACCGCGGAAGCGGGACGCTGCCCCACGGCTGGTGAGGTTTGGCTCGAAATGTTGGCGCGTACCGGCGGCACGCGATTTACATCAACTTAGCCTGTCACGACCAAGTTCACAGCTTTTGGGCCTTTGCCCTTTTTGTCCGGTTCGACGTCGAAGCTGATCCGTTGCCCCTCGTTCAATCCTTTGAGTCCGGCTTGTTCCACCGCGGTGATGTGAACGAACACATCACGCCCGCCGTCATCAGGTTTAATGAAGCCGTAGCCCCGCTCGCCGTTGAAGAATTTCACGACACCCGTTTGCGCCATCGGGAAAACTCCTCTCCCCCACTGCTCCGCCGCCGGCCCCACGCACGACGGCTCGGCTGGACATTCACAATCGGGGAAAGCGTCGGCCACCTACGGCCTCAGTCAACTCCGCCGGCCCCCACAGGAGGCGGAACGTCACTGCCAGTGCGGAACTACACACCAACTGCGGCCCTGTGGAAAGAGGTCATTGGGAGCTGCGGGACCCAGGCTCGCCAAGCCAGTCGAGCTGAAATCGGCCTTTGCCCTCACGGCCAAGGATGCTGGCGAGGGCCGGCAGAAGGACACAAAGCTCGTTTTCCAGCGTCCAGGGTGGATTGGCCACGATCATTCCGGCACCGTTGAGCCGCGTCGGATCGCTGAGAGGAGCCACCATGAGCTCGGCCCGGAGGACCTTGGGAAGCGCTAAACGGCGTAGCCGTTTGGTAAGGGCATCCGGTCCGCGGCGTCCTTTTATCGGATACCAGAGGGCATAAATGCCGCCCGCCCATTTCCGGTGCGCCGCCGTCAAGCTGCTGACAAGGCGTGAGAAGTCGTCGTCCGCCTCGAACGGTGGGTCGACCAAAACCAAACCGCGACGCTCTTTTGGGGGCACATAGGCATTCATTGCGGTCCATCCATCGATCGTCAAAGTCTTGATGCGGACATCACCGCGCATGTTCCGAGCCAGAGCAGCAGCCGTCCTGGGCTCAAGCTCACAGGCAATTAGCCGATCCTGCGGACGCAGCCACGCGCGCACGAGCGCCGGTGAACCGGGATAGACCCGAATCCGATCGCGTTCGTTCAGGGCGTGGATGACCTCAAGATACGGAGAAAGCAGTGCTGCAACTGCTTCCGATGTTTGCGCCACCATAAGCTTCCCGATGCCGTTCTGCCATTCGCCCCCGCGCATCGCTTTTTCGCCGGTCAAATCATAGAGACCGGCACCGGCATGGGTGTCGATCACTCGAAACGCAGCCGGTTTGCCCCGCAAATAGTTCAAGATGCGGCAAAGCACGACATGCTTGAACACATCGGCAAAATTGCCGGCATGGAATTCATGGTGGTAATTCACGACGGGTCGGCCCGTTATCAGCCCATTTGCTGAGTTTATGCCACAACCTTGGTGGGCCGATGCTTGATGCCGGGCCCGGTCATCTGCCGCGTATTGCCGGCATCGCAATGTCGCCGAGACGACAAGTGCGGCGCGCAATTTCGGGGCAATCGTGGAAAGAAAAATCTTTGCCGAGGCACACCCGCACTTCAGTCAGCCTTCTATGGTCGCAGAAAACGCCCATCGCCCTCTGTGAAAGCCCCGGATTGGCCTTGACGAAGGCTTCAGCCACCTCGCGGGAGGTGACAGTGATCGGCCGGTTGAGATCCAAGTATTCGGACGGAATCTTCACCGTCGACCGAGCCTTGCGTACGGTCTCGAAGTAGCTCTGCGGCGAAAGGCCGGAACACGTCCCATGCTGATCCCATTCATGGAAGATCAGGTGCGGGCTCGGCATGAGATCAAGCATACTTCCGACGATTGCGCGGCTGAGCCGCGGCGCGGGCACCTGACAATAAGAGGGAAAACTCCGCTCGTATTGCGGCCACAGTCCGTGCACCACGAACGCAAAAGGCCGGCCGGAACATTGTTGATCGGGCGGCCGATTGGGTCTGCGGCTCTGCGCCGCTTCGCAATAAGACGGCGACCAGGACAGTGCCAGTACGTAATAGTCAAACTGGCCGGGTTCGCCTTGGCGGCGTTCCTGCGCAAGTGCAACCAGTGCGAAACCGAATGTGAGGCTGATGGCGAGGGCGGCGGAATGAGCCAATCGGCAAATACGAAGACCCATCGATGTCTCTTGAACTGAACATGAGAACAAATCGGAAATTGACGTGGCTTAGCGGTTCCTTCGATAGGATACCGCTCTTTCAGAACAATTCAAGAACAAATTAGGATAAAGCGTGATCGCCGTCGACCGCCGCGCCTAAGGTTGCGCCATTTTACAGGCAGGATTGTAAGCCCAGTTGCGATCAAGGCCGACGACACACCACTCGACCCCCCAGGACATCCCAATGATGCCGGCGTCCTCGGCAATCGAGTAGTGGACCGTGTGTCGGCGCCCATCGCTCACCATCGCAACGGCCGTGCAGAAGCGGCGCGGGACTGTCTCGGGTGCCCAAGGCCGGAATGCGGTTTCCCGAACCCGGTCGAAGCTCAGAATTTGCAGATCCGAGTTCCAGAAACGGCCTTCCTTCTGCGCAAAGCGAGAAGCGATTGTATCGAGAGCAGCCTCGCATTGCGGCAGCACGCCGTCGTAACGCGGACCGATCAGATAGATGCTCTTTTCCAGCCAACCCGCTGCGGCGGCTGGTGCGGCCGCTCCTGCCGCAAGGCAACCAGCGACTACAAGGGACCGAAGGCAACGACCCATCATAGGAAGCTCTCCCCAACCGATCTTCCACTCTAGCACAGCTTTTGCGCCCCGGGTACGGGTCACGTCGATCCCCGCCAATCTCCCAATACAGCCTGTACCACCGCAAGCGCCGCCACCGCTGCGGTATCGGCACGCAGGATGCGGGGTCCAAGCGCGATCCGCAGCACTTTTGAGCGCTTGAGTAAAGCCGCCCGCTCCTCATCGGCGAATCCGCCCTCGGGGCCAATCAGGACATCGAGCGGCTGGCCCTGGACCAGCTGTGCGGCCTGGAGCGCCATCACGGGACTGGCGACCTCGGCGTTTTCATCACAAAAGATCAACAGGCGGTCGGTGTCATCAGCTACCCGCTCAACCGGCATCGGCTCGGCAACTTCAGGCACCCCCAAGATACCGCACTGCTGAGCGGCCTCAACGACATTGGCGCGCATTCGATCGAGATTGATCCGCGTGACTTGCGTATGCCGCGTGATGACCGGCTGTAGCAGAGACGCACCCATCTCCACCGCCTTTTGCACCATATAATCGAGGCGCGCGTGCTTGAGGGGCGCGAACAAAAAATGGAGATCGCCGGCCAATGGCTGTCGACGCAATTGTGGCCCGACTGTCAGCGTAGCCGACCGCTTGCCGCTGCCGGCAAGGCTCGCGCCCCACTCGCCATCCCGACCGTTGAACAGCAATACCCCGTCGCCATGCCCAAGCCGGAGCACGTTGCGCAGATAGTTGGCCTGATCACGGTTCAGCAAGACCTCGCCGCCCGCGGCCAATGGAGCGTCGACAAAAAGACGAGGGGTCCGGAAGTCGTAGCGCGGCATGGGTAAACCGTTGCAAAGCCTCAGCCGGGCACCCGTTTACGCGCTCTGACAAGGCTTCGCGAGACCTTTGGTCGCCCTCCCCCATTTGCCGCCTTCCCGACGCATTCGGGCTGTTATAAGCCACCTAGGAAAAGTCCGGCTGATATAGTGCAGCAGAGGGCAGGAGTGATCAGTCCATGAATTTGCGCCGTGCAATGTTCGCCGCATGCATGGTTTCAATATGCGCCGGAGCGGCGAACGCGCAGTTGCAGCCCGTTCAGCCTGCCCCACCGCAGCAAGAGCCGCCTTGCATCCAGGAATTCTCCAAGCTGCGTGAAGAGGCGGAAAAAAAGGCATCCGCGATCAAAGCGGCGAATGACCGCAAAGCTCCACCAAAAGAAGCGTGCCAGCTCTTTGGCACTTTTATCGCTGCCCAGCAAAAGTTGCTCAAATATGCCTCGGACAACACCGTATGGTGCGGCATCCCGAAACAGGTCGTGGAGGGTCTCAAGCAAGGTATCGCTAAGGTGTCCGAAATTCGCACCAAGGTCTGCCAGGCTGCGGCATCGCCCGCAGCGCAACCACCCAGCCTGAGCGATGCGCTCACCAATCCTGTTCCGGATTCCAACAACATCAAGACAGGGCGCGGCACGTTCGACACTTTGACCGGCAGCCCGATCGGAAAATGAGCGAGAGCGCCGGACGCGTCGCCGATGCGACCGGAAACTGGGTCGACGGTCTCGCGCCGCCTTTCAGCCGTCCTTATCTGCGCCTCGCACGACTCGACCGGCCGATCGGTTCATGGCTGTTGCTGATGCCGTGCTGGTGGTCGGTTGGTCTGGCCGGCATGCACAACGGCCGCTTTCCAAGTCTGTGGCACATTGTGCTGTTCTTCATCGGCGCTTTTGCCATGCGCGGTGCCGGCTGCACCTGGAACGATCTGGTCGATCGCAATCTCGATGGACTGGTTGAGCGCACACGTTCGCGGCCGATCCCATCGAAACAGGTCACGATCGCACAGGCGACTGCATTCATGCTCGCGCAGGCACTGGTTGGCTTGCTCGTGCTGATCCAGTTCAACCGCTTTACCGTCTTCACCGGCCTCGCTTCGTTGCTTGTGGTCGTCATTTATCCATTCATGAAGCGGATCACCTATTGGCCGCAGATATTCCTTGGGCTCGCTTTCTCATGGGGTGCGCTGATGGGTTGGCCAGCCGCCTTTGGCCGCCTGGATTGGCCCGCGCTCGTGCTTTATGCCGGATCAATTTGCTGGGTGATCGGATATGACACCATCTACGCCCACCAGGACCGCGAGGACGATCTTCTGATCGGCATCAAGTCGACCGCTTTGTTGTTCGGCGAGCGGACGCCATCGATGCTCGCGGGCTTTTACGCTTGCGCAGTTGTTCTCATTTCCGCGGCCGGTTTTATGGCAGGCGGCGGAATGATTTTCGCGGCCGGCCTGATTGCGTTCGGCGCGCATTTAGCCTGGCAGGTGACGCGGCTCGACATCGACGATGCGGCCCACTGCCTTATGCTGTTTAAATCCAATCGCGATGCCGGTCTTATTCTGTTCGCCGCAATGCTGATCGACGCAGCGATTTAGATATCCCGGTCAGCGGGCGATCAATCGGTCGTCAGCGGTTTTTTTGAAAATTGGACGCGGTGACGCCGAAGGCGCAATCGTCCCGGTCACGTCGTGATCGCCCGAGTCGCGGGCTGGACCACGGCGGCTTTGCAGATCGATCAGCACATCGTCCAGTAGATAGCCATCCTCGCCTGGTACCGCCGCCGGCGACTGGTTCATTTTGGCATTCTTCCGAAGGAGGCCGGTATAGGCAGGGCCACGCTGGCGACCCGCATAGACTGCTCGCGCTTTTGCCGCTGCGACCTCCCCGGACATCGCTTCCGGCCGGCAGGGACGCTCTCCGCTCGCACGGCGCATCAGGTCGACATGGATGTGGTTGTAGTGCGCGGCGTTGTAGCCCGGCGCCAGCACCGTCGTAAAATTATCGCAGGCGGCAAGATGGACGTCGCGCAAGAAGCCCTGCTCTTCAGGACTGCCGTGCCAGCCCTCCTGCACCGTGACCCGGCGGCCATCGGCAAACGTGAAGGCGGCGATGTCGATCGCATTTCCGAATGCATGTTCGGAAATTCCGGAACCACCGGCGCCGACCATGCCGCGGCAGGAATAGGCGGAGATCTGCTTGATCTCCGTGACCGGCGTGCCGAACCAGCGCATCGCCGCCGGCTGCACGCCCTCACCAACCCAATGGTCGAGCGCAGAAACAATCGGACAAGCCAGCGTCGCGGGCGGCGTGAGAGTTGCGAGCGTGATGTTGGCGACCATTTGCCGTCCACGGTTGGGGCCGAGCGCCGGCAAGGCACGCTGTGGCGATTTATAGACCGGGGCGTCATAAGCGCGCTGGGGTTGCTGATAGACGGGCGCACGCTGAGGCGGCTGATAGACCGGCGCATCATAGGCACGCTGCGACGAATAAGAACCGGGCGCGCGGCCGGGCGGCAGTACGGCATCGTCGGGGATATCGTTCGGCAACGGTGCTGCGCTGGGTGTTACGCCAGACGCAGTGCCGGGCGCACCGAGTGAGATGGGCTGACCAGCCGGCGCGATGGAATTTTGCCGCTCGACCGGCGGCGGCCCGGGCACCCACCGCATTCGCGGTGCTGATGTGGACTGCACGGGCATCGGCGCGGATTGCACCGAGGGTACGGACGCAGGCGGCGCATATTGCGGCTCGTTGATCGGCCAGCGCGGCATCTGCGCGGTGTTGTTGGGAATCGAACCGGGTGGGCGTGGGTCGTCGGCATAACCGATGAGCGGATTGCTCTCGCCCAGGGTTGCAACCTTGAGCGGGAAATCTGCACCGCACATGCCAGGGCCTTCGATCGGTTCGATCTGAACGACGCTTGCGCCGATCTTGACCGCTCCCGATTTCAAACACTCAACCTCGGCCTGATGCCGCCAGGGTGCCCGTTCGCCAGAGAAAAAGCTGCGTCCGCAACCGGCGAGCGCCAGCAGCACGCCTGCACCGACGAGATAAAAAGTGACGCCACCCTTCATGCTCGCAAAAATGCGAGCAGTTTCTTTAACGGGACTTCAACGCTTGCAGCCGGTGATTTCGTTAAGGATAAGAAATCCTTGCCAAGTCAGGCCCGCGGCCTTGAACTCAGCGAGCCTTTCGGTTCACATCGCGGGGGCATTTGCGGGGATTCAATGGAAGGCAAGGCGAGGTTCATTTTTCCCGTCATCATCAGTGCGCTCATTGTCTTTGTGGTGAGCGGGGTGGTGACCTTCACCAATATCGGTTTGCGTGCCGATTTTGTGCCGCGTTGGCTCAAGGCTTTCATCACCGGCTGGCCGGTCGCCGCCGTGCTCGCATTTTTTGCGGTTCCACACGTCCGCCGCGCGACGGACGCCATCGTGCGATTGATCGACGGCCAAGTGTAGAGTCTTACCTCACTGCGCCGGCTTGATCCCGAGCGTGTCGCCGATCTGCCTGACTGTCATGCGCTGGTCCTCAAGCGCTGCAGCGAATTCGGCGGGCGTTCCCGGGTTGACCACCTGTCCGGTGGCGCTGAGCTTCGCCTCGATTTCCGGGTCGCTCACGACCTGACGAATATCGGCTGCGATGCGGTCGCGCACCGACGGCGGAAAATCGCGCGGCCCAAGCAAACCGACGAGGCCGTCGAACTCCAGCGATTTGTAGCCGGCTTCCGACGCCGTCGGAATGTCGTTTAGCGACTTGGCATGCTGGCGGTTGGTCAGGGCAATTACCTTGACCTTAGCGGCCAGCACACGCGGCCGCATGATCGCGTAGGCTCCGACAAAGGCGTGGATGCGCCCCTCGGCAAGATCGTTGATGGCTTGCACCGCATCTTTGTAAGGCACTTTGGCCATATCGAGCTTTTCGGTTTTCAGCCACGCGGCGAACAACAGATCGTTGGCCCCGGTCACGGACGCGTAGTTCAGCTTGCCGGGCTCCGCTTTGATCTTGGCGGCCAGTTCCTTGACCGTCGACACATTGAGATCGGACGGAACGCCGAGCGCGATCAGAGTATTGGTCACGCGGGCGATGGGCGTGAGATCTTTCGGATCGTACGGCAGCTTGTCGTGCAGCAAGGCGTGAGCGGTGAAAGTGGACGCAGGTGCGAACAGGAGCACATGATCGTCGTGCGCATTGAGCACAGCCGTGATGGCGAGGAAGGCGTCGCCACCGGGGCGGTTCTCGACCACAACCGGCTGGCCCCACTTCGCGGCGAGCTTGTCGGCCAACAGCCGGGCCGTGATATCGACGCCCGAGCCTGGACCAAGCGGAATGATGAAACGGACGGGGCGCTGCGGCCATTGGTCGGAGGTTTGCGCTTGCGTAAACGGCGCTGCGACAATCGCGGCAGCGAGGCAAAATAAAAGGGTCACTAAAAATCGGCGCAGACGTTGCATAAGGTCTCCCGGTATTGAAAGTCGCGGCTGAATTATTGTGTCCCGGTTTCCCGCGACGTTGTCCTGCCTGTTTTATCGCATTTGGTATACGAGAAATCAGCCCCAAATCGCGCCAGCAGCTTTTTACGACAATTTCGTCCGCTCGTTGTTTTCGCCAGGTCTCCCGCAACCGCCGGCAAAGCCGCCCGTGGGCCACTGCAGGCCAACAAGCCGGTTGGGCGAATTCATCGGCGCGAGAATTGGCGAAAATTGGCCGCAAATTTGCCATCAAAACCGCCCTTCGCACGCGAGTTTTGCACCGCAAAATATCTGCGCTTCGAGTTTTTTATTTTTGCACGATCAATCGGTTGTCGGCGCCATGACCGCCGCGCATGGCCAGATGCACAAATTCAAACGGGGTGGCTTGCAACTACCTACGTCGGTCTTGCGTTCTGTGCTAGCCTTTAAACTCTTCAACAAGGGAGGTAGCTGCCGTGGACCTTGCCTTGAAGCTCAATGTGCTGGCGGTATGCGCCGTTTTTGCTTTCGTTGGCGCAATCTTGCTGGGGGCATTCTGAGTTCAAGAGGCCAACGACAACGCCAAACTAACAATACCGGATTTGATCCGACAAACCGTTACAGCACCGGAGAGTTACGCTCTCCGGTGCTCCGTTTTTTGGAACTCTCCGAATGCGTCACGCCCCCACGATGCTGGGCGATGTGTGCATATCGTAGTTGAGGATCGGCGCGAGCCATTTTTCCGTTTCGCCGATGGTCCATCCTTTGCGTCTGGCGTAATCTTCCACCTGATCGCGCTCGATCTTGCCGACGCCGAAATAGAAACTTCCGGCGTTGCTGAAATAAAGTCCTGATACCGACGAGCCCGGCCACATTGCGAAGCTCTCGGTGAGTTTCACGCCAATGCGCTCGCTCTCCAGCAGCTTGAACAGCGTGCCCTTTTCGGTGTGATCGGGTTGCGCCGGATAGCCGGGCGCGGGACGGATGCCCTGATACTTCTCGGCGATCAACTGCTCGTTGCTCAACGTCTCGTCATGGGCATAACCCCAGAACTCCCTGCGCACGCGCAGATGCAGGCGTTCGGCAAACGCTTCGGCCAGACGGTCGGCGAGCGCCTTCACCATGATGGCGGAGTAGTCGTCATTGGCGCGCTTGAAGCGCTCGGCGACTTCGTCCTCGCCAATGCCTGCGGTGACGGTGAAGCCGCCGACATAATCGGCAAGGCCGCTCGCGCGGGGCGCAATGAAATCGCTCAGCGCGGTATTGGCGCGGCCCTCGCGCTTGGAGAGCTGCTGGCGCAGCGTATGCAGCACCGCGATCGGCTTGCCGCGCGCTTCGTCATTATAGACGTGGATATCGTCACCGTCGGTATTTGCCGGCCAGAACCCCAGTACCGCGCTCGCCCGGAACCAATGCTCGGCTACGATTTTGTCCAGCATCGCGCGCGCATCGTCGTACAAGGGGCGCGCAGCGGGCCCAAATTTTGCGTCGTCGAGAATTGCAGGGAATTTGCCGGAAAGCTCCCAGGTCGAGAAAAACGGCGTCCAGTCGATGTAATCGATCAGGTCCTTGATCGGATAATCGCTCAGAACCTTCGTTCCGAAAAAGCCGGGCTTAGGCGGCCGATAGGCGCCGGACCAGTCAAGCTTGAGTGCGTTGGCGCGAGCCGCCGCCAGCGGCAGCCGCGCCTTGTCCTCCTGCGCACGCGCATGGGCAGCGGCAATGCGGGCATATTCGCCGCGCAACTCCGCCACGTAGCCGGCGCGGCCGTCGACCGACATCAGCGTCTGCGCCACCCCAACCGCGCGGCTCGCATCGTTGACGTAAACGGTCTGCCCACGCTGGTAATTCGGGTGAATCTTCACCGCGGTGTGCACACGGCTTGTGGTGGCGCCGCCGATCATCAGCGGCAGATCGAAGCCCTGCCGCTCCATTTCCGCTGCCACGTGACACATTTCATCGAGCGAGGGCGTGATCAGACCCGACAAGCCGATAATGTCGGCCTTCTCGGTGCGCGCGGTCTCAAGAATTTTCGCCGCCGGCACCATGACGCCGAGGTCGACCACCTCGTAGTTGTTGCACTGGAGCACGACGCCGACGATGTTCTTGCCGATGTCGTGCACATCGCCTTTCACCGTCGCCATGATGATCTTGCCGCTGGAGCCGCCGTGCTGACGGCCATCTTTTTCCTGCTGCATGAAAGGCATCAGATAGGCGACGGCCTGTTTCATCACGCGCGCGGATTTCACCACCTGCGGCAGGAACATTTTTCCCGAGCCGAACAGATCGCCGACGATATTCATGCCGCCCATCAGCGGGCCTTCGATGACGTCGAGCGGGCGCGTGGCGCGCATGCGCGCTTCCTCGACATCGGTTTCGATGAAATCGGTGATGCCGTGTACCAAAGCATGCGACAGCCGCTTCTCGACCGGCTGTTCGCGCCAGGCGAGATCGACCTCCCTGGCTTCCTGTCCGGTGCCGTGGAATTTTTTGGCCAGGTTCAGCAACCGTTCGGCCGCATCGGGACGGCGGTTAAGCACAACGTCCTCGCAAGCGTCCCGCAATTCCGGATCGAGATCGTCATAGACGGCAATCTGACCGGCATTGACGATACCCAAGTCCATCCCCGCCTTGATCGCGTGGTAGAGAAACACCGAATGCATCGCCTGGCGCACCTCCTCGTTGCCGCGGAACGAGAACGACAGGTTTGAGACGCCGCCGGACACGTGGGCATTGGGAAGATTGCTGCGGATCCAGCGCGTTGCTTCGATGAAGGCCAATCCGTATCCGCTGTGCTCCTCCATGCCGGTCGCGATGGCGAAGATATTCGGGTCGAAAATAATGTCCTCGGGCGGGAAGCCCACTTGGTTGACCAATATGTCGTAGGCGCGCTTGCAGATCGCCGTCTTGCGCTCGAGCGTGTCAGCCTGCCCTTTTTCATCGAACGCCATCACCACCACCGCGGCGCCGTAGCGCCGCACGGTGCGTGCATGGTCGATGAATGCCGCCTCACCTTCCTTCAGCGAAATCGAATTCACCACCGGCTTGCCTTGGAGGCATTTCAGCCCGGCCTCGATCACCGAGAACTTCGATGAATCGACCATCACCGGCACGCGCGCAATATCCGGCTCGGCAGCAATGAGATTGAGGAACGTGACCATCGCCTGCTCGGAATCGAGCATGCCCTCGTCCATGTTGACGTCGATCACCTGGGCACCGCTCTCGACCTGCTCGCGCGCGATCGATAATGCCGTCGCGTAGTCACCGGCCGTGACCAGCTTGCGAAACTTGGCGGAGCCGGTGACGTTGGTGCGCTCGCCAACATTCACAAACGGAATCTCCGGCGTCAGCGCGAAGGACTCGAGCCCCGACAGCCGCAATTGCCGCGGTATGTCCGGAATGGGGCGCGGGGCCTTGCCGGTAACGGCTTTCGCAATGGCGGCGATATGGTCAGGCGTGGTGCCGCAACAGCCGCCGACAACGTTGACCAACCCGGCTTCAGCGAATTCGCCCAGAAGCTCCGCCATATAGGTCGGGCTTTCGTCGTAATAGCCGAACTCGTTCGGCAGGCCGGCATTCGGGTAGGCGCACACGAATGTGTCGGCCAGCCGCCCCAACTCCGCGATATGTGCGCGCATTTCGCGGGCGCCGAGTGCGCAATTGAGACCGATGGTCACCGGCCTGGCGTGTTTCACTGAATTCCAGAACCCGCCGGGGGTCTGCCCCGACAGCAGCCGGCCCGAGCGATCGGTGATCGTGCCAGAGATCATCACGGGCAGGTCGAGGCCGCGTTCGTCGCAGATCTCGGAGATCGCGAAAATGGCAGCCTTGGCATTGAGCGTGTCGAAAATAGTCTCGATCAGGAGCAGGTCGGCACCGCCATCGATCAGCCCGCGCACCTGCTCGCCGTAGGCGGTCCGCAACTGATCGAAGGTGATTGCGCGGAAGCCGGGATTGGCAACGTCGGGCGAGATTGACGCGGTGCGGTTCGTGGGGCCAAGCGCGCCGGCGACAAACCGGCGGCGGCCATTTTCTTTTTCAGCTTGCATCGCGGCCTCGCGTGCGAGCATCGCGCCGGCCTGATTGAGCTCGTAGGCAATGCCCTCCATGCCGTAATCGGCTTGCGCAATCGCGGTCGAGGAAAAAGTGTTGGTGGAAACGATGTCGGCACCGGCGCGGAAGTAAGCGAGATGAATGTCGCGAACGGCATCCCCGCGGCTGAGATTGAGCAGGTCGTTGTTGCCGCGGACCTCGCGATTCCAGGCATCGAAGCGCGCGCCGCGATAGCCTTCCTCGTTGAGCTTCAGCGCCTGGATCATCGTGCCCATGGCGCCGTCGAGCACGAGAATGCGCTTCCTCATCAGATCGAGGAATTCGGCGCGGGGGCTGGTGGAGGCGGCGTTCGACATGCGGTTGCGCACACTCAGGCGTGTTCCCTCTTCCCGTTGGGGAGAGGGTTAGGGTGAAGGGGAACCGGGCTCAGTGTGTCAGCAACGATTTGCGCCATAACCCCTCACCCGCCCTCGCTTCGCTCGGGCACCCTCTCCCTTTGGGAGAGGGACGATGGTCGCAGACCGAGCAGATGGCAGATCGCGAAGACAAGATCGGCGCGATTCATCGTGTAGAAGTGGAAGGTGGTGACACCACGGTCGACCAGATCGAACACTTGCTCGGCGGCGACCGCGGCAGCGATCAACTTGCGGGTCGCCGCGTCATTTTCGAGGCCGTGAAAGCGTTCGGCGAGCCAGGCCGGCAACGAGGCGCCGCAGCGTCTGGCAAAGCCGGTGGTGGCTTTGAAGTTCTGCACCGGCAGAATGCCCGGCACGATCGGGATGTCGATCCCGCGCGCGCGGACGCGATCGAGATAGCGGAAATAAAGGTCGTTCTCGAAGAAAAACTGGGTGATGGCACGGCTTGCACCGGCATCGACTTTGGCCTTGAGCATATCGATATCGGCCTCGACAGTCGGGCTGTCAGGGTGTTTTTCCGGATAGGCCGAAACCGAAATTTCAAAATCGGACGTGATCCGCTTGATGCCGCCGACGAGATCGGCGGCATTGCTGTAACCACCCGGATGAGGCGCATATTTCGCGCCGGCGCCGCTCACGGGGTCGCCGCGTAGCGCCACGATGTGGCGCACGCCCACATCATGATATGTGCGCACGACCCGGTCGATTTCATCGCGTGTGGCGGCAACGCAGGTCAGATGCGCGGCCGGCGTCAATGGTGTCTCGGCCAGAATACGTTTGACGGTCGAATGCGTGCGCTCGCGCGTGGTGCCACCGGCACCGTACGTCACCGACACGAAATCCGGTGCCAAGGGCGCCAGGCGCTCGATCGATTCCCAGAGGATCTTCTCCATCTCCTCGCTGTTGGGCGGGAAGAATTCGAATGACACGCCAATGCGGCGGCTGTCGTCGCGCGTGAAGCGGCTCAGGCGGACCGGGCTGTTCATCACGCCACCTCCCGCCGTTGCGTCGTGGCCATCAGCGCGCGCGTGTCGCGCGCGAGCCACAGCGAAACTGCGATCTTGCCCTCGGAGCCGGCCTCAGGCGCGAGCGACCTATGCAGCACCGGCTCGAGGCCAGACGCGGTGATCCATTGCGTCACCGTCTCCGGCAAAAAACCCAAACGGCGATGGGCAAATTGCTCGCGCAGGAATTCCTGTTCGTGCGGCGCAAAGTCGATCACCAGCAACCGCCCGCCCGGCCGCAACACGCGCGCCGCCTCGCGGATCGCGCGCGCACCGTCGTCGAGGAAGTGCAGCACCTGATGCAGGATGACGACGTCGAAGGAGTCGTCGGCGAGCGGCAAATCGTAAATGTCACCCTGCCTCACGCTGCAATTCTTCAGGCCGGCGCGCTCCAATCGGTCGCGCGCAAGCAGCAGCATGTCGAGCGAGAGATCGAGACCGAGGCCGCGCTCGATCTCCGGACCGAATAATTCGAGCATGCGTCCGGTGCCGGTACCGAGATCGAGCAGCGAGCGGAACGGCTTGTCGGCGAGCGCGGCGCGGATCGCCTCCTCTACCGCATCGTCGGCGACATGCAGTTTGCGGATGCGATCCCATTCGGCGGCATGCGCGCGGAAGTAGGCTTGCGCGGCGACAGCGCGCGCCTGCCGCACTGAGGCGAGCCGCTGACGGTCGCGCGCGATGGTCTGGTCAGCGGGATTGAGACGGTCGATGAGCGCCCGCGCGACGTCCGCGCCGCCGCCGTGCTCGGCCAGACGGAAGAAAGCCCACGTCCCTTCGCGGAAGCGCTCAACCAGACCGGCCTCGGCCAGGAGCTTGAGGTGGCGCGAGATGCGCGGCTGCGATTGCCGCAGGATGTCCGTCAGGTCGGAAACGGTGAGCTCAGCCTCGGCCAGCAAGGCCAGCACGCGCAGGCGCGTCTCTTCGCCCGCCGCCTTGAGCGCGGAATTGAGCGCATCGAAACCGAGCTTTCCTGTGCTGTTCATTGAATTCTAGGCCCGCTTTGGGCTTGTTCCCACTATATAAAGATATCTTTATACGTTGAAGCGGCCGCGGGCAAGCCCACTGGCGTGTCTTGGTTGATGGACCCTAAGGTCGTGTGCCTGACCGCTCCCAAAGCGAAAAAAAAGCGCGACACGCGCCGAGGAGGAAAAATGACCACCAAGGACTTCGGCGTCCGGGATGGTGAAAAGACAGTCGATCTGCCGCCCGCGCCCGATGCCGGCGTCTATTTTATCGGTCGCATCCGCACGCCCTGGAAGGAGCGCAAGGACTGCCCGAAGAACGCCCGCGAATCCGAAGCGGTTTGTATCGTCGACCTCGATCCGCGCTGGAGTGAGGCGCTCAAAGACGTCGAGACCTGCACCCACATCGTCCTTCTCTACTGGATGGACAGATCGCCGCGAAATCTGGTGCTACAGGTCCCCGGTCAACGAGACGTGAAGCGCGGCACATTCGCTGTGCGCTCGCCTGCACGACCCAACCCGATAGCGATGAGCGTCGTCAGGCGGCTGCGCGTCGACGGCAACCGGCTGTCGGTCGTGGGGCTCGATTGCCTGGATGGCACCCCACTCCTCGACATCAAGCCCTATTTTGCCTCTACGGATAGCGTGCCGGAGGCGGTGGTCGGCTGGCACAAAGAGAAAGATTAGACGCTCGTCATTTCCGTATATCGTTTCTGCGCGTTAAGCGTTTTTATCGCAGGACCTTCAGGGAACCTTTCAACCTTCTCGGTCATTTTCCCGGTCAGGAGGGGGGAGACCGACGAGGGTGTCATGTCCAGGTCAGTACCGTTTGCCGCGCTGGTGGCAGCCGCTGCACTGTCGTGCGGCGCCGCCAGGGCCGAACCGCTCTTCGCCTTCCTCACGCCTCCGACGCAAGCCCAGATCGCACCGCAAGCCGAGCCACAAGCTGTCGAGCCCGCGCCCGCCGATGAGCGCGACGACACGAAACTTGCTCCGCGCTTGCAACGTCAGATCGTTGACTACGCCAGCAAGGAAGCAGCCGGCACCGTCATTATCGATACGCCGCACACGTTTCTTTATTACGTGCTCGGCAATGGCAAAGCGCTGCGCTACGGCATTGGCGTCGGCCGCGAAGGCTTCACCTGGTCGGGCGTAAGGTCGGTCGAACGCAAGGCCGAATGGCCGGATTGGTATCCGCCGGCCGAGATGGTTTCACGCCAGCCTTATCTGCCGCGCATGACCGCCGGTGGTCCGGGCAATCCGCTCGGCGCGCGCGCCATGTATATTGCCGGTACGCAATACCGCATTCACGGCACCAACGCGCCGAGTACCATCGGCAAGCATGTGTCGAGCGGTTGTATTCGGCTCACCAATGACGACGTGATCGACCTCTTCAGCCGTGTGCAGGTTGGCGCAAAAGTGATCGTGCTGCCGCAGACTGCCGTTGCGCAGGTCAAGCAGGCGTCGCTGGCGAACGGCTATGCGCCAGCGCCGAAAAGCCGCGCACAGGCGACCTGGGAAACCATCCGGCCTTCCAGCCGCTAGTAATTTTCCGCAAACCTCCCATGAATGGCCCGGCCTCGTGCCGGGCCATTTTTTCTGTCATTGGCAGATGGAGTGCGGGCGGCTACTGATCTCTCCCCGTCACCCCTGAGGGGGCCGCGCGCAAGCGCGGCCCGCGAAGGGCGACGGCCACGGCCGATCATCCTTCGAGGCTGGCTTCGCTCAAGCCTTAGGATGACGGATCAAGGCGGGAGCAAACAATGCGTATTGCAGCAATGGCAGCGGGTGCGGTCGGCGGATATTTCGGCGCGCGCATGGCGGCGGCGGGCCACGATGTCTTCTTCATCGCGCGCGGCGCCCATCGCGACGCGATCCAGAAAAACGGCCTGATGATCGAAAGCGTGCACGGCGATTTGCATCTGCCGAAGCCGAACGTCACCGATGATCCTGCCAAGGTTGGGCCGGTCGATATCGTGCTGTTCGCGGTCAAGCTGTGGGATACCGAAACAGCGGCAGCAGCCGCGCGTCCGCTGCTCGGGCCGGACAGCCGCCTCATAACATTTCAAAATGGGGTCGACAGTGTTGAGCGGCTTTCCGGCGTACTGGGCCCGGAACACGTCGTTGGCGGCGCCGCCTATATCGCCACCACCATCTCGTCCCCGGGCGTGATTAAGCACACCAGCCAATTCGCAGCGATACGCTTCGGCCGCGCCGACAAGAAACCCGACAAGACGCTCGATGCGTTCGTCAAAGCCGGCAAAGCCGCCAAGCTCGACATCGCGCTGTCCGCCGATATCGAACGCGAGCTGTGGCAGAAATTCATTTTTCTCACGGCCATGGCTGGCTCGACTGCGAGCCTTCGCTCCTCTATCGGCCCGATCGTCGCCGACCCCGAGCTGCGCGGCTTTTTCCGCGCACTGATGGAAGAGGCGTTTGCGGTCGGCAAAGCCAAAGGCGTGGCATTGGATCCCGCCTATCTCGATGAGCGCATGAATTTTGTGCTCAGCAAGGTCGAGCCCGGGATGAAGGCGTCGATGGCGCACGATCTCGAACGCGGCAACAGGCTGGAGCTCGATTGGCTCGCCGGCAAAGTGCGCGCGCTAGGCCGCGCCTCGGGCATTCCGACGCCGGCCAGCGACACCGTCTACACGGTGCTCAAATTGCATCGCATGGGATCGCGCTGACGGGCGGAAGAAGCCCCGGCACACGGCCGGGGCTCCCCGTGTGGTAACGGCTGGAAAGGGGCAAACCAAACCAGCCGCTCCCGGCACGTCATCACCGGTGCTTCCCGCGCGCCACCGGCTTATCCAAATACGACCCAGCCAAAAAGGCCGTACGCGAACATCACCGCGATTCCCGCGATAATGATCGAGGCGATCACTTTGGCGGCCTTGTCGCCCTTAATGATGGCTTGTTCGTTTGTGTCCATGATCATACGCCCCATTAAAAAATGGCCGCAAAACGCGGCGCGGCCATTTGCAAGAGCAGTAGTAGCTTCGCTGCCACCCAGCTTCAGAGGGGAAGAGTGGCTCCCTATTCGACTGCGTTTTGCGCGAACGCGCTTTCGTCAGGATCATTGATTCAGGTTAGTGAAGGAGGCTAGCCTCTCCGGCCATGGGCCTCGCGGCAGCAGCCGGTACTATATTGGAGCAGCACCCGTTCGTCACGCGGCTGCTGCAGCACGTCGATCTCGATCCCGCCGACCTGAGAAGCCTTGAGGCGATCATCGACGGCGAATTGTCGATCCGGCGGCGGGGAGAGCTCATCGTCGATGGAGACGAGTTTCGCAAGCTTTGCTTTGTGAGGGACGGCTACGCCGTCCGCTACAAGCTGTTGCGCAACGGCAAGCGGCAAATCCTCAACGTGATTTTGCCCGGCGACATTGTCGGCGTACCCGGCAGCTTCTATGAGCGGGCGATATATTCGGTCAGCGCCATCACCGATATCGCGATGAGTGCCTGTGCGCTCGATGCCTACGTGCAGCTTTGTTACCGGCGTCCGCAATTCGGCCTTGCGTTGAGCTGGATCGCCATACAGGAGGCGGCCACCTACGCCGAACACATTATCGATGTCGGTCGCCGCACACCGATCGAGCGGCTGTCGCATTTTCTTCTGGAGCTGCACGCACGATTGCGGGTCGTCGGGCGCGTCGAGGCAAAGAGTTTTACCTTGCCGTTTTCGCAGGAAGTGATGGCCGACGTATTGGGCATGAGCGTTCCGCACCTCAACCGCATGATGCAGCGGTTGCGCTCGGAAAAGCTGATCGCCGGCAGCGAGCGGCGAGTCGAATTTATCGATGTGGGCGCGATGCAGGCGCTTGCGCATTATCAGCCTTATGAGCTTGTGCCGATCCCGCCGCCTGCGCGCGTTTAACGCGATCGATGCAGCCATTGAAGTCGACACTATAATTTTGCACTCGCCTCTCGGTCGTCATTGCCGGGCTTCACCCGCGCATCCCTTTTAAGAATTGCGCACAGTCTCTCCACGCGTCATGGCCGGGCTTGGCCCGGCCATCCCCGTCTTGTGCATGGAAAGTCGTGGATGCCCGGCATAAAGCCGGGCATGACAGTGGAGAGGCAGCGCATGCGATTCAAATCGTCATGGCCGGGCTCGACCCACGCATGACGCCCGTGTTGTTGCGGCACTAACTCTCAGCCGTCATTGCCGGGCTTGACCCGGCAATCCATGAAGCGTTTGCCATAAGCAAAATCGTACGTAAGGCCCTTCTGTGCTGCAGCTCATCATGGATGCGCGGGTCAAGCCCGCGCATGACACTGTGGCACCGCCTCTCAACGCGCATGACTCAGAGTTCGTGGCACCGCCTCTCAAGCGTATTGCGCTCCCGCCAATTTCCTCCGCTCGTGCCCACGCAAGCGGGCATCCAGTTCCTATGCGCAAAGCGCTGGATCCCCGCTTCCGCGGGGATGACCGTAAAGTGTAAGCCGCAGGCGGCGCCCACTAAGAGTCTTGCTTGCGACTGGCAGGCGGCAGTAGCGCTGCAATGCTGACGGCACCGGCGGCAGCAAAAGCGGCGGCAACAATCAGGCCGGCCTTATATCCAGCTGCATATGACGCAACGCCGGCGGAGAGCGCAACGCCGGCAAGCTGCGCAACGCGGCTCACGGCATTGTTGACGCCGGACGCTAGACCTTCGTCGGAATCTGCAACGCTCGACATCACAGAGGCGGTGAGTGGCGCGACCAGCACGGCAAAGGAAACGCCGAGCAGCGCCATGGGCGCGATCACGCCCAGCGCGAGCGATGCGTCCTTGCCCAACGCCAGCAGCAGCAAAGCGGCTGCCGCGCCGAGCGGCCCAACGATCAGCATGACGCGTGCGCCGATCTTGTCGGCCAGCGCGCCGAAGGGTTGCGACAGCAGACCCAGGCCGAGTGTGAAGGGCAGGAACGCAAGTCCGGCATCGGTTGGAGTG
>DAHUXA010000229.1 GCA_027307405.1 Hyphomicrobiales bacterium | reverse complement strand
AAGTGCCCTCCCTGGCATGCAACGCATCATCGTCGCCTAGATGTGATTCCGCCTTTATTTTTCATTCAAACGGCAGCGCCGGACTCCCGGCGCGCCAGTTTGCGAACGTAAAACTCCCAAGAGTTCTGAATGAATTTCGGCGTCATCACGGTCTGATATTTTTCGCGCATCTCGCGCTCGTTAGGGTATTCCCAGGCGAAGCCGCTGGCGCCGACAACCAATTGCGCATGACAGGCGCGCTCCAGAAAAATGCCGGCGAGCACACATTCCTCGACCGAGGGCCCGCAGAACGTGACGCCGTGGTTTTTCATAAGGACAGCCGGGGCGGCACCCAGCGCCTTTGCCACGTCGCGGCCAAGTTGCGGGGTGTCAATGAGATTGGAGGTGCCAGTATATCGCGTGACAGCGCCATTGAGGTTCGAGCCCTCATGCGCGACTGCCCGCAGCGGTTCACGGCAAGCCGAAAATACCGAGGCGTAGAATGGGTGAGTATGGCCAATGGCGTTCACATCGGGGCGGCTGCGGAAAATCTCGGCGTGGATGGGAAACTCACCGTGTACACCGCCCTTGCCGGCGAGACGGCTGCCGGCGAAATCGACCAAAACGAAATCGTCCCGTCCCTTGATTTCAGAGAAGGCGACGCCGGTGCGTTTCATCCAGAAACCGCGTTCATCCGGATCGCGGATCGACAGGTGGCCCTGGGTCAGATCGGTGTGACCCTCCATGTCGAGAATGCGGTAGGCGACCGACCACAGTTTGAAATGATGGCCTGTCACCGTGCTTTTAGCAGCCCGTGAACGCACCACCGCTACCCTAGTGCGGCTTGTGCCCACCATGGGTGTCGACGCCGGCCGGGGCTACATATTTCAGGCGACGAACGGTTGAAAGATCCGCACGCGGAACACCGCTGACCGGGCCACCCTTGATAGTCACCCGCTCCATGTAACGCCGCTGTGGGTAATAATCGTGGATCGCATAGTGCTGAGTGGAACGGTTATCCCACATGGCAATGGTGTGCGGCTCCCAGTGATGGCGGAACTGATATTCGGGAACCAGCGCCTGTCGAAACAAGAGGTCAAGAAGCGCGCGGCTTTCATTCTCATTCATACCATTGATGCCAACCGTGAACTGCGGATTGACGAACAGAACCTTCTTCTTCGACACCGGATGGATACTGACTACCGGATGCAGCTGCGGCGGATACATAAGCTCGAAGTGCTGTAGCTTCTTGCGCTCTTCCTCAGATTTTCCAAACAGAGGGCGGAACGGCTTCATGTCGTGGATGCCCTCGAGCCCGGAGACGAACTGCTGCATCCGATCGCTGAGGCCCTCGTATGCCGCGCTCATGCTCACGTACATGGTGTCGCCACCAACCTGCGGGACCTCCTTGGCAACCAGAATTGTCGCCATCGGCGGCTCGGCGCGGAAGGTTTCGTCGGAATGCCAAACGTCGGTGCCGTAGGGTGGAGTCTTCTCGTCGTTCCTAAACTTGATCAACTCGGGCGCGTTCTTACCCTCATTCGGCGCGAACGGATGCACAGTGAGCTCGTTGAAGCGCCTGCCGAAATCCATCAAGTTGTTGGATGAGATGTCCTGCCGACGGAAGATGATCAGCTCGTGCTCGACCAACGCGTCTTCGACCACCTTGAACTGATCGTCCGCTAGCGGGCTGCGCAGGTCGACACCGCTGATCTCAGCGCCGAGATGAACGCCGACTTTAGTTACGGTAACCCCGGCCCGCGCGGTGGCGAGCGGCCGGCCCTGGTTGAATTCAAATGGCTTATTCATAGCGGCGCTCCCTGGCTCGCGCGATTTGTTCTTGCCCGACATGATGCCGAAAATTCGCCGCCCTGCCCCATGCTAGTATTTCGATATGATGCATGTATAATATGCATATCATGCATATTGGTGATTTTGAGTTTACGGAGATCCGGCTGATCGCCGAACTCTCCGAACTGCGCAAGTTGGCAGCGGCAGCGGCACGGCTCGGTCTGTCGCAGTCGGCCGCTAGTCATGCGTTGGGAAGGTTGCGCAAGCGCACTGGCGATCCGCTATTCATCCGCAGCAATGCCGGCTTCCAACCGACACCCTACGGCGAGCGATTGGGCGCGGCCGCACGCCAAGCGTTGAATATCCTACTTGACGGTTTTGCTTCCAACGAGCCGTTCGACCCCGCGCAGACGACGCGAGAGTTCAATGTCTATATGAGCGACGTCGGGCAGATGGTGTTCCTACCGAAGATGCTTGCCTTCCTGACAACCGAGGCGCCGCAGGCGAGCCTGCGTGCTTGCCCAATCCCCCTCGAGCAACCCGGAGCGGCGCTCGCCTCCGGTGAAGTCGATCTCGCGGTTGGCTTCTTCACTAATCTTGCCGCTGGCTTTCATCAAAGCGTCCTGTTTCGCGAGCGATACGTCTGCGTGGTGCGCTCGGACCACCCCAATTTCCGTTCCGGCATGTCGGCCCAAGCCTTCGCCGCTTCACCGCGTGCGCTGGCCGACGCCAGCGGCATGTCGCACGCGGTGATGGAGGCGGAGTTGCGCAAGAACGGCTTCAGCGGAACGACGCGACTGGTGGTGCCGCAATTCATGGTGCTGCCGCTGGTTATCGCTAGCTCCGATTTTCTAGTAATAATGCCGAGCCGGCTGGCACAGGCGTTTTCACAACTCGTGCCGATCAAGATCCTGCGTCCGCCGGTGCCGCTGCGCCCCTACGACATTAGAGTCTATTGGCACGAGCGATTCAATCACGATCCAGCCAACCGTTGGTTCAGAAGAGCATTGGTTCAGTTATTTCGGGAATAATTGGGGGGCGGCTCTAGCGCGAGGTCAGAAGCGAACATTGCCTAAGCGCGATGTCCGCTCATACCCCAAAAGCGGACATGCGCCCGATTTGAGGCCCAGACCAGCAGAAGCCCTAGCCTTGCAGCTAGGGCTTCGCGTGCGATTACGTTGTAAAGGGGCAAACCAAAACAACGCACCCGGCACGCCAACGCGATAGCACAACAGATCATTGACGTCCGCTTTTTGTGCCAATAGCGGACATTCGAGAATTCGGCACTCCCAAAGAAAACCCCGGGACATTGCCTGGGGTTTTTGTACTTTTATGTGCCGTCCGACATTGTCCGGACCCTGAAGGGCCAAGACCCCCGACCGGATCGCCAAATCATCGATAAAGGTCCAGTTCGGGACGTGCGTCGGGAATGAACCCATCACGATTTGGCATCATCACCTTCGGCAAACTCGTTGCGTCCATCGTGTCGGTCGGCTTGATGATCTTCGCTTCCGACAAGATGTAGGCGACGACCGCGTAAATTTCGTCGTCCTTCAGCGTGCCGGGCGAACTAAAAGGCATCGCCCGTTTGACGTAGTCGAAAAGGGTCGTCGCGTAGGGCCAGTAGCTTTCGACTGTCTTGACGGGGGTCTTGGTCGCCAGCGAGCCGCGCCCCCCGATCAGCTTGTCGCCGCCGATGCCCTTGGCAGGATTGCCTTCGAGCTTGTCGCCATGACATGCAGCACAATTCTCGGCGTAGACCTTGGCGCCGGCGGTTGCGTTGCCGCTGCCCGGCGGCAGGCCCCGCCCGTCGGCGGGGATCGAGAAGTATTTTGACAGCTCTTGCTCGGTAACCGGCGCGCCAAAGCCGTATTTGGCTGGCATGGTCTGCGCGAAAGCAGCACCCGACAACACGGCGGACAGCAACAATATGCCGAGGATTTTGTTACGCGTGGACATTGGCGACCTCCCCGGCCTCATTGACGGCCCAGCTCTGGATAGCGTTGAGGTGATAGATCGATCCGAACGGGCCGTTCGAGCCGCGGATCGCAATAAGTTGCTGAAGCGTCGGCTGCACATAACCGGTCTCATCGGTGCAGCGGCTTTGCAGGACGGCCGGCTTACCGTCCCACATCCACGGCGAGGAGAACCGCACCGTACAGATGTTTTCCGGCACCGTGTCAATGTGCGCCGGGTTCCAGGTTTTGCCACCGTCGACCGAGACGTCGACCGATTGCACGCGGCCACGACCGGTCCAGGCAAGGCCGGTTATGTTGTAGAAGCCCGGCCCCGGCAGCTTCATGTCGCCGGACGGGAAGGTAATGACGGACTTTGCCTCCATCTCAAGGCTGAACTGTCGCGCTTTGCCGTTAGCGAGAAGGTCGGTGTATTTTGAGGTCTCCTCGCGCGTCATATAGGGCTTGTCGCTGACTTCGAGCCGGCGCAGCCACTTGATGTGGGTATTGCCTTCGTAGCCTGGCAGGACGAGCCGCAGCGGATAACCCTGTTCGGGGCGCAGCGCCTCGCCGTTCTGGCCGTAGACGATCAGCGCATCCTTCAGCATCTTTTCCATTGGGATGCTGCGGGTCATCACCGCGGCGTCGGCGCCTTCCGCCAACACCCATTG
>DAHUXA010000228.1 GCA_027307405.1 Hyphomicrobiales bacterium | reverse complement strand
TGAGCAACGGGTGAAAAAATGTGACCATCGCCGCGCAGGTGCACAAGGTGGCAACGCCGACGTCTCGCACATGGAATTCGCCAGATGCAACGCCGGACGCGATGACAGTCGCGATCTCCTCGTTAATGCAAAAGACATGCGCCTTGCACACATCCCAATTTTCTTCCATCGCGACGGCAACCATCTCATGCATTTTTGAATCGCGGACATAGCGGTCCGAATTCATCCGATGCACGGTTGTCAGCAGTTCGCGCAACCGCCCCGTCGCGTTTCCCTGTTTGGCCGCAATGGTTCGCGAGGCCTGCTCAACCTCTCCCATCAATCGGCGCGCGACGCCGGCATTGATCGATTTTTTGGAATCGAAGAAACGGTAGACATTCGCCGGGCTCATCTGGAGAACCTTGGCGATGTCGGCCACCGTCGTCTTCTGATAGCCGATTTCGCGAAACAGTCGTTCAGCCGTGACGAGAATCCTTTCCCGTACGTCTGTGTCAATGTGGTCGGTTACGTCGGTCATCTAGGTTCTTTGTTGCCTCTCGTTATTCGGCCGCGATCGCGAGCGCAACCGCCGCCGATTGTTGCATGCGTTCAGACGCATCGCCCTCGCCACCGCGCTCGTCCAGCCGCTTACGGTACCACAAGGCGTAGAGGCTGGGCAGGAACAGCAGCGTCAAAAACGTTGCAACGAACAACCCGCCCATGATGGTAATGGCCATCGGGCCCCAAAATGCCGAGCGGGATAGCGGAATCATGGCGAGAATGGCTGCCATGGCCGTCAGGATGACGGGCCGCGCCCGCCTGACCGTCGCTTCGACGATCGCCTCGCGGCGGGTCAAACCGTGGTCCACATCCGATTCGATCTGGTCCACAAGGATCACTGCGTTACGCATGATCATGCCGGCCAGGGCAATGAGTCCGAGCAATGCGACAAAGCCGAATGGCATGTCGGCAACATTCAAGCCCAGGGAGGCTCCGATGATGCCGAGTGGCGCCGTCAGGAAGACCAGAACGAGCCGCGACAGGTTTTGAAGCTGGATCATCAGCAATGTGAGCATGACGCCAAGCATCACAGGAAACAGCGCGAAGATTGAAGCATTGCCCTTCTGGGATTCCTCAATAGCCCCGCCGATCTCGATTCGATAGGCAGGGTCGAGACTGTCGCGGAGGGATTGAAGCTTCGGCCAAATGGCATTGGTGACATCCGGCGGCTGTACGCCATCGACGACGTCGGCGCGCACGGTAATCGCCATGTCGCGATTGATACGCCAGAGGATCGGCTCCTCGTGGGCATATTCAACCTTTGCGATCTGCGACAGGGGGACGGCGACGCCGTTCTGCGAATAGAGCGACAGGTCGCCGATATGGGCAAGATCCAGCCGCTCTGAAGGCACAGCGCGGCCAACAACTTCGACTTTCTCGATGCCGTCGCGCACGGTTGTGATCTTCGCGCCCGAAATCAGCATGCTGAGCGACTTGGAAATGTCCTGCGGAGTCATGCCCAGCGCCCGCACGCGATCCTGGTCGACAACGAGCTTCAGGTACGGGGCCTGCTCGTTCCAGTCGAGATGAGGATCGATCACTTGATTGTTGGCACGCATCACCTCCCGCACCCGGTAGGCTATGTCGCGCACCTTTTTCGTATCGGGGCCGATGACACGGAATTGCACAGGGAACCCGACCGGCGGTCCGAAATTGAATCGGTCCACGCGCACGCGCGCTTCCGAAAGCGCGCCGTTGGAAACCGCCTTCTCGATTCGTGCTTTGATCCGTTCGCGCGCGTCCACATCCTTCGACACGATGACGATTTCGGCGAATGATTCATTCGGCAATTGTGGATTGAGACCGAGCCAGAATCGCGGCGAGCCCTGACCGACATAGGCCGTGTAGGTTGAAATGTCCTGATCGTCCTTGATCAGCGCTTCGGCCTTCTTGACCGATTCCAGTGTCGCGCCGAACGCCGTGCCGGCCGGCAGGCGAAGCTGGAAGAACAGCTCCGGCCGCTCCGACAGCGGGAAGAATTGCTGCTGCACGTTGCCGAAACCCACGATCGAAAGCGCAAAGATACCGATCGTCGCCAGTACCACTGTCACGCGTCGCTGCACGCACCATTCGATAACGCGCCGCAGCAGCCGATAAGTCCGGGTTTCGTAGATCGCATGCGGATCATGCTTTGACCCGAGCCGTCTAAGGTTGGGAAGGAGTTTCACGCCAATGTACGGAGTGAACACCACGGCCACCAGCCACGAGGCCACCAGCGCGATGGCGACGACCCAGAAGATGCCGCCAGCATATTCGCCGACCGACGAATTGGCGAAACCGATCGGAAGGAAGCCGGCGGCGGTCACCAGCGTTCCTGTCAACATCGGAAAGGCGGTGGATTCCCACGCGAACGATGCGGCGCGGACTCGGTCCCAGCCTTGCTCTATTTTCACGACCATCATCTCGACGGCGATGATCGCGTCGTCGACGAGGAGGCCGAGCGCGATGATCAACGCGCCAAGCGTGATCCGGTGCAGGTCAAGGCCCATGGCATTCATGACCATGAACACGATGGCGAGGACGAGTGGAACGGACAGCGCGACGACGATGCCGGTGCGCCAGCCAAGCGCAAGGAAGCTGACGAACAAGACGATCGCCAGTGCCTCAATAAAAGAATGGACGAACTCACCAACCGCGTGTTCGACCACGGTGGGCTGGTCGGCGATCTGTTCGAGATCGAAACCCGTCGGCACAGCGGCCATGAAATCGGCGGTGGCGCTTCTGACGGCGGGACCGAGCTCAAGGATATTGGCGCCCTTCGCCATCACAACCCCGATGCCGATGGCAGGCTTGTTTTTCTGCCGGACGAGAAAATCAGGTGGATCAACAAAGCCATGGCTCACTGTCGCAATGTCGCCCAGGCGAAACACGCGGCCGTTGGCCTGCACAGGTGTCTCCGCGACGGCTTTGGCGCCGTCGAGAGCGCCTGTGACGCGCAGGGGTACGCGCTGCGCAGCGGACTCCACGGTGCCGGCCGGCACCACCGCGTTCTGTCTGGCCAGTGATTGGAATATCTGGTCCGTGGTGATGCCAAGCGTCGCGAGTTTGGCGTTGGAAAACTCGACGTAGATTTTTTCGTCCTGCGTGCCGTACAGGTTGACCTTGGTGACGTCCTTGATCTTCAGCAGGCGTTGGCGGAGAGCTTCAGCGACCTTTTTCATCTGGGCGTAGTCGGCGCCCGGGGCTGTGAGCATATAGAGGACAGAATCGACATCGCCGTATTCGTCGTTGACCGACGGACCGATCAGGCCCGCGGGCAGATCGTCCTTGATGTCGCTGACCTTCTTGCGCAGCTGATAGAACAGCTCCGGCACCTCGCGCGCCGGCGTGTTGTCCTTGAAGGCAACCTGCATCGCAGTGAAGGCTGGCTTGGTGTAAGTGGTGACCTTGTCGAAATAGGGCAGCTCCTGGAGCTTTTTTTCGATCGGGTCAGCGACTTGAGCCTGCATTTCGGCAGCGGTTGCTCCCGGCCACATGGCGGTGACCACCACGACCTTGATTGTGAATGACGGATCCTCGGCGCGTCCCAAATTCCGGTAGGAAAGCAGACCTGCGACACCGAACATCACGATCAGGAACAGGATCAAGGCGGGGTGAGCGACCGCCCATGCTGATAGATTAAAACGGCGCATGGTATTTTTCCTTAGCGATCAGAACGACAATGATGAGACGACTCTGACTTTTTGGGCGGGGTCGAGCTTCTGCACGCCAAGAGCGACGACCTCCGCGCCTTCCGCTACGCCACCGCTGACCAGCACATCGCTGCTCTCATAGGATTTGACGGTGACACGCTTGAGAGTGATTGCCCCGGTCTTGCTGTCCACGACGTAAAGCGACGGTCCGTCGCCTTGGTCAAACAGCGCCGAAAGAGGCAGCCGGGCGACGCGGTCGCTTGCGGGATCGGACAGGATCAGCGTGGCCGTCATCCCGAGTTGCACATCGCTGCCGGCATCGGGCATCGAGAACTTGGCGAGATAAGTTCGCGTAGCAGGGTCGGCCGAGGGTGCAAGTTCGCGAAGCTTGGCGACATGGCGCTTGCCGGGCTCGGACCAGATAGAAACCTGCGCTTCACCCGATTTCGCGCGGGTCAAAAGTGTTTCGGGGATCGCGACCACGACCTCCTTTTCAGTGAGCCTTGCGACACGAATGGCGGCCTGGCCCGCAACGACGACCTGGCCAGGCTCGACCAGGGTTGCCGTGACAACCCCCGGCGCGTCGGCGAGGAGCGTTGCATAGGACAAACTGTTTTTCGTGAGCTCGACCGATCGTTGTGCACGATTGAGCCGTGCTCGCGCTTCATCGGCGGTCGCTTTGGCCTGGTCCGCAATGGTTGAATGGCCGGGCCATCACAATTTCAAAGTCCGCGACTTGGCTCCATTGAAAGCACAACGCCTCTGCCGCGACCTTGCTTACGGCATAAGGGCTGCGCGGA
>DAHUXA010000227.1 GCA_027307405.1 Hyphomicrobiales bacterium | reverse complement strand
CGAATTCATCGACGTCGCGGAGAAAGAGGGCGTGCGCGAAGTGATCACGCGCCGCGACAGTCCCTTCGGCGATTATTCGGCAGCACCCAAAGACCAGCAGCCGAACCCGAACAATGTGATCGTACCGAAGAAGAAGTAATCAGAACTTCGGATCGATCGGCTCGACCTTCGGTGCGCGAGCTTCGATCACTCCGCCGCGTCGAACGCGATGCTTTCTGCAAAGCGTGCGGCCGCAAGTTGCACGCCCATCGGCACGCCGTCGGCAAGTCCGGTCGAAACCGCGACGTCAGCCGTTTTTGACGATGCATCGGACTTTGCGCGGTCGCTATTGGGTGTAAAGCGGACATGGCTTGTTGCAGCGCAAATGTCTGCTTTTGACCCAAAGCGGACATCGGCCCGCGCTTTAAAAGCTCTTGGGCGGTCAGGTTAGGCCTGCGGCGTAGCGCCGATTGGCTTCCTCGAATATCTGGCGGGCGCGGTTGCCGTCGGAAGGTTGGAGTTCGAAGTATTTTAGGGATGGATCATCTATCATTTTTTGCCAACCCCCTCACGTGGATCACTTAGACGGAGACGACTTTTTTTGATTCAGATCAATACGGGCGAACGAAAACACGTCGCTAAGTATCAAAAAGTCATGCCCTTGTAAGGAGGCAATCCTTCACGGATGCAGCGCTGGCGAAGTGCAATGTAGTTTTAGAATAATAACCAGAGTTTCACCGGCATTTCCGAGATGGCGATGCCGCTTTGATCGCGCGGCGCACCGGAACCAAGGCGGAAAAGGCCTGATCGAATCTCCATTACTCGATCCGCGGCGGCGAATGCATTAACCTCGATAACCAACTGGACCAAAATATCATGCCAACATTGCGTGCGTTCGTTGCGACCCTTGCCCTCGGTTTGCCGGCACTTGTCGGCGCACAGGCCCAGCAGCCAGTCGCTCCTACCGTAACCGTGATTGCCGCAGAGAAACGTCCCGTTACCGAATCCACACGTTTCGTCGGCCGCATCGAAGCCGTGGAGCGCGTCGACATTCGTGCACGCGTGACCGGCTATCTTGAGGACGTGCATTTCCAGGACGGTCAACTCGTCAAGACCGGAGCACCTCTCTATCACATCGAGAAAGGCCCGTTCGAAGCCGCGGTGCAACAGGCAAAGGCTGCGCTGCTGCGCGCGCGGGCGCAACTCGATAATGCTGCTGTCCAACGGCAGCGTGCCGAAGATCTGTTACGCTCCAATTCGACATCGACAGCCACACGCGACGACCGCGTGGCCGCCGAAAAGTCGGCGGCCGGAGACCTTGCGGCGGCCGAAGCTGGACTGAAGACAGCCGAGATCAACCTTGGCTACACCGACATTACAGCACCCATTGATGGCCGGGTCGGCCGAACCGCCGTCACGCGCGGCAACGTGGTGGGGCCGGATTCGGGCGTCCTGACGACGATTGTCAGTTCGAACCCTGTGTACGTATCGTTCCCGGTCAGTCAGCGTGACTTCATTCGCATATTCCCGCGCGAACTTGATTTGAAGGCAGCTGCAGACAATACAAAGGTCATTATCCAGGCCTCGAGCGGACCGCCATATCCGTACCCGGGCAAGATCGATTTCATCGATGTGAAAGTTGATCGCGCCACCGACACCGTCGCGGTGCGTGCCTCGATCCCAAATCCGGAAGGGCGGCTCGTCGATGGCCAGCTCGTTCAGGTCAGTGTGGAAGGTCACAAACCGGAAGAGCGTGTGGTCGTACCGCAGGCCGCATTGATCGCGGATCAGCAGGGCATTTATGTCTTCATTGTCGAGGACGGAAAAGCGGCGATCCGGCGCGTGAAAGTGGGCCAAGCAGTAGGCGGATCGGTCGTCATCATGGATGGACTCTCCGGTGGCGAGCTTGTCGTCATTACTGGCATCCAGAGTTTGAAGTCCGGGATGGCCGTATCGGCTGTACCGGCCGAGAAGCCGGTCGGCGGCTAATACAATGTTCTCGTCAATTTTCGTCGATCGGCCGCGACTTGCGACTGTCGTCGCTCTCGTGACCGCGATTGCAGGCGTACTGTCGCTCCTTACTATTCCGGTTGCGCAACTCCCTGACATTGTGCCGCCCCAGGTGTCGGTCACCGCGACCTACCCCGGAGCTTCATCTCAAGTTGTCGATTCCACTGTTGCGCAGGTGATCGAGTCGCAGGTCATCGGCGTGGACAAGATGATCTACATGAAAAGCATTTCCGGCAATGACGGAAGTTATTCGTTGCTCGTGTCCTTTGAGCTCGGCACGAACCCGGACATCAATACTGTCAACGTCAATAACCGGGTCCAGGTGGCGCTTTCCAAAATGCCGGAGGAGGTCAGGCGCTCCGGCGTGCGCGTGCAGAAAAAGTCATCTGCGCTTCTCGGAGTGATTGCTGTTTATTCGCCGAAAGAAACGCATGATGAATTATTTCTGTCAAACTACGTCACCATTAATTTGCTCGATCAGATAAAAAGCACATCTGGGGTTGGCGATGCGGTCCTGTTTGGACCGCAGGACTATTCCATGCGTGTTTGGATCAAGACCGACCAGTTGACCGGGCTCGGACTGACGACCAGCGACATCATCGCGGCAATCCGATCGCAGAACGTGCAAGCGGCGGTTGGACGCATCGGCGCGAGGCCGATCTCGGAAGATCAGCAATTGCAGCTGAATATCCAGACCAAGGGCAGGCTGAGCTCGGTCGAGGAATTCGAGAATATCATCATTCGCACGAACCCCGACGGCTCCATCCTACGGCTGGGCAACATTGCAAGGCTGCAGTTGGGAGCGGCCAACCTGGACCGTGCAACCCGCCTGAACGGCGCTCCGTCGAGCCTGATCGGAATTTATCAGTCGCCAGGTGCCAATGCGCTGACCACGATCGAGGCGCTGAAGAAATTGATGAACGATAGCGCGAAAGCCTTTCCCGAAGATGTAGCCTGGAAGATCACATACGACCCAACGACCTTCGTCACTGCCACGATTGAAACCGTGAAGCACACGCTCGTGGAGGCGGCAGTGCTTGTTCTCCTGGTGGTCTTCATTTTTCTTGGAAACGTCCGCGCCACGCTGATCCCTATGATAGCGGTCCCGGTGAGCCTGATCGGAACCTTCATTGTCCTCAACGCGATTGGATATTCGGCCAACACAGTATCGTTGCTCGCCATGATCTTGGCGATTGGCATTGTCGTCGATGACGCGATCGTTGTCGTTGAGGCGGTGGAACAGACCATGGATGATCATCCCGAGCTTTCTCCGGCAGATGCGACCAAGCTTGCGATGAAGGGCATTTTCGCGCCCATTATCGCAATTACGCTGGTGCTTCTGGCCGTATTCGTGCCGGTGGCCTTCATTTCCGGTATTTCCGGAGAATTATTCCGTCAGTTTGCCGTCACGGTCGCGGTCGCGATGTTCCTTTCGGCCGTCAACGCGCTCACGCTGTCGCCCGCACTTTGCGCGATATTCCTCAAGCCGGTGCACGGTCCCAAGCGCGGGGTCATCGGCATCATGACGCGCTTCATCGACCGGATCCGGGACCAGTATGGCGTCATCGTAGGGCGGCTGGTGCGGATCTCGATTATCGGGATCGCCGTGGTTGTGGCCGCTTTCGGCAGCGTCGCGCTACTTTCAAAGGTCACGCCGACCGGTTTTCTGCCCTCGGACGATCAGGGTGCTTTCTTCGTCGTCGTTCAATTGCCTGACGGCGCGTCGATCGGACGCACATCGGACGTTGCCCGGCAGGTCGAGACTATTCTCAAGAAGGAATCTGCGATCGCGGATATAAGCTCGATCATCGGTCTGAATTTCGTCGACAACTATTCGCAGCCGAATGCCGGCTTCCTGATTGTAACGTTAAAGGATTTCGATGAGAGAAAAGGACGCGGACAAACCGCGGATGCGATCATCGCGCGATTGTCCGGCGAATTACGTCAGCTGCGAGGCGGGACTGCGGTCCCCCTGCAGCCGCCTCCGATCATCGGACTTGGCACAGGCGGGGGGTTCTCCTTCGTGCTGCAGGATCTGCGGGGTGGAGCGGCGCAGGATCTTGCGCAGGTCATGCGGGGTCTCATAGTCGCGGCAAACCAGAATCCTCAGCTGTCGCGGGTTTTTTCGACCTTTTCGGCAACAACGCCGTCGATCTTCCTCAATATCGACCGTGACAAGGCAAGCATCCTTGGCATCGATATCAGTTCGATTTTTCAGGCGCTGCAGACATCACTCGGCGGCTTTTATGTCAACGACATAAACCTGTTTGGTCGCACATGGCAGGTGCAGGTACAGGCGGAAGGCGAAGACCGCGCATCCGTTGACGATATCTATCGCATCAATGTCCGCAGCGCCGAAGGAAAGATGGTTCCACTACGCAGTCTTGTCGAAGTGAAGGTCGTGCTCGGGCCGCAGGGGCTTGTGCGTTACAACAATACCCGCGCCGCTACGATACAAGGCGGACCTGCGCCCGGAATTTCCTCG
>DAHUXA010000226.1 GCA_027307405.1 Hyphomicrobiales bacterium | reverse complement strand
ATGACAGCTGGAAAGGCTGGTGGGGCCCAAACCCACCGTATCACGTCCCTGTTTTTGTGTTGACGCGCTATCCGCGGCCACCAATCACGATGGAGGGCGGCACCACCTTTCATTTTGTAACAGATGGCATCGACGCTGCGTTGCGATCTGCGAGGGCAGCGGCCGGTAACAAAGATATACGGCTCGGCGGCGGGGTGGCGACTATTCGAGAGTATCTCAAGGAGGGTCTCGTCGACGAAATGCACTTGGCAATTTCGCCAGTGCTGCTCGGCGCAGGCGAACATCTACTTTCGGGACTTGACCTCCCTAAGCTCGGTTATCGAGTGACAGAGCATGTTCCCTCAGCTGCCGCGACCCACATCGTGCTGACAAAACAACCGTAGTCAGGATTAGCTGTGCTATCTGCCGCAGTTCGCAGCGTCGGCGAGAGGTTGCGCATGTCTCTTCCTGGCCCATCGCGGCCTTGACGCATTTGATGTCCGCTTTCAGGGGCCAAAGCGGACATCGCCTATTGCGCTGCAAATGTCCGCTTTTGACCCAAAGCGGACCAACGTTGACTTAACGTCACAATGGTGCCCTCGCGGCGAGTTTTCAGAAGAGCGGCCTATCGTGTGGACTGCCAATTACTGCCCTAGTCCGCGCACAATAAGAGCGCAGTATCAGGCCATCCCCAACCTGAGTGTGACCCTCATCAAGGAGGTTGAGATGCGAAATCATGTGCTCGTACTCACGACATCTGCGGTTCTGCTCGGCTGTGGCGGTGCTGCAAGTGCCCAAGCGCCTAGTGCCCAAACTCCCAGTGTCCAGCAGAGTCCCGCTACCCAGCCGACTCCGGGTGGTCCGATGATGCAGCAGCAAGACCAGACGATCCGAGAGCGCATGCGAGAGCAATTGCAAGAGCGCGCCCAACGTGGCGGAGAGGAAGATAGCGATCAGGACAGCTACCATTATCGCGGGGGAATGATGGGTGGCGGAATGATGGGAAGGGGAATGATGGGCCGGAGTTACGGGCACCACGACGGGGATCGAGGCGTCATGCGTTCCGGCATGTTGGGTCCTCCTCCCATGATGATGCGAATGATTTTCAGTCTGATGGACGCTGACGGTGATGGGAAACTATCATTGCAGGAGTTTCAGGCGGCTCACGAGCGCATCTTCAAGGCGATCGATGCCAACAAAGATGGCTTCGTTACCCAGGAAGAAATGCAGGATTTCATCCGCGGCACCAGCAAACCAGCTTCCAAGCAGTAGCCGCGCATCACTGCGCGCCGTGGCGTGGGGTTGAGGTGATAGTCATACTGCGGGAACTCAGCCGCGCCATCGTCCACACGGGCCGCATCTATCTGGACGCTCGCCGTGTGCGGCGCAAAACGAAGTTCCAAAGACACTTCGAGAAATCGCCTCAATGCTGCCCTCAATTTGCGCCGCGTCGCTTTTATGACGCCTGCGCCCTTGGGGGCCAATCCGGGAGACAGGTTGAAATGCTCATGCGGATCAGCGCCGCCCTTTGCGGCGCAATGGTTTTTATCGTCTGTTCGTCGGCCGCGATGGCACAGTCCGGAATAGCCTCAGTGTATGCCTATTCCGGACAACGGACCGCAAGCGGTGAGCGGGCGCAGCCCAATGGGTTCACGGCTGCGCACCGGACGCTGCCGTTTGGGACGCGTGTGCGCGTCACCAACAGAAATAATGGCCGCAGCGTCATGGTTCGGATCAACGACCGCGGCCCATTCATGCGCGGCCGGGTCATCGACCTCACGCCGGCCGCTGCTCGCGCGCTCGGTTTCAACGGGCTGGCGCCGGTGACGCTCAGCGCCGGGTAAGACATCAAGGGGCCACGCCCATCATTGCGCCGGCCCCTTACCACCTGCCGACGGCGCGATCGAACGGCTGGCGCGGCAGCGGATCCTCGGCGTAAGCGCGCACTGCACGCGCGTTGTAATCCCAGCTCCAGGCGTCGAAACCCCGAGGCTCCGTGGTCTCCCGATTGGGCTGCGCCGGTAGGCGGGCGATGACCGGTTTGCTGCTGCTGTTATAACTACGTGCAATCGGGGTATCGGCGGTCGGCCGCTCGCTACCGCGCATGAGTTTTAAAATGGCGACGTCGAGACCGTAGAGGTCGCTGCGGAAATTAAGATTGCCACTGTCATCGACAAAAGCGGTCTGATAGGTGACATGCACCGGCACCGGCGCGCGCAAATTGATGGTGCGTTCCTCAGCGCCGTAAAGGCCCTTGATGCGGGCGGCGCTATATTTTTCCTCGGGCTGCGACAGGGCGAGTAGAATTTCGGCGTATTGTTCTGGATTTTGCACGCGCATGCAGCCGTGGCTGAGCGCACGCACATCGCGCGCAAATAATTTTTTATCGGGCGTGTCGTGTTGATAGACTAAGAAAGGGTTGGGGAAATTGAACCGGATCCGGCCGAGCGCATTGCGGTCGCCCGGCGGTTGATAGACCCGGATCGAGCCATCGGAGTTATGCGCAACTTTCAAGCCGATGCGGTCGAGCGCGGCCGGGTCGCGTTCAAGCGCGGGTAGGTATTCGTTGCGAATAATCGAAGGCGGCACGTTCCAGGTCGGATTAATGGTGAGATATTTCATGGTTTCGCTGAGCAATGGCGTTGCGGTCTCACCGGGTTTGCCGACCACGATTTTGGTACGCCATATCGGCCGGCCCTGATCGACCACCGACAGCGCGTAATCAGGAATATTCACCATCACATAATTTTGCCCGAGTTCACGCGGTAGCCAGCGCCAGCGTTCAAGATTGGCGATCAGAGTGCCGATGACATCGGTGCGTTTTTTAGGCGCGGCGCGGGGCTTATGGGCGTCGGTGCTCGCCACGGGGGAAGCTGCCGGGTCATCGGCAGCCAGTTCCTTGGCCAGTTGCGCTTGCACAGCTTTAAAGCCTGGATGCTGCGGCTCAAACGAGGCCAGCACGTGCGCCACGTCATCGGTCGAGGAGATTTCACGTAACACCGCGGCCGGGTCGGCAGCGTGCGGCGCGTACAGGATGGCGCCGCTCACGCGCGTGAAGCTGACGCGGCCAGCGCTGGCGTGCCGCGCATAAGTGAGGATGGCTGCCGTCAGCTTGAGATCGGCGCTGGCGGCGTTGTCCTCGCTCATCCTTTCTGAATATCGCGGGACGGGATAATCCCGCGGATCAAGGCCTTCGCCGGCCACCTTGGCAAGGTAGTCGATCGCGGCCTGCGCGCGCGGCAACGCCACACCGTCCGCCGACCACAGCGGGGTAAAACCGCGCGCCCCATAAAAGGCTTCGACCGCCGACCGCTCTGGTTTGCGTTCAATAAATTGACCAAGGCGCGTAGCGATCAGGCGTTCCAAGCTAGGTTGGGTCTGCGGCAACGGCTGCTCGGCGGGGAGAGCGGGTACCGTGAGCGATGGCGGTGCGGACGAGGCTTCCGCAGTTGCAGGATCTTCGCCCGCCGGGCCGTTCTGCGCGATTGCCAGCACTGGATAACCCCAGGCGCACAATCCGACAAGGACAAGCATGACGAGGGCATGGGGAGGGAACCGCATGGACTATCTTTCAAAATGTTCGAGCTCCGCCTCGATAACCCGCATCCTCCACTTAAAGTTCAAAACGCTGTTGGACTGGCCACAGGAATCGGGCCTTTTGAACCTTTGCTGAAGTCTGGCGTTGGAGATTGGGATCTGTCGCTTTGCAGTACGTCACCACGGGCTGCGGCGACTCTCCTGGAAAGGCCGCCTCCGGGCGGCTTTTCCTTGTGTCCGTCGCAATGGCCATCTTCCGGGCGGCTTTTCCTTGTGTCCGTCGCAACGGCCATCTTTTGACGGTCGGCGGATCGCTCGATCGATCATACTTTGACGCCGGCCGCATATAGCTGCGAGCCTTCAACGAAACCAGAACGACGACCAACGCGGCCCGTTGCTATGGAACGGTTTTGCTAAATCGCCATTGTCTTCACGCAGTGGCGTCTCAGGTTTGCATGCTGAGATCACAAGGGCTGGAGTATGATCGCTGCTACCTGGAAGATGCTTAAGGATTCAGTGATTTCCTTCCTCGATGACGAAGCATTGAGTCGAGGTGCTGCCATTTCCTTCTACACTGTTACTTCCATCGCTCCTGTCCTGCTTATTGTAATTGCAATCGCTGGGCTGGCGTTCGGACGGGATGCCGCTCAAAATGCTCTTAGCGGGCAATTCAGCGGCCTTATGGGAAGACCAACAGCGGAGGTGTTGCAATCCGCTGTTGCAAGCGCCGCAAGCAAGTCGTCAGGCATCCTTGCGACGATGATTGGGGTTGCAGCACTGATTGCAACTGCGTCGGGGGTCTTCGGCGAGATGCAAGCCGCCCTGAATTCTATCTGGAAAACGAAGTCTCAAGCCACATCGGTGACGCGGCTGATCCGCGCGCGCGTCATTAGTTTAGGTCTGGTCGCTGCTTTGGGGTTTTTGCTTATCGTATCGCTAGTGATCAGCGCAGGCCTTACGGCATTCGGCAATTATTTGGACACTGTGTT
>DAHUXA010000225.1 GCA_027307405.1 Hyphomicrobiales bacterium | reverse complement strand
CGTGGCCCGGGCGCTCGGCGGCGAGTCGGACGCGGGCCGGCACATGCTCTCCTGGGCCAGGCAGGCCGGGTTCACCGCGGTCGACGCCACGGCCAGCGCCTGGTGCTACACCGGGCCCGAGGACCGGGAATGGTGGGGCGCGTCGTGGGCCGAGCGGCTGACCGACTCCCCGTTCGGCGACCGGGCCGTCGAGCACCGCCTGGCCACCCGGGAGGACCTGGAGCGGCTCTTCGGCCTCTTGGCAACTCGCGCCATCCGGCCGCGCGTCGCCGAGCGGATCTCCTTCGATGAGGTCGCCGCGGCTCACCGCCGTCTCGAGGCGGGCGGTCTCGAGGGCAAGCTCGTCCTATGCCCGGACCTCCCGTTGCGACGCGACCGCGTGACGCCTCAGCACGAGCCAGACCCCGCCATAAGCGGACATTAGCTCACTTATTCGATCACCTCGTCGGCGCGCGAAGCACTCTGACCCTAGCTTTTGTCTTGCGGAAGACCAGAAAATCGCGAGTATTTCAGGTCAATCCGGGAGCCATTTGGACAATCCCGGAAAACGTAATGAAGGGGGAACGCCAATGACTGCTTTCACACGCCGCAATCTGTTGTCAGTTGCCGCCGGTGCGGCGACCGCCATCGCTGTGCCGCCCGACCGCCCCGTCCGCGCCGCCACGCCGCCGGCTGGCAAGCAAACCGCCGGCTGGTACCGCTACAAGATCGGCAGCATTGAAGTGACGGTCGCCACCGATGGTGTCGCCCGCTTCAAGATGGCGGAGGATCACGTCATCAATATCAAGAAAGATGTCGTGAACGCCGCGCTCGCCGAGGTCTTCATGGAAAAGGACATGATGACCACGCCCTACAACCCGATCGCGGTGAACACCGGCTCCAAGCTCGCGGTCATCGATACCGGGACCAGTGAAACCAATTACAAAAAGAGCAACGGGGTCGGCGGCCAGTTCGTGAGCAATCTCGCGGCCGCCGGTATTGATCGTGCCGCCGTCGATACCGTGATCATCTCGCATTACCACGGCGACCACATCAACGGCCTGCTGATGGACGATGCTTCGCTGACTTATCCGAACGCGGAAATCCTTGTGCCCGCACCCGAGCACAAATACTGGATGGACGATGGGGAGATGAGCCGCGCTACCAGCGGCCGCGGTCAAACCAATTTCAAGAACGTGCGGCGCGTATTCAATGCGGAGGTCCTGAAGCGCGTGAAAACCTATGAGTGGGGCAAGGAGGTGATCCCTGGTGTCACCGCGCAGGCCACCCCCGGTCATACGCCCGGCCATACCTCCTACGTGATCGCCTCAGGCTCGGACGCCGTCTACGTGCAGTCCGACGTCACCCATGTGCCGTTCCTATTCGTACGCCATCCCGACTGGCATGCCTTCTACGACCAGGACGGCGCCATGGCGGAAGCCACCCGCCGCAAGGTTTATGACATGCTGGTCGCCGACAAGATGCGAGTGCAGGGCTTCCACTACCCGTTCCCGTCGCTCGCGCATGTGGAGAAATACGGGACCGGCTATCGGGAAATTCCGGTGATCTGGAATCCGACGATCTGATCGACTCTTTATGTCGCGATGCCGACGCCTTCGTCGGCGCATTGCAGCAGGCAGGATTTTCTAACGGTGCATCTGTCGTTCATGGGCAACAAATTGCCCAGGTCGCAGAGAAATCATTCTCGGTTTTGTCGCTGGTGGAAATCCTGTCCATGCAAATCCGGGTTGGTGCAGATGGCGCGATACGCGGTCGCCGCCACTGAATCCGGATTACCATCGTCGATAAAGGCCTTGTCCTCCTTCACGAGATAGAGAAACGGTCTTTCTCCGCTTTCTTCACCCGATATCTTTTTCCCTTTGACGTAGCCACAAATGGTGTCGACCGGTTCTCCCATTGTATCTTTTCTGACGGCCCGCTTCATGTCAGCAAACTCGGCAGATGCCGGAACCTCCATTTTCGCCGCGGTTGTGGTCTGTGCTTTTTTCAGGACGGGATCGGACGTTTCAGGGGACTGGCCGGACGATGGAGCCGCGGGCGTCAACGTGGCCCGAGAGTGTGCTTGTTTTTCGGCGGGGCCGTTCTGGTTGCTTGGTTGAGCAGATGACGGTTTCGACGTCTTCGCAGCGTTTGTGACCTTCACTTTTGCTGTCGCGTGATCGGGTTTGAATAGCGCTGGCTTTACGCAGCTGCACCCGATCAACGTTGCGGACATCGCGCCAATGAGAAGAGTTCTCATGCAATTCCCAACCTCGGGGCAGAATCCCGTTCGTACTTCCTGAAAGACAATGGTTGGGAAATTGATGTCGGTGGCGAGCAATCGCCCGGTTTTCCATTGGCGTTGTGGAGCATGATTTCCTCTCCCGGGGATCAGCTAAACAACGCATGCCCGCGCGGCGAAGTTGCGGGAGATGTTGGGCGGCAAAGTGATAATTAATTGGCACGGCTTGTTCGCCAGTGGTTTTGGAGCACCGCTTCGTGTGCGCGGTTCACGTGAGCGGAGATCGCGCGCTGTATTCGGACTAGCTGCCGCCGAGCACCATGCGCCGGAATAGCTCCGCCACCACGATCAGCGCCAGCAGACCGCCGGACGCGAGCAGCGCATTGCGGGCGCGCTGCATGCCGGCTGAACTGCCGGACAATCCGCCCTGCAAGGCGATGAGCCCGAGTGGCAGAAAGGTGAAGGTCGCAAATACGGCCGCAAAGATGTTGAAGGCGCGGCCATCATGAAACAGCGCAACCAGGCTTGCGCCCCAGATGGTCATCATCATCGCGCCCGCGAGCATGTAGCGCGCACGCAATCTCCGCGTGATGGTAGCCGGCGGCGGTTCTTTCACAAATTCAGATTCTGCGTTGGCGTTTCAGGCGATCGATATATTCCTCGACCTCCGGTGGCAATGATTGCAAGCCGTACTGCGCCGCCGATGACAGCACCGGCCGCCATTGCGAGCCCTTGAGGAAGCCTGGCTCACGGCCCGGCGGAATGACGCGATCGAAAACGAGGACCAGCAGCACAGCCAGAAGAACGATGCGAAAGGCCCCCAGCAGCGCGCCGACGATGCGGTCGGGGATGCTGATGTTGGGTCCGACCATTTCACTCACCGCCAGTCTCAGCAATGCGCTGATCGCAAGGCCGGCAGCGACAAAGATGGCAACGAACACCAGCCAGGTCTGCGGTGTCGGCATTTTCAAATATGTCGTGAGGAGAGGCGCCACGCGTGACGCCGCCGCTGCGGCCACGCCCATCCCGGCTACATAGCCGAAAATTGTCGCCAGGCTGCGCAGGAAGCCGGTCATGAAACCCATGACCACGGCGACGAACAGGCAGACATAGATGGCGAGATCGAACGGGTTGGTCGAGAAGAAGTCCATTGCGGTTTGTCTGAACCGGACTACGCTTTATGCGTTTGGCGATCTGAGGGAGACCGTACATGGCGTTTGCAGTCACAAGCAACAGCTTCAAGGACGGCGACTATCTGCCCAAGGATTTCATCCTGTCCGCGGATTTCGGATTTGGCTGCGCCGGCGGCAACAAGTCGCCGCACCTGAGATGGTCAGGGAGCCCGGCGGGCACCAAGAGCTTCGCCGTCACCTGCTACGACCCGGATGCGCCGACCGGCTCGGGTTTCTGGCATTGGCTGGTTGTCAACATTCCGGCCGATGTCACCGAGCTCGCGCTGGGTGCGGGCAGCGCAGGCGGCAAGCTGCCGGCCGGCGCACTACAGACGCGTACGGATTTCGGCGCGCCCGGCTACGGCGGCCCGTGTCCGCCCGAGGGCGATCATCCGCATCGCTACCTGTTCACGGTCTTTGCGGTGAAAGTCGACAAACTCGACGTCAAGGCTGACACGTCGGCCGCCGTCGTCGGCTTCAACTTGCATTTCAACACGCTGGCGAAGGCGGAGATCATGGGATTGTTCAAGAGGTAGGGCATCCGGCTCGAGCGAGCCTGGTGCCAGACCCCATCCACTCATTCTCGCGTAAGCCATTCGCACGTGTCCCGGACGCGGTGCAGCGCCATAGCGCGTCGAAGACGCGCGTAAACGCGCTTATGGCGCAGGAAATCCTTCGAACGGAGGATCAAGCACATAGTGAAGACTATGGTCTTAGCCCGTGTGCGGCCTGTCTCGACCGCCAAAAAAATTCTGAAAGTTGGACGCCACTACAGATACGGCCACCACGGCGGTGACTGCGCCAGCACCAAAGACGATGCGGCAGAGCGCGGCTTTCGCCGCTGTTGTGCCGGCGACGGTGGACGATGCCATGAGATAAGCAATGATGCCGGAAATCGTCATTCGAATCACCTGTGGCAGGAGGAATGTGTCGGTTGAAGCCATGTTTGTAGTCGGGCGATGCATACTCTGCGTCGTCCGAACGGATGATCAATGAGTAAAATATTGGTGTGTTGCGCCGGCAGGCTTTTAGCCCGCCGTCGGTCTGTGCTCGAATTGGCGCAGCATTTTGTGCAAATGCACGCGTTTGTCGCCGCGTGTGACAGCGTGCGCGTCGCTTACGCTCGTTCCACCCTGGCCGCGTAG
>DAHUXA010000224.1 GCA_027307405.1 Hyphomicrobiales bacterium | reverse complement strand
ATCGACAAGCCCGACTACGGCGACACGGTCGAGGTCCGCGATAACGAGCTGCCGGTGTTCTGGGCCTGCGGAGTCACGCCGCAGTCGGTGATCGCGACAGTGAAGCCCGAATTCTGCATTACACATTATCCGGGCAGCATGCTTGTGACCGACCGGAAGAATACCGAGTTTGCGATTATGTGAGTCTGTGACTCACGCCGCATCCCTCGCATTCTTGTCCAGCAATCCGGCCTCAATCAAAGCCTGACGGATGCGCACAATCTCGGCACGCTCGATCTTCACCAGTGGCGGACGAACGACCGCACGCGGCAGCTTGCCGAGCAGCACCAGCGCTTCCTTCATGCGGTTGTGCATGTCGACAAAAGGATCGGCGTAGAACACGCGCGCGGTTGGTTCGATCCGGTCATTGAGACGTTTCGCCTCCGCCATGTCGTTCTTCTGCACGGCGCGAAACAGCTTCGCCTGCAGGTCGGCAATCACGCTGCCCGATCCTGACAGCAATCCGTTGCAGCCGAGAACCAGCGACGAGAACAGCCACGAACTGTGGGTCGTGAGCACGTTCACCGGCCGCGGCAGGTTTTGCAGCGTGCGGATGTGCCATTCATGGTGTGGTATGTTGCCGATCCAGTCCTTGATGGCGCGGATCGACGGCACCTCTTCGCACATCTTCAACAGCGTATCCTTGGGATAGCCCTGGCCGGTTGCGAGTGGGTATTGAAAAACGATCAACGACAGATCGGTGGCGTCCGCAATGCGTTTCACATGAGCGAGCGCCATGGCCGGCGACTGGCCGAGCGTGAATGGAGCCGGCGGAAATACGAGCAAAGCGGACGCGCCACCCTGCGTCGCCATGCGTGCGATACGCGCGGCCTCGATGCTGCCGTCGGCCCAAATGCCGTTGACCAGCGGCAACCGGGCGCCGACCTCGTCCTGCGCGATCTCAAGCACGCGCCTCTGCTCATCGAAGCTGCAAGAAGCGACTTCGGTCGAATGGGCGTTGATGGTGATGGCGGAAAGACCTTCCGTCGCTGCCACGTCACGCAGATGTTTGCGGAAGCTTGTCTCGTCGACCGCGAGATCGTTGTCGAACGGCAGCAGCACCGCCGGGATCACCCCGTGGGGAACATAAGTCGTGTGCCTGGGCATCACCCCTCTCCTGCTTCAGATGTTGCCGCTTTCGCCAGCTTTTCGAACTCGCACTATAGCAGAAATCTAAATGTTGCCGGTTAATCGGAGGATGGCTCTGATGACAGCATCAGTTGAGCTTGAGATGAGATCGGACACAAAATTAAGGTCCAAACCTAATTGCGAACCCGCCAGCGGCAGGAAGATCAGCAGTCCAATAAGAATCATCATTCCATAAGGCTCAAGACGGGCAAGCCGGCTGGCTAACACATTGGGAAGCAAGCCTACGGCAATGCGTCCTCCATCAAGAGGCGGCAACGGGAACAGGTTGAAGACCGCCAGCACTATATTGATGATGAGGGCGTTCGCTAAATTCTTCGCAACCCACTGCGCCATGGTGGCTGGCAGGTAGACGACCAGATGGAAGCTCAACGCAGCAGCAATTGCTAAGCCAACATTCATTGCAGGCCCCGCCGCCGCGACCAGCACCATGCCGATGCGTGGATTGCGAAGTGCCCGAAAATTAACAGGCACCGGCTTGGCGTAGCCAAACAAGAACGGTGACCGGGCGAACAGCAAGAGTCCCGGCAGAAGAATTGTGCCGAAAGGATCTATGTGCCGAAGGGGATTGAGGCTGACACGTCCAAGTCGCGACGCCGTATCGTCACCAAGGAAGCGGGCGACATACCCGTGAGCAGCTTCGTGAAACGTGACGGCGAATAGAACCGGCAACAGCCAGATCGAGACGGTGTAAATCAGGTCCATACTGTGGTGTGTACCCAGAAAAAATGATGCAGGCTATGTCCGCTTGCTGCCTGCATCCGCTCGGCCGGCTCAGCGTCCAATGTGGCGCAGCGCAATAGGCGGCGACACCTCGTCTTGCCGGACCGATTCAAAAACAGCATGCTGGCATCAAAAGCGTGTCCTCGGGGCCCGCGCTTTGGGCCTCCTCAGGTAGGGAGGGGAGCCTATGACAAAACAAGAATTTGATCGTCGCGATTTTCTGAAAAGCGCCGTCATCGGTGGCGCCGCAGCGGCCGGCGGCACGGCCGCAGTGGTTCCGACGCAGACCGCTCAGGCGCAACAGCCTGCGGCCGCGACGGCCGCCCCCGAGGCAGCGGGATATGAATTCTTCAATCTCGAAGAGGCCGGGTTCGTTGAAGCGCTGGTGGATCACATGGTCCCCGCCGATGAGGTCAGTCCGAGGGGCACCGATCTCGGAGTCAACATTTACATCGATCGTGCGCTCGCCGGCGCCTGGGGCAAAGGCGAGCGTCTCTACATGCAGGGCCCATGGAAGCAGGGCGCGCCCTCTCAGGGCTACCAGTTACCTCTCACCCCCGCGCAGCTCTACCGCGCTGGCATCGAGGCGACCAACGCGCATTGCCGCAAGACTTATGGCAAGCCGTTCGACCGGATCGAGGAGGCGCAGCGCGAAGAGGTGCTCGTCGGCCTGTCTACGGGCAAAATCAAATTCGACAACGGACTCGCCGTGCGCGTGTTCTGGGGCACGCTCTATCAGACCGTGGTCGAAGGCATATATTCAGATCCGATCTATGGCGGTAACCGCAACAAAGCGGGCTGGGCCATCATTGGCTTCCCCGGCGTGATCGCGGTGCATCGCGACCACGTGGAGAAATTTCGCGGTAAGCCGTTCCCGAACAAGCCCGTCAGCATCGCGGATATGAGTTAAGGGGCAGGCCATGATCACCAAACTCAAGGAAGTCGATGTCGTCATCGTCGGGCTGGGCTGGACCGGCGGCATTCTCGCCAAGGAACTGGCGGCATCCGGCTTGAAGGTGGTCGCGCTTGAGCGCGGCGCACCTCGTACGAGCGAAAATGATTATTCGCTGCCCAACATTCGCGACGAACTGCGCTACGTCGTGCGTCATGACCTGATGCAGAACACCGCGCGCGACACCATCACCGTCCGCAACAATCCCACGCAGGAGGCACTGCCGATGCGTCGCCTCGGCTCGTTCTTGCCGGGTGAGGTTGTCGGCGGTTCCGGCGTGCACTGGAGCGGTCATACCTGGCGCTGGACCGACATGGAATTCAAGATCCGCTCCAATTACGAGGAGCGATACGGCAAGAAATTCATCCCCGATGACATGACGATTCAGGATTGGGGCATCACCTACGCCGAGCTTGAGCCCTATTACGAAAGGTTCGAATACACCGCGGCGGTCTCCGGCAAAGCCGGCAATATCAACGGCCAGATCCAGGCCGGCGGCAATCCGTTCGAGGCGCCGCGCGCGAAGGAATATCCGCTACCGCCGCTCACTCCGATCCTGGCGAGCGAGATGTTCAGCGCCGCCGCACGCAATGCCGGCTACCACCCGTTCCCGCGACCCTCCGCGAATGCCTCGCAACCCTATACCAATCCCGATGGCTCGAAATTCGGCGGTTGCCAGTATTGCGGCTATTGCCAGCGCTTCGGCTGCGAAGCCAACGCCAAGGGCAGCCCGCACATGACGGTGATCCCGATCGCCATGCGCAATCCAAATTTCGAACTGCGCACTCATTCCTGGGTAACCAATGTGCTCAAGGACAACGACGGCAAGCGTGTCACCGGCGTCGCTTACACCAATGTGCTCAATGGCGAAGAATTCGAGCAGCCGGCCACCATGGTGCTGCTATGCGCTTACGCTATCAACAATGTGCACCTGATGCTGCTGTCCGGCATCGGAACGCCTTACGACCCGGTCGCGCAGAAGGGCGTCATCGGCAAGAACTATTGCTACCAGACCGGCGCCGGCGCGACGCTGTTCTTCGAAGGCAAATACTTCAATCCGTTCATGAGCGCCGGCGGCTCCAACGCCACCATTGATGACTTCAACATCAATTGGGAGTTCGACCGCGGTCCCCATAATTTCGTCGGCGCGTACAACGTCAACGGCGGCTTCAATACCGCGCTGCCGATCGGATACCGTCCGGTGCCGAGCGGTACGCCGCAATGGGGCAGCGAATGGAAACGGGCGACGGCGAAGTGGTACCAGACCGCGATGACAATTGGTGCCAGCGGCAGCGTGATGGCCAATCGCTACAATTGCTACGACCTCGACCCGACCTATCGCAACGCATTCGGCCAGCCGTTGATGCGAATGACGTTCGATTACAAGGCGAACGAACACAGGATGGGAACCCACGCCGCGCAGGTGATCAACGATATTGCCAAGTCGATGAACCCCACCAAGCTCAATCCGGCGGTGGCACGCACCAATCCGTGGACCGTGGTGCCCTACCAGAGCACGCACAACACCGGCGGCACCATCATGGGCACTAATCCGCGCGACAGCGCGCTCAACAAATATTTGCAGAGCTGGGACTGCCACAATCTGTTCGTCGTCGGCGCCAACGTCTTTCCGCACAACGCTTCGTACAATCCAACCGGGCCCGTGGGTGCACTGGCCTATTGG
>DAHUXA010000223.1 GCA_027307405.1 Hyphomicrobiales bacterium | reverse complement strand
AAGGCCCCAATGAGGTCGCCTGAACCATGCACTGGCAGGAGCAAGAGCTCGAGGCCAAGCTCTCGGCTCGCAGCTTTAATTGCGCCCACGGCAATGTCTGAGCCGGAGTTAGGTTCGTACCAAAGGACGGCCACTCGAGAAACGCTCGGGAAAGTCTCTTTGAGCAGCGCAAGCCGCTTTCCACTTAGCTCGTCAACCCTGAAGCTCAAGCCGGTAATGTTGCCACCCGGTTTGGAGAGACTACTCACGAGGCCACTTTTTACAGGGTCAGCGATGCGCGTCATGACAATGGGGATCGTCGCACTCGCCTTCTTGGCGGCCTGCACTGACGGTGTATTTACGGCAAGGATCACATCAACTTTGAGTTCCACCAGATGATTAGCGAGCGCCACAAGCCGTTGGCCGTATCCTTCTGCATTTCGGATCTCAAACGCGATGTCCTGCCCCTCAACGTAGCCAAGCTCGCGGAGCCCTTGCCGAAAGGCGTCAAGAAAGCCGGGGGGTAGGAGTTCCGGTGACAGAATGCCAATTCGGTGGAGTTTAACGGCCTGCTGCGCGTACGCCGCGAGCGGCCATGCGGCCGCAGCACCGAGAAGCGTGATGAAATCTCGTCGTTGCATGTGTGTCCCCCGTGAGGACCACGCCATGTGCGATGCTAAATTATAATAGGTCACTGCTAGTCGGTGTGTGAGAAATGCACACAACCGGCCTCAGACGCTGATCAGGCCCGATGTCCGCTTTGGGTCAAAAGAAAACGTGGCGACAAGCTCGGGGGATGTCCGCTTTACCGGGCGGACTGAGCCGGGCCATCAAGCAAGCGTACGGGGGGTCCGGAAGGAGGCGTCTGGGGAGGCACTGACGATGACTGCGCGGTGGGTTGCGGGGGTTTGCGCGGAGAGGCCGCTCGGGACTGAAGCGGTGATGATACCTTCTGTGTGATGTCCTGCTCGACGGCCTGCAGTGTCGCGATGTTCTGGACCATCTGTTCTTGCTTGACACCGAGTTGCTCTATCTTGGCAGCGAGCTGCTCCAGGCTGTGCCGCACGACGGCGAGATCGAGCGTCAGGGGCTTAAGCTGCTGTACCAACTCAGCAGACGTTGCGGCGGTAGCGCCCTGATCGTCAGCAGGCGATTTCGTCGTCGAGACGGGCAACAACCAAACCAGTGACGGCGCCCGGGTCCTGACCATCTCCCTTGCTTCGTCGCCGTGGGACTGCCAGGCCAACGTAGCGCCGACACCGATCAGAACCGCAATGAAAAAGCGGGCAAGTGTTCGGAATATTCGCCGGCCAATCGACCGCCTTTCGCTGGTCAACGGATTGTTCTTCACAACCGAGGGGCGAGGCGCAGGAGGCCATTCCGGGACAACATCGCGTGCAAAATGAGATGGGCGTTGCGCGGAAGACATTGGCATCACTACCCACTCCAACTTCAATCGCAGGGACTAGCCGGATTTCACGCTCGGCTGATTAATGGCGCAAGACTGCATCACGGCATCACGGTGTGACGGAAGCAAGGCGAGAGGCTGTACGAATGTTGGAGGTAACGTCATTGAATTTGGAGGCATTTCGGTACCGGCACGAGGCTAATGCCTCGCTGAGACGATGTCCGCTTAGGGTCATTAGCGGAAATGCGGACCGGTCAGCGCGATGTCCGCTTTTACCCCAATAGCGGACATGCGCGGTGCACTAGCCAATGTCTGCTGTGGGCCAATAGCGGACATGCCGGATTTCACGTTGCCGTAAAGGATCGCGAGGAGCTTAACGCTCCCCGCGTGTCCTTCGATGATCAGGTAAATCTAGGGCTTTCTTAATCGTGAGCGCCCGCAAGCGCCTTCTGCATCACTTTTCGATCTTCCGCAGCCAACTGCTCACGGCCGAGCTTGTACGTCAGTTTGTCAATCGTACCCGTGAACTTAAATGGCAGCTTGTAGCTCTCGTCGACCGGCGTGCGGGTGTCCACCCCGATGTCGAACGATTCATCGAGACTCATCAGGAATGGAATCGTGTGCTCCATTTTCTGGCGCGAAAGCAGCTTGCCATCGACCGTGAGCACACCGGTGCCGCCCTTGCCCAGTCCGGGACCGTCGTACTTGAAATCAAACACGATGGTGTGCTTGCCCGGATTGAGCGACTTGCCCAGCCAGTCTTCGGCCCCCACGCCGCCCTCGAAGCGGTAGCGCTTGAGATTGAGCAGGTTGTAGACGAACACAGGCTTGCCCTTTTGCATGTAGAGACCGTAACCGCCGAAGCGGCCGCCCATCGTCGCGATCATCCCTTCGGCGCCCACTTTTGGCACCGTGATCTCGGCGGTGATGGTGTAGTCCTTGTTCAGGAGACTCGGCGCGTTGCCGACCGGAATGCCAACGTTCTCACCCTGATAGGTGAACACGGTCCGGCCGGCCGTCCCGCTTGGGCGGGACGTGAGGAGGCGCGGCAAAACCGAGTTGTCCAGCGGCAGGACCTGGTGCTTTGCCGCCTCTGCCAGGAAGAGCGTCTGCATCTCCTTCAGCTTGTCGGGCATCTTCGCAGCGAGGTCGTTGGCCTGCGAGAAGTCATCGGCGATGTTATAGAGTTCCCATTTATATTCTTCGATCGGCGGCAGCGGTTTTGTACCGACTAGCCACGGCGGAACAGGAGGCGTCGTGGCTGCGTACCATCCGTCGTGGTAGATGCCGCGGTTGGCGAACATCTCAAAGTATTGCGTGTCGCGTTTGGATGCCGCGGTGGCGTTCGCCTTATCGAACGTGTACGCCATGCTGACGCCCTCGATAGGCTTTTGCGGGATGCCGTCGACCGTTTCTGGGGCACGGATGCCCGCCGCCTCGAGGATCGTCGGCACGATGTCGATCACGTGATGGAACTGCGTGCGGATACCGCCAACGTCGGTGATATGCCCGGGCCAAGAGATGGCCATGCCCTGCCGGGTGCCGCCAAAGTGCGAGGCAATCTGCTTCACCCACTTGAAGGGTGTGTCGAATGCCCACGCCCACGGCACCGCCATGTGCGGATAGGTCTGGTCGGAGCCCCACGACTCGTAGTACCGGAGATATTCGACCTCAGGTAGCTCTAACACGCCGTTGGCGACGGTCATCCAGTTTGGCGTGCCCATCATCGAGCCTTCGGAGCTCGTGCCATTGTCACCGTTGATGTAGATGATCAGCGTGTTGTCGAGCTTGCCCATGCCCTCGACCGCCTGCATCACGCAGCCGATCTCGTGGTCGACGTAAGCAGTGTAGGCGGCGAACACGTCCGCCTCGCGAATGACGATCTTCTTCTTGACCTCAGAGAGCGAATCCCACTTCGGCAGGTCGTCCGGCCATGGCGTGAGCTGGGTGTTCTGCGGAATCACGCCGATCCGCTTCTGATTGGCGAAAATCTGCTCGCGCAGCTTCTCCCAGCCCTGGTCGAACAGGTGCATCTTGCTGATCCTGTCGATCCACTCCTTGGTCGGCTGGTGCGGGTCGTGTGTCGCGCCGGGGACGTAATAGACAAAGAACGGTTTGTCCGGGGCTGATGCGTCCAACTGTTTCATGTAGCGGATCGCATCATCCGCCATGTCGGTGACGAGGTTGTAGCCCGGCTTTCCTATCCATGGATAAACCGGCGTGTGGTCACGAAATAGATACGGCGTCCACTGGTCGGTCTCGCCGCCCATAAAGCCGTAGAAATACTGAAAGCCCATTCCGCTTGGCCATTGGTCGAAAGGCCCAGCCGCGCTGTACTGGAAGGAGGGCGTATTATGGTTCTTGCCAAACCATGACGTGGCGTAGCCGTTGTCGCTCAGGATCCGGCCAATGGTGGCGTTCTCCGGACCGATAATTGAGTCGTAGCCGGGATATCCGGTCGCGAATTCGCTGATCTGGCCGAAGCCAACCGCGTGGTGGTTGCGGCCGGTGATGATCGCTGCACGCGTCGGCGAACAGAGCGCGGTGGAATGAAACTGGGTGTAGCGCAATCCCGCCTTCGCGATGCGGTCCAGCGCCGGCGTCGGGATCACACCGCCGAAGGTGCTCGGCACTCCATAGCCGGAGTCATCCGTCATGATCAGCAGTACATTGGGCGCGCCCTTCGGTGGCACCACGGTTGGGGGCCACCAGGGTGTAGAGTCCTTCGCGTTCTCTTTGATCACCCCCTCGAATTTCGCTGGTGGCGGCGGAAGCTGCTTACCGTCAATGGTCGTGGTGGCGCTGGGCGAACCAGGTGTGCCGGTGATCTGCTGAGCGAATGCCGCAGAGGCAGTCAACGCGGACGACAGCGCGAGCGCGCAAGCTGTATGACCGATCTGTTTCATGATCAGAACTCCATCAGTCGCTTGTATTTCGTTTTGAGAGTCGAGCGATGCCGGCCCTATGGCGGCCCGCTACAGTTTTGGAAAGCTTAGGTCCGGAATAACCCAACATAACACTACATCGCTGATGCGATGTCCGCTTTGGGTCATAAGCGGACATTCTAGGAGGCTTGTGCGATGTCCGCTTTACCCCCGAAAGCGGACATCACTAAGCGCTACTGGCATGCCCGTTAGTACCCAAAGCAGACATCGTGACAGTGCATAAACCCTCGTCGTCAACGAGAGAAGA
>DAHUXA010000222.1 GCA_027307405.1 Hyphomicrobiales bacterium | reverse complement strand
TTTCGGCTTTACGGCGGCTGTTTTTCGCTTGGGTTCACGATAACCGGCCGCCATGAATGCCGGCATTAGAGCAAAATTGGCCCAAAAAAGCAGCAAACAAAGCTTGTCGAAAACGTTTAGGCTATTTTTATAGCCGATTTGCCGATTTGGAAGAATTCGGGTTCCCCCGCTTACCGGCGCCCGAAAAATTCCGATTCAAAGGCGGCGAACCAACCCTGAACTTAGAAATTTTGCTATGCCGGTTGGCGCATTGCGACTTTATCGCTGGGCATTTATAGAGATTTCGCCGTTCTGACGGATGATTCCAAAATGCCGGCACGCATCTACCAGCCATCCAAAACTGCCATGCAATCGGGTCTCGCCAACACCAAGGCCTGGGTGATCGATTTTGAGCCAGAGGTACCGCGCCGAGTCGAGCCGCTCATGGGCTGGACATCTTCGGGCGACATGCGCCAGCAGTTGCGTCTGTGCTTTGGCAGCAGGGAAGAGGCGACCGCCTATTGTGAGCGCCACGGCATCGCCTATCAGGTGTTCGAGACCACCCCACCGAAACGACGCGCCATCTCATACGCCGACAATTTTTCCTTCAAACGCCGCGACGCATGGACCCATTGAGTGCGGACACGGAGTCCTGACCCTGAATTTTGGCGGTTCGCCGCGATTTAGGGAGTAGCGCAACCGCGCCTATTTTTTCGTTTTCAGAATATTTCTGCCGTTTGCTGTCACCAACAGCGGGGGCCACGCAATGCGCAGAAAGGCAATTGCAAAGAAATGGTCAGACGGGGAAAGGCTTCGCCGGTTATGCCGGCTGTTTTTCGCCTTCGCTCGAAGCGCTGTCCAAATTGCGGCCCTGGGTGGCCGCGCGCTGGCGCAACAGAGAAACAAAACGCTCTTCCGGCATGGGCTGTCCGAGCAGGAAGCCTTGGCCGTAGTCGCACCCCATGCTCACCAAAGCCAAGGCATCGGCAGCCTTTTCGATACCCGCAGCAACGACGTAGCGTCCGAAATTGTGCGCAAGATCGATCACCGTCTTGCACAGGGGTGCATTGACTTTGTCGGTACCGCAGTCGGCGACAAATGCTCGGTCGAGCTTGAGTTCCTCGAAGGGCAATTCTTCCACTTTGGCAAGTGCCGAATAGGCACGGCCGAAATTATCGAGCGCTAGCCACACATTGTGCCGCTCGAATTTCTTGCGCAGTTCGCTAGCGAGCGCGAGGTCAGTGACGATTTGTTCCTCTGGAAGATCGATGATGAGTCCAGGCCATTTTTCGTTGGCCGGATGATATTTTTTCACAATCTCTTCAACGGGGAGTTTCACAAGCGCAGGCACCGGAATATTGACCGCAATCCGCAAATTGACTCCGAGCTTCGAAAAATGGGCGCTGGTTTTGAGCGCGTTCTCGAGCGCAAGCTCGGACAATTTAAGTGTCGCCGCTTCGGAGGCATTGGCCGTGAATGCGCCCGCCAGCACAACCCCGTGCTGTGGATGGCGCACACGTGCATAGGCTTCCGCCCCCGCCAGCCGTTTCTTGCGCAGCGCAATTTTCGGCTGATACCAGAACTCGATCCACTTGTTGTTGATACAGTCATCAAGCTCGAGGCGCGCGGCAACCGCGGGCGGCATGCCGAGCTTGAGTTCCTGGATGATCTTGAGAATCGTATCCGTTTCGAACGGCTTCTTGAGTATCGGCATCATCTGAAGCTTGTGTTGGGCCCCGATGCCCTTGACGTGCTCCAGCACGGCCGCGCCACGCGTACTCATCAACTGGATGGCTCCGCGATATCGCATCTTGCCGAGTGCAATAACCGACTCGATTGCATCGGCGGATTCGAGTGAGATGTTATGAAATATCAGTGCGGGCGCGCGGGCTTCGACCGCCTTGCGCATTGCAGCGCCATCAGGGAACTCGACCGTATCGACGCCGGCTCCGTGCAGCACAAGGGAGAGAAAATGGCGGATGCTGGGTTCTTCATCCACCACGTAGCAGAGCGGGGCGCCATCCGGGGCAAGCGGAGGCGCTTCGACGGCGGCGGGTCCGCTGTCGGCTGCGGTCGATGATGGAGCAGGCGTCTCGGTCATGCCGTTCTGGCGCGCTCAAACCGAGGGAAATGGAAGGTCCCCCAATCCCTATTCGTGTGACAAACTTGTTAATTATGCGTTTCCTATAAGGGACGGCGACCGGAGTAAGCAAAGGGCCAAAAGACGCAGAGCCCTTACTGGACAGCCGCTCACCGGGCGTTCGTTATATTGGCGGAACGACCAGTCGGGCAGAGCACTGGAAACCCGTCCGCCATAGATTGAAGCCAGCGATAAGGCCGGGGGTGAAGGATTAGAAATGGGGATTCCAGTTTTAGTTGCCGGGGGCGCCGGCTACATTGGTGCGCATACGTGCAAGGCTTTGGCGGCGGCGGGTTACACCCCGGTTACTTACGACAACCTATCAACCGGGCACACTGATTTTGTGCGGTGGGGCCCGTTTATTGAAGGCGACATCGCGGATTCCGCAAAAGTGGCTGACGTCTGCCGCGCGCATGCCGTGATCGCCGCAATTCATTTTGCCGCGGACGCTATCGTCGAAGAATCCGTCGCCGAGCCCGCAAAATATTATCGAAACAATGTGGCTGGCACGCTGTCATTCTTGGAAGGCCTGCGAGGTGCCGGAGTCCAGAACATCGTGTTTTCGAGCAGCTGCGCCGTCTATGGCGCGCCTAAAGAGCAGCCCATTACTGAAGAGACCTCCCCAAATCCCATCAATCCGTACGGCATGTCCAAGCTGATGGTGGAGCGCATTCTCTCGGACTACGAGCGCGCCTACGGGCTTCGTTGGGTTTCGCTCCGATATTTCAACGCTTGTGGAGCCGACCCGCAGGGGGAGATCGGCGAATTCAGAAGTTATGAGACCCATCTCATTCCGCGAGCAATGATGTGGTTGCAGGGTTACGTCGACGAATTTCGTGTGTTCGGGACCGACTATCCGACACCGGATGGAACGGCCATTCGTGACTACATCCACGTCTGCGACCTGGCGCAAGGCCACATCCTCGCACTGCGTAAACTGCTGACGGAGAAGAACGGGGGCGTGTTCAATTTAGGTAGCGGTGTGGGCTACTCCGTCAAACAGATTTTGGATGAGATTGCAAAGACAGCCGGATCTAAAATTCCGGCGATTGCCGGCTCCCGCCGCCCTGGTGACCCGGCAATCCTTTTGGCCGATCTTGCTCGGGCTCGCGACCATCTCGGCTTTGTGCCGGTCAATTCGCAGCTCTCCAACATCGTCGCTACGGCTTGGAGATGGCACCAAAAGGCGCACCCCGTTAAGAATTAGATCGATTCACACTAATATCTGCGCTTTGTCTGCCTATGTAGCGAGACACGTCTACTTTTTCTTTTTTGCGTCCGTCGTCTCGTCCAGATGCATGCCGAAATAGAATGGAAGCGACCAGCTTGGCAGCACCAGTGGAAGCGCGTCTCTTACAGCGCGCAGGGTATTGTCGTGCTGCTTGGCGATCTCATCGGCCTCAGCAGTCTGTTTGGCCTTCTTTTCCTTTGTGTCCGCCGCTGCCGGTGATCCGACAAAAGCAAGTGACGACAAGCAATAGAACGAGCTTCTTCATTGTGCCCCCCATGTTGAGTCAATTGGCAACCTTATCATCAGCCATGCGGTAAGGTTTGCAATAAGGGGATTTATGATCTCAAGCCGAACGAAGTGGGTTGGCTGAGTGAATCATGTCTGGAGTTTCTTTAACGCTGACCAGCATGACTTTGCCTTCACCGCTCCGACCACCAACAAAGCAAATGGCCGTGTGATCTTTGAACGGATGCAGATAGGCGACGACATCCATGTTTACGTCGATTGGATAGCCGTCCGTGCCAGTGACCCGTTTCCAATGTGCCATGTCAGCCTCCCGAACCCTGCATCACAAAATGAGCTCTTTGAATTTAACGACATCGACGCGATGGTAACCAGATGGGGGCCAAAAAAATTATCCAGTTTCTGTGACGCCGCTCACCAACGTTTTGCATGGCCAGATCAAATATCCGCCTGGGTGGGCGAGGGGCATCCGCGTAGGAGGCCCAGATGCGAATGCTCAACATTGTTCTGGCCGTAACAGGCATTTTGATTAACGTGACGGCCGCACCGGAAAAGACGGTTGCCGTCACGAACGCGACAGGCGAAGCACACAACGTAGCGGTGGTCTACGGTCTTCATGTGGCGATACCCGTTGACATGAAGACATTTCCGGAGGACTTGGTGCCGCTGCCTTGAGCCCGTTCGACAACGCCGTCATGCCGGCTCGGCCTCACGAAACTCACGCTGAGTAGTGGCGACCCCGGCTGGATTCGAACCAGCGACCCTCAGCTTAGAAGGCTGATGCTCTATCCGGCTGAGCTACGGGGTCGGCGTTACACGGTTTAGCCGCAGGCGGCCACTGGTGCAAAGATGCGGGCAGTCAAGATGCACCGCTTGGGCCCACAAACAGCTTGAGGGCGCTTGCCGCGAGATCACGCAGAGCACCGGGAGAGGCGGCAGGGCATATGAGCCTGGCCGCGCCCAATTTCGGCAGCAAAATTAGTGCCTTATCG
>DAHUXA010000221.1 GCA_027307405.1 Hyphomicrobiales bacterium | reverse complement strand
CCCCATGACAGTAGCCGCGGAGTTACGCGGCGGCGACGATCAGGCGATCGTGCGTACCACTCTGCGATTGCTCTGGCGCTCCGCTGCCACCGATTCCACCGGGGCAGTAGAGCCCCGCCGTTCGGACGCCTTTCCATCTGCTCTCGACGATATGGCGTCGAAACAGATCGAGTTAGAGCAATTCGCAGCGCCACAGGACGATTTGGCGATTACACCGCAGCGGCGGATCAAGGTTGGGAAACATTCATCCAGCGGCATAAAGGCGACCAGTGTTAAGAACCACCGCCTCGCGAAGAGGCGCTGGCACAGAAGCCCATCATCGGACGCCGAGTTGCAGTACGTCGATTCACGCGGGCAATTGCGTTCGTCGTTGAGCTACAATTTATTTGAATCACCTCGGGAACGAAGGGCGTTCTGGACCGACGATTTTGACGCCTGGGGACGAAAGCGCTGAAGAGAAAAATAGAATTGCGGCACTTCAAGCGGGCTCGCCGTTCAAACTGCCAGCGCTGCAAGGTAGTCCGGGTTTCGACTGCGGGCGCCTGCCGGCCCTATTTCACGGCTTGATGTCGAATTCACGCGCAAACTTTGTGTATGTATTCTTCTGGTCGGACAGGAAATTCCCGAATTCCGCGCCACAGAAAAGATTGATAAACATTCCTTGACCCCTGAGCCTCTCCGCAACATCGTCAGACTTGACCGCATCCGATATGTATTGGGAAAGCTGTGCCAGGATCTCCTTCGGCGTCTTCGCCGGGGCAACGAAGCCGAACCACACCGCGGCGTCCAGATCATTGAAACCGCTTTCAGCCAAAGTCGGGACGTTCGGCAGCGGCTGAACTCTGTTTTTCGCCGGCACCGCTATTGGCCGTAGCGCGCCGGAATCGATCTGCCCTTTGAGATCGGAATAATTGGCCATCACAGCAGTGATCGTGCCGGCAAGTGTGGCGTTCATCGCCGGCGGGGAGCCTGGATAGGGCACATAAGTCATGTCGACTTTCGCATCGCGCTTGAGAAGCTCGCCGGCAATGTGAACGATCGAGGCGGGGCCGGTGCTGCCATAAGACACCGCCCCGGGCTTTGATTTCGCCTGTTTCAGAAAATCCGCCAGAGTCTTTATATCGGATTGGCTACTCACGGCGAGGACCGCCGGCGTCGCCGCAACATAGCAAAGCGGTTCGAAACTGGTAATCGGGTCGTAGTGGCCAGGAAACAGGATTGGGCTCAGGATAAAGGGATTTTCGACGAGCAAAATGGTCGTGCCATCCGGCGCTGCACGCGCCGCGAATTCGCTGCCGACAATTGAACTTGCGCCAGGACGATCTTCCACGACGATCGATTGCCCGGTCTTCTGAGTTACAGCCTGACCCAGAACGCGCGCGACGACGTCACCGGTGCCGCCAGCTGCGTATGGGACAATGATGCGGACGGTCTTTCCACTCAGGCCTTGCGCAAGTGCCGGCTGAGCAATCAATGCCAGCGAAGCGAAAAAGCAACAGCCGATGAATTTACCCACCATTTCACTCCCCGATTTTTATTCGCCCAGATTGAGACGGTCCAATTTCGGTTGCAAGAGGCCAGGAGCAGTCTGAAATATCGGCCTTTCGATCCTGGATCGCCTGCCAGATACGGTACGGCGTCACCGGCATTTCGATATCGTCGATGCCGTAAGAAGCAAGCGCATCGACGATAGCGCTGACGATCACCGCAGGCGCGGCCGTGGTGCCGCCTTCGCCGCCCGCCTTGATGCCGAGCGGGTTTGTTGGCGAGAGAACCTCGACAATCTTTGTGACAAAGGAGGGCAGGCGATCCGACCGTGGCATTCCGTAGTCCATGAACGAACCGCACAAAGGCTGGCCCGAGGAGGGCACGACAGCGCATTGCTCCCAGAGTGCCTGTCCGATGCCCTGTGCGATTGCACCATGGGTCTGTCCATCGACAATGAGTGGATTGATACAGCGCCCGACATCGTCAACCGACGTATAGCGGGTGAGACGCAAATCGCAGCTCTCCGGGTCGATCTCAATTTCGCAGATCGCACACCCGTTCGGAAAAACCGGATCATGCATCTCGTTGTCGGTGATCACGAAAAGCCCCGCGGAGAGCTCGTCCGGCATTTTATGACGGGTCATTTCCTGTGCGAGTTCAAGAAAATCGAAGCTGCGATTGCTCTCGCGCGCAGCAAAACGTCCGTCGTTGAAGTCGACGCGATCCGGCGTAGTATCCAGGATCGCCGCGGCCGCACGCTTGCCCTTGGCGATCAATTCGCTCGCGGCCATAGAAAAGACGGTCGCGGCGTGGCGCATGGAGCGTCCAGAGTGAGTTCCGCCCCCGGCTTTCACCACATCGGTATCGCCAAGAATGATTTGGACGGTTTCGACGGGTATAGCGAGCAAGTCCGCGATCACTTGTGCGAAGCTGGTCTCGTGACCTTGCCCCGCTGGTTGGGTGCCGATGATAACCTCGACGCGGCGATCCGGCCGCACTTTGATACGTGTTTGCTCTTTTGGCGCGCCGATTGAGGATTCGACATAGTTGGCGAGACCAAGGCCTAGAAGTTTGCCGTGCTTTTTGGCCTCGCGCTTGCGCCCCTTGAAGCCATCCCAGTCGGCCAGACGCATTGCGAGGTCCATATTGTCCTCGTAGAGACCGCTGTCGTAGAGCATGCCAACGGCATTTCGATAGGGCATCGCCTGTGGCCGCACCAAATTGCGGCGGCGGAGAGTGACGCGATCAATGCCAGACTTTTGGGCCGCTATGTCGATGAGCCGCTCGATCGCGAAGGTGACCTCCGGACGGCCTGAACTGCGATAGGCCTGGGTCGGAACCGTATTGGTGAAGACCGAAACAGCGCGCAAGGATGCGGCCGGAATATTGTAGCTGCCGGTAATCAAACCAGCGCCCTTGCTCAACGGCGACAATGAGACGCAGCGTGCGCCGGCATTGCTGATGTTGGTCGCGCGTAGCGCGAGGAAACGGCCGCGTTTATCGAGGGCCAGTTCATACTTCGCCACCAGATCGCGGCCCTGGTAATCGCTGATGAAACATTCCGAACGTGTTGCCGTGTACTTGACCGGGCGACCGAGTTTGCGTGCGGCCCACAAGACCAGACCGAATTCGACGTATACGCGGTTCCGCGTGCCGAAATTGCCGCCGACATCGTAAGAGAGCACGCGGATATTTTCCGGGTCGACACCAAGCACTCCGGCGAGCTCGCGCTTTTGGCGCACTGCTCCGCCACTGCCGGCATAAATCGTATAGCGCCCATCCGTCTTATCGTATTGCGCCACCGCGGTGCGCGGCTCCATTGGCGCGCCGGTCACGCGGCCGATGTGAAAATCCATTGAGACAACGTGCGGCGCATTCGAGAAGAGTCGGTCGACTTCGGCAGCATTTCCGAAACGGGTATCGACCAAAACGTTGTCGGGAACCTCATCCCACACCGTTGGCGCACCGGGTTTCATAGCGTCTTCGGAATGCACGACGCAGGGCAATTCCTCATAGTCGATCGTCACCGCTTCCGCTGCGTCGAACGCCTGCGCCTGGCTTTCGGCAACGACCATCGCAATCGCTTCTCCGACGTGGCGCGCCTTATCGTGCGGCAGCAGCAGGTGCGGTCCAATGAAGATCTCGCTGCCGCCTGGCCCTTGCAGTTTCATGTCGTATTTTGTCTTCGGGAGGGGATCGTGTTGAATTGCGCCAAGACCATCGGCAAGGCAATCTGCGCCTGTAAATACGCCGAGAACACCCGGCATCTTCCTTGCATTGGAACCATCGATGTGCACGATCCGCGCGTGGGCATGTGGCGAACGGATCATTGCCGCATAGGCCTGTCCCGGAAAACTGAAGTCGTCGCTGAATTGTCCGCGGCCCGTTAGCAGCCGTGCATCTTCATTGCGGGGCAGGGGTTGGCCGATGAAGCGAAAAGGAGGATTTTGATTTGTCATCGGCGTCCAAGTTGCTGCAATATAGGCATTCTATGAAACATCTCGCGATCAAGCCCCCGAATTCCCCGATTCTTATCGGCATTACTGGGGCGTCGGGAGCGATCTATGGGGTCAGACTGCTGGAATTGTTGCGGGCCTGCAACGTCGAGACACATCTCATCGTCTCCCGCGCTGCCCAGATGACCCTTGCGTATGAGACCAGTCTGAAACTTGCCGACGTGGAGCGCATGGCCACAGTTGTGCATTCCAACACCGACGTCGGTGCGGCCTGCTCCAGCGGTTCCTTCCCAACGCGAGGCATGGTGATCGCTCCATGCTCTATCAAGACCATGTCTGAGATCGCGACGGGCAATACGGCGAACCTGATCTCTCGAGCCGCGGATGTCGTGTTGAAGGAGCGCCGCCGCTTGGTCCTCATGCTGCGAGAAGCGCCACTTCATATTGGGCATATCCGCAACATGGCGACGGTGACCGAGGCGGGTGCAATTATCTACCCGCCGGTTCCGGCATTTTACGCTTTGCCGAAATCGATCGAAGACATGGTGGATCATACGCTTGCGCGTGTACTCGATCTTTTCGAGATTGACACTGGAAAAATCCGCCGCTGGACTGGCGCACGCGAGCGCCCGAAAAAAAATCGTGAAGAAGCGGGCAATTGATTGCCGGGTGAACGC
>DAHUXA010000220.1 GCA_027307405.1 Hyphomicrobiales bacterium | reverse complement strand
GCCGTTGCGACAGTCCCTTGGCGCTATCCAAGCGCGCCTTGGGATAGCGAAAGATTGGTAGAAACCGCGCAGATGTCAACGCGGTTCCGCTAATATTGTCGATAGTCAGTTCTGGATTTGCAGTCAAAGCATTCAAATTGCTCTGATTTCGTCTTACTTAACCCTGTTTGGCCAGAGCAATATCAGCCGGAGCTCTTAGCCTTCCGGCGATCTGGCCGTAAACAAATAGCGTCTGCTCGGTAACAGTATCAGCGTTGTAATGGCCCAGCACCCAGTCACGACCCCGTCGGCCAATCGTTGCTCGATTGGGCTCCGGCATGGAAAATAGTCGCAGCAAGGCTGCCGCCAGCGCCGCATCGTCGCCTGCTTGGAAGCGGAACCCGGCAATCCGGCTTTCGGGTACTGCTGGGGCGGTGAGCACGACGTCCGTACCGGCACCAAGATCAGACACAATGACAGGCCGTGCCATTGCCTGCGCTTCGAGGATTGCGCGCTGCACGCCTTCGGGCTGGACCGCCGCCGACACGACGACTGAGGATGCAGCATAGGCGGCGGGCATGTCGGCGACGGGCGCAGCCATACGGATCACGTCCATGGTGCCCGTCGTTAGAACGAGATCCCACAATTCGCCTGTGTAGCGGGTGCGGCCGCGGTCTTCGCCGACGAAGACACACAAAAAATCCTTCAAGCCCATCTCTTTGAGCCGCTTTACCGCCTTGACGACCACATGGTGACCTTTGCGCCGCAGGATGCGGCCGACGATCAAAATCACCTTGGTGTCGCGCCTGACGCCCCACGCGGCACGCATCGCTTCAATACGTTCGCGCGTGACGCTTTCCGGATTAAAGCGCTCTAGATCGACACTGCATGGTACGACCGTAATTTTTTCCCACGGTGTGCCGTAACGATCGTTGATCAGCTGCGCGATTTGCTCGCTCGATGCGATGACACAGTCGCCGCGTGCCATGATGCCATTGTAAAGCCGCTTGAAAATATTCTGTTCACGAAATCCTTTGTACCAGCCGGTTATAAATGGAATGCCGCACAGCCGCGCAGCAATAAATCCACTCCAGGCTGCCGCGCGCCCGAGAGCATGGATCGCAGTGCACCGGCGCTCGCGTGCCAGCCGCGCCAGGATGAAGGCGCTACGCAATATCACGACGGGATTGTTGCTTGAAACGTCAAGCGGCACGAACTCGCCTCCGGCTGTGGCGACGTCGGCGACGAGACGGCCGGCGCGCGACACCACAGTGGCACGATGGCCGGCTCCGGAAAGTATCCTCACCAGCTCAACCGCGCCGGCATCGGCAGCACCACCATCGAGCGTCGGTACGACAATGAGCACAGCGATCGGAACGCTTGCGCCAGCGGGTATGCCTAATGCATCTTTCGAAGGAATACTGTCCGAACTGACGGCGGGCAGGCTCGACATTTCTTCGTCCTCGAAATACCGGCGCTTTTCGAGCGCATGCAGGGAACGGTTTGACGCGCCGCATGCCAATAGCCGTATAGACGTCGCGAATGCCGTCGGCAACGGTTGCCCTTGCATTAAGGAGCATCTTGCGGCGACAAGAAGGCCGGCCATCCAGTTATTCGACGTGTTATGACCGAAGTCCGACTGACGTCTCTCACGGTAAGTGCATCGCCGCCCGCTCGCGCCATTGCTGTGCGGGTGCGCGAAGGCAGAAATCCAGGCCTGTTCTGGTTGGGTGGCTTCAAGTCCGACATGAGAGGCACAAAGGCTGAAGCGCTTGATAAATGGGCCGAAAAGGAGGGTCGCGCCTGTGTGCGGTTCGACTACTCTGGTCACGGAGAATCCGGCGGCAAGTTCACCGATGGCACCATCGGCCGATGGCTGGAGGAAAGTCTGGCCATATACACGCGCTTCGCCCAGGGTCCGCAGGTCGTGATCGGGTCATCCATGGGCGGCTGGTTGGCGCTGCTTCTGGCGCGCGCCCTGACTGAGCGAAAAAGCGGGGCACCGATAGTGGGCATGGTGCTGATCGCGCCTGCTGTCGATTTCACCGAGGAGCTGATGTGGAAGCAGTTTTCGGATGCGACCAAACGCGAAATCGAACAAAAGGGTGCGTGGTTGAGGCCGTCGGCGTACGGTGAAGAGCCCTATCCCATTACTCGCGGCCTGATTGAAGACGGTCGCAAGCATCTCTTGCTTGGCGGGCTAATTGAAACTCGTTGTCCAGTTCACATCTTACAAGGTGTGCAAGATCCGGACGTGCCTTGGAGGCACGCTGTAGAGCTCGTGTCACGTTTTTCTCGTGACGACGTTGTACTGACCCTAATCAAAGATGGGGACCATCGACTTTCGCGGCCGGAAGATATCGACCGGTTGATCACGGCAGTGAAGGAATTCTAAGCGAGCGCTGCTGTCCACTCTTCCTGTACGGTCGCGTCCGAATCCCGATGCCGCCGGGAAAGCGCTGTAAATTTTTCACGCGACAATAGTTTCGACAACGCCCACACGGCAGCGCCGCGGACCAGTGGCGACGCATCGGCAAGCAAGTGTTCGGCTTCAACCGCCAGCGTCGAGTCGCCCGAATTGCCGATTGCGATCAGCACATTTCGAACGAATCGATCGCGCCCCGTGCGTTTGATTGAGGTCTTGGAAAAAAGGGCACGAAATTGTGCGTCGCTAAGGTGTACCAAATCTGCAAGGCGGGGCGCCCGCAAACTCTCTCTCTCGGCGAGCTTGGCTTCGCGTCCTTGACTAGCAAACTTGTTCCAGGGACAAACCGCAAGGCAATCGTCGCAACCGTAAATGCGGTTTCCCATAGCCGCGCGCAGATCCCGCGGAATTGGGCCCTTGTGCTCGATGGTCAGGTAGGAAATGCAGCGCCGCGCATCGAGTCGGTACGGTGCGGGAAATGCCGCGGTCGGACAAATGTCGAGACAGGCGCGGCAAGTGCCGCAGCTGTCGTATTCGGCCGAATCTGCTGGGAGTTCGAGCGTCGTAAAAATTGCGCCGAGAAAAAGCCAAGATCCGTATTGGCGCGAGACCAAGTTTGTGTGTTTGCCCTGCCACCCCAGGCCAGCGCGCGCGGCAAGCGGCTTTTCCATCACCGCGGCCGTATCGACGAATACTTTCACGTCGCCGCCGGCATTAGTCGCGAGCCAGCGCGCCAATTCCTTCAATCGCGCTTTGATCAGTTGGTGGTAGTCGTCGCCTCTGGCATAGACCGAGACAGCCGCGCGATCATGCGTCTTCAAGATCGCAAGCGGGTCTGAGTCAGGCCCGTAGTTCATTCCAAGCATGACGATCGAGCGCACATCTGGCCACAGCGCCAATGGTGATGCGCGGCGTTCAGCGGTTGATGCCAGCCATTCCATATCGCCGTGCGCGCCTTCGGCGAGAAAGCTTTCCAGTCGCGCTTTAAGTTCCGGCACCGCATCGGGCTTTGCAACGCCGAATGCTTCAAAGCCGCGTGCGTGCGCCCTTTCTGCGAGCGCGGCTTTTATCGCGGCGGGCTCGCTCAGAAGTCGAGATCGGCGTACGTCTTTGACGGCGGAATGCCGGCCAGCGTGTCCGCGAGAATTGCCCGGAAGGACGGCCGCGATTTCACCCGCGCGTACCAGCTTTTTGTCGCTTCGTCTTCGTTCCACGGTACTTCGCCCAAGTAATCGACGGCCGACAGATGTGCAGCTGCGGCGAGGTCGGCCAAACTTAGCCGATCGCCGGCCAGCCAATTGCGTGTCCGCACCAACCAACCGATATAGGCCAGATGATAGCGGATATTGTGGCGCGCAGCGCGCAGCGCGTCGGTGTCCGGGGGACCGCCGCCCTGTTCCTGCGTCATGTGACGCTTAAACGCCCGTTCCGTCACGAAGGGGCCGCTAACCTCAGCATGAAATTTATCGTTAAACCAGGTTGCCAGCCTGCGCACCTCGATGCGTCGGCCAGGCAGTGGCGGCAACAGGCGATCTTCATCATTTTGTCCTGCAAAGGTCTCTTCAATATATTCCGCAACGATAGCGGCGCCGGGAATTGGCGGGTCGCCCTCGTTTACCAGCACCGGTAACTCCGCCGCTGGGTTGAGCAGGAGAAATTCCTCTCGCCGTTCCCAGAAACGTTCTTCTATCAATCGCGTCGCAATGCCGTACTCGCCGAGAATCAGGCGCACATAGCGCGAATGTGGACAGAGCGGATGATGAAACAGTATCAACATGGCGTGCGGAGCGGCGGCGACGTCGCCGATTGTGGGAATCAGCGTTTGCACTATAGAAAGCCGTAGCGGTGGTGCAAACCATCGCGAATTATCGCGTTTTTTCGTTGCCTCGATGGCGCCTTTGCGTCAAAAGCGCTGGCATACATAGCCCCCTCGACACCAGAACGCTAATTTTCCCCGGAGCAGTTCATGCAATTGGTTGGCCCAGCTGCGGCGCATATCGATCTGATCAAGGCAGCCGTACTCGGCATCGTCGAGGGGCTGACTGAATACCTGCCGGTATCATCGACGGGCCACTTGCTGCTCATGGAGCATTTGTTTGGCTGGGGTGATGATGCTTTCGGCAAATCGTTTGCGGTCCTGATTCAACTTGGCGCCATTCTCGCGCTGCTGACGATTTACTTCGGCAGGATTTTGACGCTTGCAAGAGACATGTTCACGCAATGGGCCGCAGCGCGCTTCGTCAT
>DAHUXA010000021.1 GCA_027307405.1 Hyphomicrobiales bacterium | reverse complement strand
ATCCGCTCGCCGAGGCGGGCTCGCAAATCCGCCGTGTCAATTTCCTTTACCGCGCCGTCATCAAGATCGCCCAGCTCGAACGGACCAAAAGCGACGCGGATCAGTCGATTCACTCTTAGCCCAAGCGTTTCAAGAACCTTGCGTACCTCGCGATTTTTGCCCTCGCGAATGCCAAACGTGAGCCAGACATTGGCGCCTTGTTCGCGATCGAGCGTGGCCTCGATGGGTCCATAGCGAACGCCGTCGATCGTGATCCCGGCATGCAGACGATCGAGCGCTTCTTGCCGCACACGGCCGAGCGCACGCACCCGGTACCGGCGGAGCCAGCCGGTTGCCGGCAATTCCAATACCCGCGCAAGCCCGCCATCGTTGGTGAGCAGCAACAGCCCTTCGGTATTGATGTCGAGCCTGCCGACGCTGATCAGCCGCGGCAGACTTTTTGGCAGCGCACGGAAAATCGTATCGCGCCCTTCCGGATCGGAGTGGGTTGTCACCAGCCCGCGCGGCTTGTGATACAGAAAAAGGCGGGTACGTTCGCGTGCCCGCAACGGCGCGCCATCGACCGCAATGCGATCGGCTGGCGTGACGTTAAGTGCGGGCGAAGAAATGAGCGTTCCGTTGACCGCCACGCGCCCCGCCGCAATCCAGGCCTCGGCTTCGCGCCGCGAGGCAAGCCCGGCGCGCGCAATTACCTTGGCGATGCGTTCGCCAGTGGTTTTGGGAGGGCTCTTGTCGGTCATGCGCTAAGCCGCAATAAGGATGCGGCCTGATAGCAGAGAACAAGGTGAGACACGAGCGTGCCGTCATTTATGCAGATCGCCCTTGAAGAAGCCCGGGCCGCCGGAGCGCGCGGTGAAGTACCCGTGGGCTGTGCGATTGTGCGAAAATGGTGCCGTGGTGGCTCGAGCCGGCAATCGCACCATTGCTGACCACGATCCGACCGCGCACGCGGAGCTCATTGCGATTCGTGCGGCGTCGACGACGCTTGGCAGTGAACGGCTCGCCGACTGCGATCTTTATGTGACGCTGGAGCCTTGCGCCATGTGTGCCGCGGCGATGTCTTTTGCGCGCATCCGGCGGCTTTATTTCGGGGCGGCGGATCCGAAAGGCGGCGCTGTCGAAAATGGGGTACGCTTCTTTGCGGCGTCCACCTGCCACCATCGACCCGAAGTTTACGGTGGCATCAACGAGAGCGAATGCGCGGCGCTGCTGAAAGAGTTTTTCCAGGCGCGGCGCTGACGCGGCGCACTACGCCGTCTTGTCCACCAGTTTGCCCATACCGGGCGGTGGCGGGCACTGCCTCGCGACCTGTGCAGTCGCGTCATCGCGCTCGTTGGCCTGCTGTTGCGGCGTCGACTTCGGTGATGTTCCGGTCTTCGGCATGATGACCTGAATGCCAATATCGCTGACGGCCATAAACGCTACTTCCAATTGCGGCAGCAACGTATGAGTGCAGGTCTCAATTTTGTCCGTCGGCAACGGACGAAATCCGGCCCTGTCGTTAAAGGATTCGTTGACCGTCTTGGGGCGCATCAGGCCTGGCGCGCGAAGTCCCACGCTTTATCGGCCAATGGCCGGATCATTTCGGCTTTGGCGGGCGCAAAGTCCGATGTTGCGGTTCCATCGCGAACACGGCCAATGATCCCCTGCAAAATGGCGGCGATGCGAAAGAAATTATAGGCGAGATAAACTGGCAGCGCCGGGCGCGGGTCGAGGCCGGTGCGCGCAACGTAAGCGTCAACATAATCGCTCATCGATGGAATGCCGAGGGCGTGAAGATCATGTCCGACCAGGGAAGCGGTGCCGGCCGCGCTCTCTGAATGCGGCATATGCCACGCCATGAGGTGATAACTGAAATCGGCGAGAGGGTCGCCGAGCGTAGACAATTCCCAGTCGAGCACTGCGACAATCTCAGGCCGATTTTGTGCGACGATAAGGTTGTCGAGTCGATAATCGCCGTGCACCAGCCGCACCGCCGCTGCCGCCGGAATGTGCTTCGGCAGCCACTCGATCAACCGCTCCATGGCTTCGATCTTTTCAGTTTCGGATGCCCTGTATTGCTTCGACCAGCGCTCGACCTGGCGCGCGACGTAATTTTCGCCCTTGCCGAAGTCGGCCAATCCGATCTTGGCGGGATCAAAGGAATGCAGCCGCGCGATTGTCTCGTTCATCGACGCATACACTGCCGCGCGTTCAGTCGCCGTGGATTGCGGCATCTGCGGCTCCCAGAACACACGGCCATCCACGAAGCCCATGACATAAAAAGGCGTGCCGACAACGGATTCATCTGCGCAATAGACAAGGGCCTCGGCGACAGGAAAGCCTTGCCTGTGCAACGCGCTGATCACGCGATATTCGCGATCAACTGCGTGTGCCGACGGCAGCAACTTGCCGGGCGGCTTGCGACGCAGCACATAGCGCCGGGCGGGCGTTTCCAGCAGATAGGTCGGGTTCGACTGACCGCCCTTGAACTGCTTGATGACGAGAGGGCCGGCAAAGCCTGCGATCTCCGCGGTGAGGTAGCGTTCGAGCTGGGCTACATCGAGGCTTAGCGCCGGCGCCGCATCCTTGGTGCCAGAAAATATCTGCTGGCGATCGATGGATATCATCGCCTCAACCAACTCACTTGCGCGTCTCGAATGAAATAGGTGCGTCGGCGTAGATCTTGTATTGCTGTGATTTCGGCTTCGCCTTGTCCTCTTCATTGACATATTGGATCGAGCTTTTGCCGGCGAGCTCGCGTGGCAGGATCATTACGCGAATGAAGCGGCTGGGCTTGTCGGAGGCCGCCTGCGCGAACACGGCGTCAGGCCCGGACTCATACCACGCGCCACCCGGGCCAAATGAGGTCGAACGGCCGTGCGTATCGATGCGGATGCCACCTTCGATAAGGCAGCGGATGCCGGGCCCTTGGTGACAGTGCAGATAGGCACAGCTATCAGGCGGAAAGGCCACGCTGTCACCGCGCATCAGCAGCTCGCCTTTCGGCAGCGTTTCAAGAAAGGCGGTCAGCTTTTCGTGTGTAATCATGCCTGGCGCATTTGCGGTGGTGCTGCCATGATCGCCCCGTGCAAGTTCCCACCGCCAGCACGTCACCCCCGCTGCACCGGGCTTTATTGTGATTGCGGACTCACCCTGCCAGGCCTCGCCCTCGTCCAGCGTTTCGTCACCGAATGCAGCCGAGCCGTGCACGACAAAGATGAAACGTGGCAGCGGCGGCAATTGGAACGCTACATTTTCGTCACTGGAGAGGACGTCCTCGTAAAGCCGCAAAACCGGATGCATGCACAACTCCCGAACTCAAGCAGCAGTAAAGAAATCCAGTAATGCCACCGCAGTGGCTTCTGAATTTTCCTCTGTAAGGAAATGGCCGGAGTCAATTGGCCCGCCAATGGCCGCCGGCGCCCATTGCTTCCAGATCTCGAGCGGCGCTCCGCTCTCGTTTGCGATACCGACGCCGCCCCACAGGGCCAGCAGTGGGCAGTTGATGGTTTTGCCCTGGGCGCGATCTGATTCGTCATTGGCGAGATCGGCGTAGCGGCCGGCGCGATAATCTTCGCAATGGGCATGAATGCGCAAGGGATCGGAAAACGCCGCTCGGTAGTGATCCAGAGCGCGCGCATCGAAGGCAGACAAGGTCTTGGCCTTGGTCCAGCTTGCCATTTTCCATTCCAGGTACTCGACCGGCGCTTTCGTGATCAACATTTCCGGAAGCGGCTCAGGCTGGGCCAGAAATGGCCAGTGCCATACTTTCATGGCCATGTTGCGATCCATTCCATGCCACATGTCATAAGTGGGGACTATGTCGAGCGTCGCCATCCGCTCAACCCGCCCCGCGTGATCAAGCGCGAGGCGGTAGGCGACGCGGCCGCCGCGGTCGTGTCCGGCAAGTTTGAACCGCACATGACCCAGCTTTTCCATGGCCTCGACCATTACCTTCGCCATTGAGCGCTTGTCGTAAGGTGCGTGTTCTTGATTGGCTTGCGGGATGTCAGACCAGCCGTAGCCAGGCAAATCCGGAATAACGAGCGAGAAGTGTTTCGCAAGCATTGGCGCAGTGCGATGCCACATCACGTTGGTCTGTGTGTAGCCGTGCAGCAGCAACAGCGGCGGGCCACTGCCGCCGGCACGTGCGAAAATTCTTCCGACCGAGGTGTCGATCCAGTGTGAGGAAAATCCGGGAAAAAGGTCGACGAGATCGGGCATGGACTACTCGGTGCAGCAACAGACGCTCACAATGTCAGACTACCGCTCCCGCTCTATCGCGCGCCAGCCGATATCGCGGCGGCAAAAGCCATCAGGCCAACGAATTAGGTCCACTGCCGCGTAAGCGCGGTTTTGTGCCTCGCGCACAGTCTTTCCCCGTGCGCAGACATTGAGGACCCGCCCGCCATTGGCGAGAATCCTTGCGCCATCGGCTCTGGTGCCGGCGTGAAATATCTTCACACCTTCGACCTGCGCTGCCGCGTCGAGGCCTTCGATGACGGAACCCTTATTGTAGGTTCCGGGATAGCCTTTCGCCGCCATCACGACTGTGAGCGCTGCGTCCGGGTACCACCGCAGATCAAAATTCTTGAGTTGGCCGTCGCGCGCCGCCAGCAGCGCGGGCACCAGATCTGACATCATGCGCAGCATCAATACCTGACACTCCGGGTCCCCGAAGCGAACATTGTATTCGATCAGCTGCGGACCCTCCTTGGTGATCATCAGTCCGGCGAACAGCACACCCTTGTATGGCGCGCCGGAGCGCTTGAGCGCACGCACAGTGGGATGAATGATCTCGTTCATGACGCGCTGGTTCATGTCCGCAGTCATGATCGGTGCCGGAGAATAGGCGCCCATTCCGCCAGTATTCGGCCCCTTGTCGCCATCTCCGACGCGCTTGTGATCCTGCGCTGATGCAAGTGCGATTGCGGTCTCGCCGTCGCAGAGCGCGAAGAACGAGGCCTCTTCGCCAATTAGACAATCCTCAATCACAATTTCCCAGGCTGGCGTACCGAGCCCGCCGCTGAACATCATGTCGATGGCGGCTTCGGCTTCTTGAACCGTTTCAGCAACCACTACGCCCTTGCCGGCCGCAAGCCCGTCAGCTTTCACGACGATGGGCGCGCCTTTCTTGCGCACATAGTCTTTCGCCGCGGACACACCCTTGAAGCGCTCGTAGGCAGCTGTCGGGATTTTGTTGGCCTTGCACAAGTCCTTTGTGAAACCCTTGGAGCCCTCCAGTCGCGCCGCCCATTTGGTGGGACCGAACGCCTTGATACCGGCATCTTCCAGATCATCGACAATGCCCTTGCAGAGCGGCACCTCAGGCCCGACAACAACAAGATCAATTTTTTTGTCCTTGGCGAAGGCGATCACGGCCTTGTGGTCGTCCAGTTCGAGCGCCGCGCATTCGGCTTCCTGCGCAATTCCGGCATTGCCCGGCGCGCAATAGAGCCTGTCGGTGAGCGGGCTGGCCGCCATCTTCCAGGCCAGCGCGTGCTCGCGTCCGCCGGAACCGAGGATAAGGATGTTCATAGGGCGCGCGGCGGCCTTTAGGGAGTGGTCGCCGGTTGGTGTAGCATGGTGTCTTGTCCTCGCAAGAGATTCGAACCTTATGGCAGATCCCGCCCTCAACAACGCTGTGGAATGGACCGTCTCCGAGCTCTCAGCGGCGCTCAGACGCACGGTCGAGGACGCCTATGGTTACGTCCGCGTGCGTGGCGAGATCTCCGGCTTCAAGGGCGCGCATTCGTCAGGCCATGTCTATTTCGCCCTTAAGGACGAAAGTGCCCGCCTCGAAGCGGTGATCTGGAAGGGCACCTACGGTCGAATGCGCGTTAAGCCCGAGGAGGGACTCGAAGTGGTCGTCACGGGCAGGCTGACGACATATCCCGGTCGCTCGAATTATCAAATTATCATCGACAATCTGGAGCCCGCCGGCATCGGCGCATTGATGAAGCTCCTGGAGGAGCGCAAGAAAAAGCTCGCCGCCGAAGGTCTGTTCGACGAGGCGCGCAAACAGCTCTTGCCATTCCTGCCCGATGTGATCGGCGTGATCACCTCGCCGACGGGTGCAGTCATCCGCGACATCCTGCATCGGCTGGAGGACCGCTTTCCTCGCCGCGTGCTGGTGTGGCCGGTGCGGGTGCAGGGTGAGACGTCGGCGGCGGAGGTCGCCAATGCTATCCATGGCTTTAACGCGCTGCCTGAGCACGGTCCGGTGCCGCGACCCGGGTTGATCATCGTCGCACGCGGCGGCGGCTCACTCGAAGATCTTTGGTCATTCAACGAGGAAGTCGTGGTGCGGGCGGCGGCTGAGAGCATGATCCCGCTCATCTCCGCAGTTGGCCACGAGACTGACGTCACGTTGATTGATTTTGCAGCCGATCGGCGCGCACCTACGCCGACTGCCGCTGCGGAAATGGCAGTGCCGGTACGCGTGGAGCTGATGAGTACGCTCGCTGATCTTGGCTCTCGCAAGTTCGCCTGTTGGCAACGCAACATTGATCGGCATCGCAAAGAGCTCTATTTGCTCACGCGCGCGCTGCCGGCCCTCGATGACCTGCTAGCGGTCCCGCGCCAGCGGCTCGATGCTTGCGCCGGCCGATTGCCGCGCGCACTTCGCGCCAACGCGCAAATTCACCACACACAGTTGACCCGCGTCGCGTCGCGCCTGTCGCCTCGGCTGCTGTCGCATCGAATTGAGCGCTGTAAGGAACAGACGGCGGGATTCGGTAGCCGCGCGCAGCGCGCGTTTCGAACTTTCCGGGATCGCCGCATTCAAAGGTTGCGTAGCGCAGGCCAATTGTTGACGGCTTACTCCTACCGCGGTGTGCTCGCGCGGGGATTCGCTCTCGTCCGGGACGGTGAGGGGCGCCCTCTACGCTCGGCCACTGCCGTCGGCGGCGGTATGCGGCTCGATATTGAGTTTGCCGATGGTCGTGTAGGCGCGACCGCTGATGGTAATCGCGTCTCACAGCCGCCTGGCAAGCCTAAATCGCGCGGCGGCGACAGCGGTGGGGGCTCTGGCGGGCAGGGCAGCCTGTTCGGCTTATAACCCTACACAAGGGTTTCGCTGACCCGAACGAACCATTATGTTGGTCATCGAATCCGGGAATGGAGGCCGCTATTGCTCAACCGCTATGATCGCTCCCCGCCAATGAATGGCGAGGCGGAGGTGAAATACCTCGATGGCGATTTCCGCGTCGTGCGGCCGGGTGCGTTTGTGCGCTGCGCGGTGAGCGGTGTGCCGATCCCGCTTGAGGAACTGAAGTACTGGAATGTCGATTTGCAAGAGGCTTATGCGACGCCAGAGGCAGTTTTGCAGCGATATCGCGACGCTCACCCATCAAAAAAATAAGCCGTCAGCGCCTGAGCTTCGAAGTCAACAGCTGGCGCAATTCACCAGCTTCTTCGACCATCATTGTTACCCGTAGCGTATGCGCTCGTGCGGCGAGTGCACCCAACAACTGCTCGCCTGCCATGCGGGAGTGGTCCTTCTCCGTAGTCAGGAGCGCGAGGCCGCTGTGTTCGGCCTGCATGATGAGTTCCGCAGCTTCCTCCGCCGTATAGCGGTGATGATCGGCAAATGCCCGCCGTTCAGCCACGGCAAATCCGGCCTCTACGGCACTTGCAAAAAATTTCTCCGGATCGCCGATGCCTGCGAAAGCCAAAACGCTGCGTCCTTTCAGAGCCGCAAGCCCCCCCGGATCGGGCGTGAGACGGCCACGGAACACGGGAAGACCACGCGTGCGCGCCTGCGCGACCACGTCATCGGCGCCGGTGCCTTCACCCACCACCAACACCGCATCGGTTTGTGCGAACTGCACGGCCAACGGCGCGCGCAAAGGTCCGGCAGGGAATACGCACTTATTGCCGACGCCGCGCCGCGCATCGACCACGGCCAACGTGAAATCCTTTATCAACGACGAATTCTGTAAGCCATCGTCCAGGATGATAAAGCTGGCACCGTGCGTGCGCGCAAACGCTGCTCCGGCGACGCGATCACGTGCGACGACGGTCGGTGCGACATGCGCAAGCAGCAGTGCTTCGTCGCCAACTTGAGCAGCAACATCTTTATGCGCATCCACAAGAGTCGGGCCTGCGATGACGCCACCATAACCGCGGGTGAGACAAAAGGGGCGTTCGCCGGCATCGGCGAACATTCGTGCGAGCATCATCACCGTCGGAGTCTTGCCTGCTCCTCCGAGCGTGAAATTGCCAACGCATAAAACGGGCACTCCGGCGGGCGCACCTTTGATCGCCATACGTTTTGCCACGATCGCGCCGTAGCCGAATCCCAATGGGGCAAGCAGGCCTGCAGTGAGACCGGCGCTGCGCCACCAGAAGGCCGGCTCACGCATGTCGGGTCCGTTGGTGCAGTTGGAGCTGCATCAAATAAGGGTCGAGCGACGCCAGTGTGCGATCGAGAGCGCCCCCCAACTTCTCCATCACAGCGTGGCCTGCCTGCCCGACACGGGCACAGGCATCGGGGTCGCTGAGCCAGGCGGCAAGGTGGGCGGTTAGCCTGTTGACGCCGTCAATCGGTTCGGCGCCATGAGCCTTGTCGAGCGCCGCATAGATCTCCGCGAAATTCCAGACGTGCGGACCATGCAGGATTGCGGTGCGCAGCTTGGCCGCCTCGACCGGATTTTGTCCGCCGTGTCTGACCAATGAGCCGCCGATAAACACTGCGGATGCCAGTCGATAAATCAGGCCCAGTTCGCCAACGGTGTCCGCGACATAAATCTGGGTTGTGCGTTTGGGCAGTTCCCCGCGCGAGCGCAGCGCTGCCGTTAAACCAGCAGCAGCGGCGATCTCCGCGATGCCCGGGCCGCGTTCCGGATGGCGCGGTGCAATCATCGTCAGCAGGCCCGGAAAATTGTTCTCCAGACGAGCGTGCGCCTCTATGACCACACCCTCTTCGCCGGCGTGGGTGGAAGCGGCTGCAATCAAAGGGCGGCCGGCGATCGCATCTTGCAGCATTGCAAGCGCTGCCGGATCCGCCGGCGGTGGCGGTGCATCAAGCTTGAGGTTGCCCGTGGTAACGACATTCGCGGCACCTAGCTCGCTCAGGCGCGCGGCATCTGACGAAGTCCCCGCCAGGCAAAGATCGAGACGTTGAAGCAAGGCGGCGATCGAGTTCGGCAGGCGACGCCAGCGATCGAATGAATTCTCCGACAGGCGGGCATTGACGAGAACCATCGGTATGCCGCGCGCCGATGATTCGATCATCATGTTTGGCCAAAGCTCGGATTCCACGAACAACGCGAGATCTGGCCGCCAATGGTCCAGAAAGCGACGGACGAAACGCGGAATATCGAGCGGAATGAATTGATGGATCACCTCGCGTGGAAGGCGCTGCTCGGCCAACCCACCCGATGTGACTGTGCCGGTGGTCACTAACATGCTGATGCCGCGGGCGCGAATGCGATCTATCAAAGGGAGAACACTGGCCAGTTCCCCGACACTGGCGCCGTGCAGCCAGACAAGAGGCCCCTCAGGCCGCTTGATGCGGTTTTCGCCTCGCCGCTCCGGCAGACGCTGACGATGTTCCTTGCCGCGCTTAACACGACGCGCCAGCAGGATAGGAGTGAATGGCCCCACCGCTGCGGACAAGAGCCGATACATCCGCAAACCGGTGGGTAGCTTGCCGCTCAAGGTTTGCCACTCCCGGTCCTGTCGGCGATCTCGTATGCGCGTGCCGTGACCCGGTTGAGTTCGCTTTCGACCAGCTGTCTCGCCACCTCCAGCGCCGCATCGTCGGAGTTCTGCGGCACTTTTATCGCATTGCTCGCCACGATTGCCATCCGGCCGAATGGCAAGTTGATGGCGGAACGATCCCAATTGTCGAGCTCGATACGTCGGCTCGAGGCCATCGCCACGGCATATATCGGACGACCGGAATGCTGCGCGAGCTTGACGATGCCAAGGCCGGCAACGCGTGCGACTTTTGGAACATCGGCGGTCATTGCGATATTGTAGCCTTCATTCAGGGCCTGAAGCATCTCGGTGAAGGCGGCGGCGCCGCCTTTGCGGTGAAATTCGCCGTTATGCGCGCCGGAGCCGCGGATAGTTCCGATACCCAGCCGTTGCGCAGCGCGCGCATTGATCTCGCCATCCCGATGGCGAGAGATCAGCACCTTGGTGCGATGACGCGGGTCGTCGCGCTTGATGAAAGGCGCCATGAAATGCTGGCCATGCCACATTGCTACGATTGCTGGCATCTCCACCGATTCATAGATGCCCAGTGGCTCCAGCGTGGTCCGGCTGGTACGCCAGACAAGTCGCAGATACGAGGCCGCCACCACACCGACGGCTTCCTGGAAGGCGGACGAAGTGGTGATACGCTTCAACGATAGCATTGTCATCTAGCGCGCTGGCCGGCGCGCGGCCTCAGGATCGAGCAGGCGATGCAGGTGGACGATAAAGTAACGTATGTGGGCATTGTCGACAGTCTGTTGTGCCCTGGCCTTCCAGGCGACATAGGCGCTGGCATAGTTCGGAAAGACGCCAACGATGTCGATCTTGTCGAGATCCTTGAATTGGCTGCTGCCGAGCTCGGTGAGTTCGCCGCCGAGGACGAGGTGAAGCAATTGTTTTTTTGCGGTTGGCGTTTCTGTGGACATGAGTCGGTCCCTGGTCGATGAGCGGCAGCGCGGGTTCTGAGAGGTTAATACGCGAATTCGGCTTCTCGGTCGCGCACGAGCTCGATCAACGCATTGTGGCGCGCATAGCCGGCGGCTATCAGCGCGCCGTGCGCGGATTGTGGCTCGTTGTACTTAAGCGGCCGACCCGTGAAATCCGTAAGCGCCCCGCCGGCTTCGTGCACCAAAAGATCGGCCGCTGCAAGGTCCCAGTCGTGACTTCCGCCAGACGCGAGCGCGGCATCAAGTGTTCCGTGCGCAACACGTGCGATTCGCAACGCGAGCGAATGCACTTTCGGTTGAGCCGATATTTCCGGCGTTAGCCCAGAGAGACGATCAAGATAGCGCTTGGGGCCGGCGAGCCTGGCGCCGCTGAGCGTATCGCCAGAGGTCACTTTGATCGGTGTGCCATTGAGGGTGGCACCCCCGCCACGCGAAACGAGGAACATCTCATCGGTTACCGGTGCGTAAAGCGCTGCGACCAGCGGGCGGCCAGTTTCGGCGAGCGCGACTGAAATGGTCCAGTCATCACGGCCGGAAATGAAGGCGCGCGTGCCGTCGATCGGGTCGACGATCCAGGCGAGGGGCAGGGCACGGTCGGATGTGCGATCCTCAGTTTCTTCCGAGATCCAGGCGGCGCCAGGCGCGAGCGAAGGGAGCCGCTCGCGCAGCAGCTCGTTGACTGCGATATCGCCCTCAGTCACCGGCGAGCGGTCAGCGCCTTTGGTCCAGTGTTTGAACGGCCCGCGCGCAGTCATACGCGCGAGTTCACCGGCTTCGCGCATTGCGGCTTCGAGCTCCCCGCGCAGTGCGATGGCGTCACTGGCCCGCAACGGTCAAGCCCTCTACGCGCAGCGTCGGAGCATTGGTGCCGTAACGGAACTCGAGATCATTAGCTGGCGTGAGCGTGCGAAATATATCGAGCAAATGCCCCGCGATCGTGACCTCGCTCACGGGATAGGTACGCTTGCCATTCTCAATCCAGAAGCCCGAGGCGCCGCGGCTATAGTCACCCGTTACCATGTTAGCGCCCATACCGATCATGTCGGTGACGTAGAACCCATCGGCAATATCCGCGATGAGCCCTTCGGGTTTCAGTCGGCCGGGCTCTAAATGCAAATTGCTGGGGCCGGGTGAAGTCACAGACGAGCCGGCACGCTGGGCATTGCCGGTCGTGACAAGACCGAGTTCGCGTGCGGTCGCGCTATCCAACAGCCACGAGCGAAGGACACCATCCTCGACCAGCGCGAGCTTCCTGCAGGCGACACCTTCGCCATCGAACGGATGAGAACGCAGACCACGCTTGCGCAATGGATCGTCGATAATGTGGATGCCATCGGCGAACAGCTTTGCGCCCATCTTGTCTCGCAAAAAACTGGTCTTGCGCGCTACCGAGGCGCCATTGGCCGCGCTGGCGAGATGCGACACCAGCGAACTGGCGGTACGTTGATCGAACACCACCGGCACCTTGCGAGTCGAAACCTTACGCGGATTGGGCCGTGCGACTGCACGTTCGCCGGCGCTGCGCCCAATTGTTTCGGGACGCTCCAGATCCGCAGTGTGCCGTACCGAGGAATAATCGTAGTCGCGTTCCATGCCGGTACCGCCACCGGCGATTGCTGTCATCGAGACTCCATAGTTCGATCCAAGATAGGTGCCACGGAAGCCATGACTGGTCACCAGTACCATCCCGCCGATTCCGGCCGAAGCCGAAGCACCGCCCGACTTACTGACGCCCTTGACAGCAAGGGCTGCCTGTTCAGCGGCCCGCGCTTGTGTTTCGAGTTCGCCAACCGTCGGCAGCTTGGGATCGATCAGATCGAGGTCAGGAAAATCCCGCGCCAGAAGGTTTGTGTCAGCGAGACCAGCGAACTTGTCCTCAGGCGTTACCCGCGCCATGGCGATGGCTCGTTCGGCCAAGGCGGCTGCGTCGTGATCGGCTAGGTCGTTGGTGGACACCATAGCCTGCCGGCGGCCGACCAGGACACGCAGGCCCAAATCGTCGCCCTCCGCACGTTCGGACTCTTCAACTCGTCCGTCGCGGACTTCAACGCCCAATGACATTGTACGTATTGCCACTGCGTCGGCAGCGTCTGCCCCGGCAGCACGCGCCGCTTTGACCAGCCGCTCCGCGCGGTCTGTCAGTGGGGAAAGGTCGAGCAAGGAAGAAGTGGGAGCAAGCATTGGTTGGCTTTCACATGGGCGCGATTGCGGTGCGGTTCAACCGTCGAACCAGACAATTTGGACAGCCGCAGCAACACCTCGTCAATCATGGTTTGCAACGGGTCGTCAATCATTCGTCGCAAAGCACTCGCCGCTACGACCGGTTAACCCAGAACATTAAGCGGATTCGGACGCGTTCCTGCCATGATTGACACGCGACCCGGCAAAAAGTCGGGCGCGGGAGAGTTTCGAGGCGTCAAATGCGAAGTGGCGGATGCGCCGGGTCGGGCCGCGCCCTGCGGCTCGACCCCTTTGGCTTGCCTGTGCGATTTTCCGCAAGCGACGTCGCCGCCGACGGGCGAGTGCGCGACGTCGAACTCCATCGCGAACGCGTCGTGCTACGGCGTTCGCTATCCGGCATGCGCATGGCGCTCAATATGCCGGTTACTGCCTATGACGGCATATCATTGCGGCTGGTGCCGGGCGAAGGCGGAACGGAAGACGTGCTGGCTGTCGTGCTCAAGCACAGTGACCCAGCACTGACGTTGCCGTTGTTTGTGACATTGCAACCGGAAGAGGCGCTGGCCGAATGGCGCGCCTGGGGTCAGCTGCTCGGCATGCCTCTTTTGCTGGCCGAACAGAACAAAGTTTCGCAAGCGGCGAATGCGCAGTTGGGCGAACTCCACATCGAACGTCCTCGACCCCGCCGACGCCGTCGGAGCGCACTGAAACTCCGACGCCCCTCAATTCTTCTCAGGCGCGGGTACGGCAAGATTAGCGAGACGACGCGGATCCATCGCGGCGAGCGCGAGATTATCGCCAGAAACTAGTTCTACTGGATTTTGTTACTTGCACCGTTGCAGCTTTAACGAGCCGCCGTCCTGCATAATCAATTCGATGTGGTCGGCATCGACTTTTCGTAGCGCATAAGAGGTGTGACCGGCACTGATCTGTCCGGTCGAAAACTCATCGACAATGCGGTAGCTCGACGGTCCATCTGGCGTTACCGACTGATTCCGATAAGCCGGCACTCCGCCGTTGCTGTCGGTGCGCTGGTCGCCATTGAACTCGATCACACGCTTTCCGACGCAGTCGATCGCGCCCTTTTCGGCACCCGAGCTTTGGCCCCATTTACCCACGACCGGGTAGACTTGCGCCTGCGCCGGCGCGGCGAGGGCGCTTAGCAACAACGCGGAAACAATGATCATGCGCATGGTCGAAGACTCGCACCGGCGGCGTTAAAATCAAGCGCTACGGCTATAGATGCTTAACGGGTCCAAGTCCCAACTTAGCGCAATTAACGATTACTCTGCGCCATATCCGCCGGCGGTTGGCGTTTGAATGATGATCGCCTCGGTTTCGTCGATGACGGTAGCGTCGCATCCCTGCAAGCGTTCCATCCGGCCATTCTTGCGCCGCACCCAGTTTTCGCCGACTTGACCGGCTTCGCCGCCCGCGAGGCCGAAGGGGTGCACCCGACGGTGGCCGGACAAGACCGTGCATTCCATCTTTTCAAGGAAACGGATGGTGCGACGAATGCCGTCGCCGGCGTGCCATTTGCCACGGCCGCCGGAGCCGGCGCGGATATGGAAGTCCTCGAGCAATACAGGATAGCGAAATTCCAACACCTCCGGATCGGTGAGGCGCGTATTCGTCATGTGGGTGTGAACCGCATCCGTGCCATTGAAACCGGGCCCGGCGGGCGAGCCGGAGCAAATGGTTTCGTAGTATTGATAGCGCGCATTGCCGAAGTTGAGATTGTTCATCGTACCCTGTGCGGCAGCAAGTGCGCCGAGCGCGCCGAAAAGACAATTGGTCACAGCCTGTGATGTCTCTACGTTGCCGGCGACCACGGCGGCGGGAAACTCCGGCGACAGCATCGATCGCTTTGGGATCACAATATTGATTGGTTTCAGACACCCGGCGTTCATCGGGATGTCATCGTCGACCATGACGCGGAATACGTAGAGCACCGCCGCGCGCGCCACCGGCTCCGGCGCATTGAAATTGGTCGGCTGCTGTTCGCTTGTGCCAGTGAAGTCTACCGTTGCCTCGCGTTTTGCCTTGTCCACCGTGATCTTCACCTTGATTACGGTGCCTTGATCCATCTCGTAGCTGAATTCCGAGTCGTGCAGCCGGTCGATGACGCGCCGCACGCTTTCGGCTGCGTTGTCCTGAACGTGTTGCATATAGGCTTTCGCGACAGGCAGCGTGAAATGCGTGACCATCTTGCGCAGCTCCGCCACGCCCTTTTCATTGGCGGCGATCTGCGCCTTGATGTCGTTGATATTCTGCACCGGATTGCGCGCCGGAAATTTGGCGCCTGTGAGCGCCGCCATCAGCTCCTTCTCGCGGAAGCGGCCGCGGTCGACGAGCTTGAAATTATCAAACAGAACGCCTTCCTGCTCGATTGTGGTGGCGTTCGGCGACATTGAGCCGGGCGAGATGCCACCCACATCCGCGTGATGTCCGCGCGAGGCCACCCAAAATAAAATCGATCTCCTTCGGTCATCAAACACCGGAGTGCAGACGGTGATATCCGGCAGGTGAGTGCCGCCGTTGTAAGGTGCGTTGATGGCGTAGACATCGCCAGGGCGGATGCGGCCGATGTTTTCGCGGATAATGGTTTCAACGGCACGATCCATTGAGCCGAGGTGCACCGGCATGTGCGGTGCATTAGCCACTAGCGTGCCGTCATGCGCGAACACCGCGCATGAGAAATCAAGCCGCTCCTTTATGTTGACGGAATAAGCCGTGTTTTGCAGGGACACGCCCATCTGTTCTGCGATTGACATGAAGAGGTTGTTAAATACTTCCAACATAACCGGATCGGCGTGGGTGCCGATGGCGTGCGTCCGCTTGAGCTTCTTGGCGCGCGTGAGCAGCAAGTGGTTCTTGGCGGTCAATTCCGCTTGCCAGCCGGGTTCGACCACAATGGTTTGGTGCGGCTCGATAATGATTGCGGCACCTCTGACGCGCGCTCCGGGTTTGAGCTGCTCGCGGGTGTAGACATTTGTCTTATGCCACGTTCCGCTGGAAAGAAATTTCGTTCGCAGCGCTGGTTTTGGCAACGCGGTGCGCGATCGTCTTGCCGACTTCTCGCTGAATCGAGCGCCGCCACCGACGGCCTCGACCGATACAGCTTCGACCACCATCTGTTTTGTACGATCGATAAAACCGAAACGGGACCTGTGCGCTTTCTCGAACGCGCGTTTCATCGCCGCGGGACTACCGGCCGCTACTACCAGGGCGGTGTCGGTGCCCGCATAACGAATATGCGCCCGTACGTATATTTTAATCTTGCCCGTCATTACACCCTGGCCCGCAACCTCGGCTTTCGTCTCTTTGCCGAGGGCGGCGCCGATACGTGCGATGGCCTTCAGCGCTTTATCGCCGAACGGCAGCTCGATAGCCTGTTCGCGTGTTGCGCGTATGTCGGCCAGACCCATACCGTAGGCAGATAGCAATGAAGAGAATGGATGCATGAGCACGCGGGTCATCCCCAGGGCGTCGGCAACCAGACAAGCGTGCTGTCCGCCCGCGCCGCCGAAGCAGTTGAGCGCGTAGCGGGTGATGTCATATCCGCGTTGCACCGAAATCTTCTTGATCGCATTGGCCATGTTCTCCACCGCGATCTTGATAAAACCGTCAGCGACCTCTTCGGCTTTGATACCTCCGACCTGTTGCGCCATGTCGGTGAAGGCGTTGCGCACGGCATGTGCGTCGAGAGGAAGATTCTGCGAAGGACCAAAAATCTTCGGAAAGAAATCGGGAATGAGCTTGCCGACCATGACGTTCGCATCGGTTACCGCGAGCGGGCCGCCGCGGCGGTAGCACTTGGGCCCGGGATTGGCACCGGCGGAGTCGGGGCCGACGCGGAAACGTGCGCCATCGAAGTGCAGAATGGAGCCGCCTCCCGCAGCGACCGTATGAATGAGCATCATGGGAGCGCGCATGCGCACACCAGCGACCTCTGTTTCGAAGGCGCGTTCGTATTCGCCATCGAAATGGGAAACGTCGGTCGATGTGCCGCCCATGTCGAAGCCAATCAGGTGACTGAGACCCGCCTGCCGTCCCGTTTCTGCCATGCCGACAACCCCGCCCGCGGGGCCGGACAGGATAGCGTCCTTTCCCTGGAATAGTTCGGCGGCCGTCAGCCCGCCGGACGACATCATGAACATCAGTCGCGCAGCAGATCGTCTTGCATCGAGATCCTTGTCAACTTCCGCAACGTAACGGCGCAAGATCGGTGACAAATAGGCATCCACCACCGTGGTATCGCCGCGACCGACGAGCTTGATCAGCGGCGACACTTCATGACTTACCGAAACCTGCGCGAAACCCATTTCTCGCGCGAGTGCGGCTACGCTTTTCTCGTGTTTTGGAAAGCGGTAGGCGTGGATGAATACGATTGCGACCGCTTCAATACCGTCGGCCTTGGCAGCCTCCAGATCGACACGCACCGCCGCCAGGTTGGGCTCCCGTTCCACGGTGCCGTCGGCACGCACCCGCTCGTCAACTTCGGCGACGCGTTCGTAAAGCATGTCAGGCTTGATGATGTGGCGGGCGAAAATTTTTGGGCGTGCCTGATAGCCGATCTTGAGCGCGTCACGGAAACCCTTGGTGATCAGTAAAAGTGTACGCTCGCCCTTGCGTTCGAGGAGGGCGTTCGTTGCGATGGTGGTGCCCATCTTCACGGCGCCAACGCGGCCAGGCGGGATTGTTTCGCCGGCCTTCAGTCCGAGCAAATCACGAATGCCCTGTACGGCGGCGTCGGCATAGGCCTCGGGGTTTTCGGACAGCAGCTTATGCGCCACCAACGTGTTGTCAGGGCGTCGACCAACCACATCGGTGAAAGTACCCCCGCGGTCGATCCAGAAATCCCAGAGTTGTGGTGGCTTTTTTCTCGACATGGCGTTGAACGTGAAAAGAGAACCGCACTATGTGCGGCCTGTCGGGGACAAAACAAGCCTGCTAAGATCAACTCGGGGAAAAAAGTAGTGACACCATGAAAATATTGGTCGCCTTCGCTGCCGCGCTCTTGGTCACGGTTTCGGCCGCGGAAGCGGTTGAAATCAAGGTCCTGAGCGGCAATGGCGCCAAAGCCGCGGTGCGCGAACTGTGCACACAGTTTGAAAAGTCGACTGGCAACACGATCGAGCTGCGCTTCGGGGTGAAGGTTGACGTCAAGGAAAAGATCAAATCCGGTGAGCGCTTCGATGTCGTATGCGCTCATCCAGGACGGAACGGTCGTCGGTCCGCGCGCCGATATCGGCCGCTCCGGCCTTGGTGTGGCGGTGCGCGCGGGCGCCGCGAAACCGGACATCGCAACCGTAGATGCCTTCAAACGGACGTTGCTTGCGGCGAAGGCGGTCGCCTATCCGGGCAGGGGCGCCAGCGGCATCTATTTCGTAAGTCTTCTCGACCGCATGGGCATCAAGGCGGAGATGCAGGGCAAGCTCAAGCCGATGGAGGCAGAGGATACGGTCGAGGTGGTGGCGCGTGGCGAAGCGGACATGGTCGTTGTCGTGGCAACCCGCATTTCCGACGTTCCCGGCGTCGATATGGTCGGCCCGATCCCGGAAGAGTTGCAAACGAAAATCGGCTTTGCCGCCGGTCTGGGAGCGTCCGCGAAGGAACCGGAGGTGGCGAAGGCACTCATCCGCTTCCTGACCGCGCCCGCGGCGGCAGCAACACTCAGGGCCAAGGGAGTTGATCCGATCTGACGCCCCTGACAAATCCGGCTTGATCTCGCTCTAAAGTCTTGCCTGGCGGTCATTGCCAACGCCATCATGCGCGGGGGCCGCATGACACGCAATTTGCTCGACAAACTTTATCTCTTCGCGGGGTACGCTGCCGGTGGCTTTTTGCTGGCCATCTTCGTGTTGATGATGCTGCTTTCCGCCGGCCGTCCTCTCGGTCTGAATATCCCGGCCGGAGACGATCTTGTCTCGTGGTGCATGGTGGCGACGTCGTTTCTGGGGCTTGCATACACCTTTCGTCACGGTGAAATGATCCGCGTCGGACTCTTGATCGACCAGTTGGAGGGTCGCACACGCCACGTCATTGAAATCGCATCATTGCTGGTCGGTGGATTCTTTGTGGCCTTTTTCACCTACTACGCCGTACTGCTGACATTCGATTCCTGGCGGTTCCATGACATGGCCCAAGGTGTATTGGCGGTGCCCCTGTGGATCCCGCAGCTCGGATACAGCGGCGGCCTGCTCATTCTGCTGATCGCATTTATCGACGAGTTCATTCACGTCGTGCGCGGCAATCCGCCACGTTACGAGAAGCCGAAACCGCAAACGGCCGAAGAGGTCGTTGAGCAAGCCATTCAAAGCGGTGTTTGACATGACCGAGCTGGTTGGCATCTCGGCCCTGCTGCTGGTTTTTTTGACGATCCTGCTTGCAGGCGGAGTGTGGATTGCAATGGCGCTGATGGCGACCGGTTACGTCGGCATGCAGTTCATAGGCGGCGGTATTCCCTCCGGCCCCGTGCTTGCAACCACCATTTGGGGCAACAGCAATTCGTGGACTCTCGCCGCATTGCCTCTGTTCATATGGATGGGTGAAATCCTGTTCCGCACCAAACTATCGGATGAAATGTTCCGCGGGCTTGCACCATGGCTCAATAAAATCCCCGGCCGGTTGATGCACGTGAACGTGCTCGCTTGCGGAATATTCGGTTCGGTGTCGGGCTCCTCAGCGGCGACGTGCGCAACGGTCGCCAAGATCGCGCTGCCGGAGCTAAAAAAGCGCGGATACGATGAAATGGTGTCGCTTGGTTCGCTTGCCGGAGCAGGTACGCTTGGCATTCTAATCCCACCGTCAATTACCATGGTCGTCTACGCGGTAGCGGCCAACGTTTCGATCATTCAGATTTTTCTTGCCGGATTCCTGCCAGGCTTTCTGGTGATGGTACTTTACTCCGGCTACATCGCCGGCTGGTCGCTGGCACATCCGGAAAAAACGCCGCCAGCCGAACCCGTGATGACGTTTCGAGAAAAACTTCGTGAATCCAGGCAACTGATCCCGCTGACGTTGCTGATCCTACTGGTCTTCCTTTCATTGATGGTGGGCTGGGCGACTGCAACTGAATGCGCGGCTTGGGGCGTGATGGGGTCGCTCGCAATTGCATGGTGGCACGATGCGCTCACCTGGGATTCGTTTTGGGCCAGCGTGATGGGAACGGTCCGCGTCAACTGTATGATCATGCTGATCTTGGCGGGCGCTTCATATATGTCGACCTCGATGGCCTATACCGGCATTCCAGCGACATTGGCGACCTGGGTCGACAGTTTCCATCTTAGCCCTTACGCGCTGATAGCAGCACTGACAGTGATGTACATCGTGCTTGGCACTGCGCTCGATGGCATTTCGATGATTGTGCTCACGACGTCGATCGTGGTCCCCATGATCAAACAGGCAGGTTTTGACCTCGTCTGGTTTGGAATTTTCGTCGTACTTGTCGTAGAAATGGCGGAGGTATCGCCACCAGTCGGGTTCAATCTGTTCGTGCTGCAAACAATGAGCGGAAAGGATTCCAACACCGTTGCGCGCGCATCGTTGCCGTTTTTCTTCCTTCTTGTCGTTGCAGTGGCGATCATTACGGTATTTCCTGATATCGTCATGGTGCTACCGCGTTGGGTTTTCCCTGGGTAATCAGTTGCAGAGGGGCGTTTCATGAGCTCGTTTCGGAGTTTGGTCCTCGTCGCTACGGTAATGGCTGCGATGTCGGTGCAGCCTGGTTTCGCGCAGACAAAGTGGAATTTGCCCGCTGCCTATCCGCCGGATAATCCGCACAGCGAAAATCTTGTGCTGTTTGCCAAAGATGTGGCGACAGCAACCGGCAACAAATTGCAGATCACCGTTCATGCCGGTGCCTCTTTGTTCAAGGCGCCCGAAATCAAGCGCGCTGTGCAGACTGGGCAGGCGCAGATTGGCGAAGTGCTAATTTCGCTGCACGAGAACGAAGACCCCATTTACGGCGTCGACGTGATCCCATTTCTAGCGACGAGCTATCCGGAATCCATGAAGCTCTGGCAGGCCTCGAAGCCCACGATCGAGAAAAAGCTCGCGTCACAAGGGTTGATGTTGTTGTTTGCAGTGCCTTGGGCGCCGCAGGGCATTTACGCCAAGAAGGACCTCAATTCGGTCGATGACATGAAGGGACTTAAATGGCGCGCGTACAATGTCGGCACCGCGCGCATCGGCGAGCTGGTCGGCGCGCAAGTATTGACGGTGCAGGCTGCGGAGCTGCCCCAGGCGCTGGCGACTGGTGTCATCAATTCGTTCATGACGTCCGCGGCGACTGGCTATGACAGCAAAGCCTGGGAGTCCATGACACACTTCTACGATACGCAAGCCTGGATTCCGAAAAACATAACTTTCATCAACAAAGCGACATTTGATGCCCTCGACAAGCCGACACAGGAGGCGTTGCTTAAGGCGGCGGCCGCGGCTGAAACGCGCGGCTGGAAGATGTGGCAGGACAAGGCCGGTTGGTATCTGGATCAACTCAAGTCGCACGGCATGAAGGTGATGCCGCCAAGCGATAAGCTAAATTCAGATTTGAAAAAGGTAGGCGATCAGCTCACGGCCGACTGGCTCAAGAAAGCCGGCGCCGACGGGGAAGCGGTGATTGCGGCCTACAAGAAATAGGCCGACCACCTACGACGGGGGGCTACGATGAAAAGGACTAGTGTGGTCCTTGCATGCGCCTGCGCGTTTGTGGGGCCGGCTCTTCGGCACAGACTCAATGGGATTTGCCGACGAATTATGCGGCAGGAGCCTTTCACACCAAAAACGTCGTGCAATTTGCGACTGATGTGGATAGGGCCACCGGCGGGTCGTTGAAGATCATCGTCCATCCGGGCGGAACGATGGTCAAACACGCCGAAATCAAGCGGGCGGTTGGCGATGGCAAGGTGGCGGCTGGCGAAGTCCTGATTTCGCTTGCTGCCGACGAGGCACCGGTTTACGGCCTCGACTCGGTTCCCTTTCTCGCAACCGGCTATGACGGCGCGCGCAAGCTCTATGATGCGCAGAAACCCTACCTCGAAAGGCAACTCGCGAAGGAAGGATTGATCCTTTTGTTTTCGGTTCCGTGGCCACCGCAGGGCGTTTACGCCAAACGGGAAATCAAATCGATTGACGATCTCAAGGGGCTGAAATTCCGGACCTATAACGTGATGACAAAACGAATCGCCGAACTCGCGGGCGCGCAGCCGACGCAGATTGAAGTACCCGATCTTCCCGCTGCGTTTGCGTCCGGCCGCGTCGATGTGATGATGACGTCGGCATCGAGCGGGGTGCAATCGAAATCGGAACAGTACCTGACGCATTACGTCGACACGCAGGCTTGGCTGCCGCGCAACATGGTCTTCGCCAACAAGGCTGCGTTCAATCGCCTTTCAGACATGGAAAAGAATGCGGTGACGGAAGCGGCGAAATCCGCCGAAGATCGCGGCTGGAAAATGTCGGTCGAGGAAATGACGGTGAAGACCAATGAGCTAAAGAATGCCGGCATCGTCGTACTTGCGCCAAGTCCGCAACTTGAATCTGGCCTGGCAAGAATCGGCGCCGTCATCGCCAAAGAGTGGGCCGCGTCTGCCGGCGCCGATGGTGTGGCGATGCTCGACGCCTACACGAAATAAGTGGGGTGCAGTCCCGGGCTATTGTTGGCGTCGACGACGACATCTTTGACGCTTTGTGCAGGATAAATGTCGTCAGGGTACTAGTGCGTTGCCTGCCGTCGTGACGTTTAAAGCCAAAGCTTCGGCTAAATTTGACGCGTATTGCCTGCTGCTTTTTCTGGACGGCTGCTTTGGCTGACGTCTAGATGCTCGGCGCTAAATCACCAGACATTGCGAAGTGGGAGTCACGTTCGATGCATCGAATATTGAGTGTGTTGTGTTTTTGGCTTGCGTGCACGTTTGTTGGAGACGCTGCCGCGCAGGAATTTTCATCAAAACCCGTGATGGTCACGGTGCCATTCGCCGCCGGTGGTCCCGCCGACGTCATCGCGCGCATTCTTGCGCACGGCATGAGTAAAGCTCTTGATCAGCAATTCGTTGTCGAGAATACGAGCGGCGCCGGCGGCACCATCGGCACCGCCAAGGTCGCGGCCTCGTTGCCCGATGGCCACTCGCTGTTGCTGATGCACGTCAGCCATGCCGCCAATGTCGCGTTCTATCCGCATTTACGCTACGACCCGGTGAAAGATTTCGAGCCAACCGGTTTGGTCGCAGAATCGCCGATGGCCTTCGTCGCTCGCAAGGATTTTCCCGCGAACAATTTCAAGGAATTTGTCGCCTATGTGAAAGCCAACACGGAAAAGATGACGCACGGATTTGCCGGCGTTGGCTCGGCCTCGCATCTGTGTAGTCTGCTTTTCTTACACGCGATTGACGCCACGGTCAGCGGCGCGCCCTACAAAGGCACTGCTCCCGCTCTCAACGATCTGATGGGCGGCCATCTCGATTTCATGTGTGATCAGACGCTCAACGTTTTGCAGCCCGCGAAGGCTGGTTTGATCAAGGCGTACGCCGCCACGACGCCGCAGCGGCTCAAGGTGGCCGCCGATCTGCCGACCGTGTCGGAATCCGGATTGCCGGGATTCCAGATGGTGGTCTGGTATGCAATGTATGCGCCAAAGGGCACGCCGAAACCTGTTATCGACAGACTTTCGGGCGCACTCCAAAAAGCTTTGCAGGATCCCGAGGTGAAGGAGCGACTGGCGCAGTCGGGCGCCGAGACTGTCGCGCCGGAACGGGCGCGCCCAGAAGTGCTCCGCGCCCATCTCATTTCCGAGATCGACAAATGGGTGCCCATCATCAAGAAGGCCGGCGTGCTATCTCAGTAGCAGGGTTCAAAAATTGGTGGGGGCCCGGTGGTTTTACCGCCGAGCCCCCTTAGAACGCATCAGCCGGCCTGTAAGCCGGGTTCTGTATGGCCTGCGGCGCGAACCGCAGACGTGACGACCATTCCTCTTGTACGCCGGTTGCCCGGCGCATCAAGCAACCTACCCGAATGACAGGTCCGGACAGACCTGAGGCTTTCGCCCCAACGTCATTCCTATTCGGTCTTGCTCCCGGTGGGGTTTGCCGTGCCGTTTTCGTCGCCGAAAACGCGGTGCGCTCTTACCGCACCGTTTCACCCTTGCCGCGGCTAAACGCAACGCGCCGAGGCGGTCTGTTCTCTGTGGCACTATCCCTGGGGTTTAATCCCCGCCGGACGTTATCCGGCACCGTTCGTCCATGGAGCCCGGACTTTCCTCCCCGGCCACCTTTCGGCATTGGCGCGGAGCGGCCGTCCGGCCGACTGACGAGATAGCAATGGGGATCGCACGCCCCCGCGTCAAGGTTTGTTGCCGGACAGCCTTAAAAAATCGCTTGGGTCATCAGGCACGTGGTGCTGGCCGCGTCTCAATGAGCGCGCGCAATGTCAGGAGGGTGGACGGGTCCGCGATACCGTCGACGCGCGTCTGCCGAAAATGACGCTGAAAGGCCGCGATGACCTCGCGCGTTGGCTCATCATAAATCCCGCTTTCCTTGAGACCGTAGCCATATGAGCGCAGGGCGCGCTGAAGACGGATAACCGCATCACCGCGGTCGCCAGGCTTGAACCCCATTCCTTCGAGATCGAGCGGTGCGGCACGGACCCAGTGGCCGATACCCGATTCGCTCAGCAGACCCCACGGGAATTTCTCGCCCGGATCCTGCTTTCGAGCGGGTGCGACATCGGAATGTGCGAGAATCCGGTCAGCGCTGATCGGTCCGCGACGGGTAACGATCGATTTGCACAGCGAGATGACAGCCGCAACCTGCCGCAGTGGAAAATCTCTATAGCCGAACTCGTGCCCAGGATTGACGATTTCGATCCCAATCGAGCGCGAATTGATGTCGGTCTCGCCAGCCCATGACGATTCACCGGCGTGCCAAGCGCGTCTCTCCTCCGGCACGCACTGTGTGATGCGGCCATCCTCGAATACCACGTAGTGGCACGAAACTTTGCTCGCCGGAGCCGTCAGTCGCTCTAATGCGGCCTCGCCGGTCTGCATGCCGGTATAGTGCAGCAAGATCATATCTGGCGAACGTACGCCCTTGCGCTCGTCAAAATTGGGCGAGGGTGCAACGTCGGCGACAATGAAGGAATCCGGCGAAAATATTGACATGGCCGGACCAAACCGGTGGTGGGAGGGGGCGGCATAATTCACCGCGTGCGATTAAAAAAGCAAGGCTTGTCAAACATACGAATGCGGCGCGAGCGTCGCCGCTCCGGCCGCATTCCTCGCCGGTTCCATGTGGGCCGAGCGCTGACGTCGACTTAGAATTCGACTAAGCGGCTCCCCGTCGACACCGTTCATGGGGGCGGATGACCTGGCGGACGCACAACGGTCACAGTGCAAGGCGCTTCAGCGACAACACGCGCGGATACGCTGCCAAGATAGCGGCGCAGCTTGGAGCTTCCGCGTGCACCGATCACAATATGGTCGACGCGGTTATGTTGGGCATAGTCGATGAGTTGGCCGGCTGGGTCGGTTGACTCGAGTACGTGATAAGTAGCGCGCTCTGGCGTCACTGGAATGGATCGCGCCCAGTGTTTGAGCTCGATAAGGCGACCGAGATGAGGATTCCGCCCCTGCGTGTCCTCGAGCTCATCGAGTGTAAGACGAGCGATTTTCAGCACGTTGATACAGGCAAGCCGCGCGTTTGGCTCTGTCGCGAGCACACGACGCACTGCAAGCGCGAGCGCCTGGCTTAGCGGTTCATGCCCGGGCTCGAGATCGATTGCGACCAGCACAATCGGTGCAGCCGCGAGATGACTGGTCAGTGCAGGGCGTTGCTGTAGTGGCGGTCTGCGAGCCTGCCGCAACCACCGCCAGGCTACGCTGAAAATGCCATCCCGCCGCGTCCGCGCGGCACGCTGTGTGAGATTGACGTGGTCGGAATGTTGGAGATCAAAGGCCAGCTGGGCCGCCGTGGCATAGCGCTCCTCCGGATTAACCTCCAGGCAGCGCAGGATGACCTCCTGCAGCCAGGGCGGGACAGCGGCATTGAGACCGCGCGGCGGCGTCGGGTCCCGCCACAGCCGCAGCCGCCAATTCTCGGCACGTTGCGGTTCGCCAAACGGACGCTCGCCGGTCGCCAAAAAATACAGGATCACGCCGAGGGCAAAAAGGTCACTGCGCGGGTCACTTCGTTCGCCCAGCACCTGCTCGGGCGCGACATATGCGCCAGTTCCGACCGGGCCTTCTGCTTCTTCTCGCACCAAATCGGGTAATTGATCGTGTCGCGACAGCCCAAAATCGATCAGCACGGCATCGTTCCCGCGCAAGATCACGTTACTCGGCTTGAGATCGAGATGGATGACGTGCTGGCGGTGGATATCGTGCAGGGCGAAAGCGACCTTCGCGCCAATCGCTGCAACCTCATCCGGTGGTAGCGGCGCTTTCTCCAACAGCGATTTCACTGTGGGACCAACGATCAATTCCATCACGATATAAGGCCGCTCGAAATCGCCGGCCGCCACAAAACGTGGCACGTGTGGGCCCGAAAGGCGCGGCAGGATCATCTGCTCGACCTCGTAGCCAATTATCGTGAGCGGGTCTTCACCGGCCCGCAACAGCGGAATCTTCATCAGCATGGGCAGATCGTTGCCGCTGCGCGTTACACGCCAGAAATTCGCCATGCCGCCCGCTTGTAGCGGCTCTACGAGACAAAAGCCGTCAACGAGTTGTCCAGCTTCGAGCTTGCGTGGATCCACGGCTCAAGCCCCCTCGATCAAGCGATGGCTCAAGATTTCCGGCAGCCCGGCTTCGCGCACCTTGCGTGCGGCCGTTTCGTTGTCATAAGGCACGCGCACGTAGGTCAGCGCGTTACGTTCGTTATCGAGCGCGCCATAGCAGGCGGTTGGATTGTAATCGCGCGGCTGGCCGACTGAGCCAATCACCGCAAGCCATCGCCGGGGCGCGCGCAGAGGGATTTCCACCGCCTGCACCGGCTGGAACCCTGCGAGTTTGCCGGTTGGCGATAGATGGAAGAGTTCGGGCACGTGCACGTGGCCGCAGAACGTTGCCTGCGCGCGTGTAGCCATGAAGCTGCGGGAGGCGCTCTGAACACTGGTGATGTATTCCCAGCGCTCTGGCGCGTGCGCGCTGGCGTGGACGAATAATCTGTTGCTGTCCTCGAAGGTCAACGGCAGCTGTGTGAGGAATTCGCGCTGCGTGACGTCGAGCTTGGGCCGCGTCCAGTCGATCGCTTCTGCTGCGACCGAATTCATGCCGCCCGTGCCACTAAATATGGCGGCGTCGTGATTACCGAGCAGCGCCACTGCGCCGGCCTCGACTTCGCGCATCACCGTGTCCACCGCAAAAGCGGGATCGGCGCCGTAACCGACATAGTCGCCGAGGAAAATGAAGCGGCTGATGCCGGCGCGGCGCGCATGATCAAGGCTTGCCTCGAGAGCTTCGCGATTGGCGTGAATGTCGCTGAACAGCCCAATCCACATGGCTTTCCCCGCGCCCGGCCCGCCCGGGATTCGGCAACGTTTCTTTAAGTTTAACCGCCGTTAATGGCATTGACCCACCGCAACCCGACTCCGGGAGGATCTGGGGCCGATTTCTTGACGCCCATCTAATCCCATGATATCCCACAGTTTCCCAATACGGGACATCACCCTGTCAAGCGCGAGCCGGAGTCGAAAGCCAGGCTTCCCGCGCATTTTTAGGGGGTGCTTCCAGAGCGTCCCTGGTGGCGTCCAGTCGGTATGGAGTGGGGGGTATGAACCGCTTCGTGGGGAATTTCACGCTGCGGCTCGACTCCAAGGGGCGGGTCTCGATCCCTGGCCCGTTTCGTTCGGCGCTGCGCCGCGACGGTTTCGAGGGCCTTTATTGCTATCCGGCCATGGATCGCCCCGCGATCGACGCCGGCGGAAATGCGCTGATGGTGGAGATCGAGGCCTTGATGGGGCGCTATGCCCCGTTTTCGGACCAGCGCGAACAGTTGGCGCTGGCGCTGTTTGGGACCAGCGAAACACTGAAGATCGACGGCGAGGGGCGGGTGGTGTTGGGCGAAAACCTCAAGCGTCATGCAGAGATTTCAGAAACGGTCACGTTTGTCGGTCTTGGTCACAAGTTTCAGATCTGGGAACCCGGCCGCTTCCACGGCGAGCTCGCGGAGGCCACCAGAAAGGTGCGCGCGCTCAAAGGAGAGCTGAGTTCCCAGGTGGCGGCGCCCAAAGCGCCAGGAGCACGGGAATGACGGCGGGCGGCGGCGGCTCGGCTGTCGCTGGCGGACCGGCCCTCCACATTCCCGTGCTCGGCCGCCCCGCGATCGAATTTCTCAATGTGCGCGACGGCGGCGTCTACATCGATGGCACCTTTGGTGCCGGCGGCTATACGCGAGCCATCCTCGCGGCCGCCAATTGCAAAGTCATTGCCATCGACCGTGACCAAAGCGCGATCGCGCGCGGAGCCGACCTGGTTGAGCAGGCGAAAGGTCGCTTGGTCCTTGCTGAAGATCGCTTTTCCAATCTCGACGCGATCGCGCGCGAGGCGGGATACAACGTCGTTGATGGCGTTGTGCTTGATCTCGGCGTCTCTTCGATGCAACTCGATACCGCCGGGCGCGGTTTTTCGTTTCGTCTGGATGGACCGCTCGACATGCGCATGAGCGGCGAGGGCGCCAGCGCTGCCGACGTAGTCAACACAGCCAGCGAGCGGGATCTCGCCGATATCATCTTTACCCTTGGCGAGGAGCGGCATTCGCGTGCCGTCGCGCGTGCCATTCTCAAGACGCGTGCCGGCGCGCCGATTGAAACCACCCGCAAGCTCGCAGAGACTGTTGCTTTGGTCGTGCGGTCTCGTCCCGGCGACATCCATCCAGCGACGCGCACGTTCCAGGCACTCCGTATCTTCTTGAACGATGAACTGGGTGAGTTGGCCGGCGCGCTTCAAGCCGCCGAGCGCGTCCTTAAGGCCGGCGGACGACTCGTGGTGGTGTCGTTCCACTCGCTCGAGGACCGTATCGTCAAGGCATTCCTTGCCGACCGCGGCGAGAGTCGCCGCGGCTCGCGCCACGCGCCGGAAATCAAACGTGCAGTGCCAACTTTCCGGGCGGTCACGAAGCGTCCTGTGACCGCCGATGATGATGAGACTGCTCGCAACCCGCGCTCCCGTTCGGCCAAATTGCGTGCTGCCGAGCGCACCGAGGCCCCGGCCCGCGCTGGCCTGCCGCCAGGCTTGCTGCCCCGGCTGCCCTCGCTCGCCGATGTATTGAAGGGCCGGTGAACCATGCGCCTGCTCAATATCCTGGTGATCGGCGCGCTGATCCTGGCGGCGTCTTTTGTGTACAAGATCAAGTTCGATTCCACCCTTCAGGCCGAACGCGTGGCCAAGTTGCGGGGCGAATTGCGCCGCGAGCGCAACGCTATCGCCAGCCTGCGGGCCGAATGGGCCAAGCTCGATACGCCCGGCCGCGTACAAGGGCTGGCCGACCGTCATCTGGCTCTACAGCCTGTCAAATCGAGCCAATTCGATAACTTCGAGCGATTACCGGAGCGCCCACGGCCCGTCGTTCCATCACCCGGCAACGATCCGATCGGCGCCATGCTCGCACCCGTACCCGATACCACCGGCAGTGTGCCGCCGTCCGTGCCGCGATGACCATAGAGCACGTGACGAAAAAGAAACTGGAAAGCCGATGGCAGCGCGTTCTGCGCTTGCTGCTCTACGGGCACGACGTTGACCGCAATGTGAAGGCCAAGGCGCGGCTTGGCCTTGCCATTGTTGCGTTCGCCGGAATCTTTTCGGTCATTGCACTCCGCCTGGTGATGTTCGCAACGGTTAGTGAAGGCCACGGCGGACGCCGCAGCGTTGCGCAAGACGCAGTCGCGACTGCGCGCCCGGATATTCTCGACCGCAATGGCGAAATCCTGGCCACTGACATCAAGACGCCGTCGCTATTCGCCGAGCCGCGCAAGATCATCGATGTAGACGAAGCAGTTGAGTTGCTCACTGCAGTGCTCCCCGATCTGGACGCAAACGAGGTTCGCGAACGCCTGTCGTCAAAGCGCGGTTTCGTTTGGCTCAAGCGTGAGATCACGCCAGCCCAGCAACAGGAGATTCATCGGCTTGGAATTCCCGGCGTAGGATTCCTGACCGAAAACAAACGCATCTATCCAAACGGCGCGGTTGTCTCACACGAGATTGGCCACGTGAATATCGACAACCAGGGTATCGCCGGTATTGAAAAGTGGCTCGACGGTCAGGGTCTCGCCGCTTTGCATATGGCAGGACTTGCCACGGATCAGCTCCAGCGGCCGGTCAACCTTGCAGTCGACTTGCGCGTGCAATACGCGTTGCGCGAAGAGCTTATCGCCGCGCGCGAAAAATATAAGGCCAAGGCTTCGGCCGGTGTAATTGCCGACGTCAATACCGGCGAGATCATCGCTATGGTTTCGGAGCCGGACTTTGATCCGAATAATCCGCGTGAGGCCAATGACCCAAACAGACTTAACCGCCTGACCACCGGCGTCTACGAAATGGGTTCAACCTTCAAAGCGCTTACACTAGGGATGGCGCTCGATAGTGGTCGAGTCTCACTTTCATCTTCTTTCGACGCGCGCCTGCCGCTGCGATACGGCAAGTTCGAGATTCACGATTTCCACGCGCAGAAGCGCGTATTGTCGGTTCCGGAAATCTTTACATATTCCTCGAATATCGGCACGGCGCGGATGGCGCTTGCGCTAGGCGTTGAGTACCACAAGGCGTTTCTGAAGAAGCTCGGCCAATTGGATCGATTGCGCACGGAGTTGCCGGAAAGCGCGGACCCATTGGTCCCCAAGCATTGGGGCGAACTCAACACGGTCACCATTGCCTTTGGACACGGGCTTTCGGTGGCTCCCCTGCAAGCGGTGATGGGCATTTCCGCGCTGGTCAATGGCGGGAAAATGATCCCGCCGACTTTCCTCAAGCGCGACCGGGGCGAGGCCGACCGTCTGGCGCAACGGGTTATCAAACCTGAAACGGCAGAAAAAATGCGCTATTTGATGCGTTTGAACGTCGAAAAAGGCACCGCGACGCGCGCCAATGTCCCAGGCTACTATGTTGGCGGCAAGACCGGCACGTCGGAAAAAGTCGTCGGCGGACGCTATTCCAAGACCAAAGTCTTGACCAGTTTCACAGCCATATTGCCCGCCGACAAGCCGCGCTATCAGTTGTTGATCATGCTAGACGAACCGCAGGGGCTACCCGAGACCAATGGCTTCGCTACTTCTGGCTGGAACGCGGTGCCCGTTGGCGCTCAAGTGATCGAGCGAGTTGCCCCATTACTCGACATTCCACCGCGCTTCGATCTACCGAAGGCCGACCAGTTGCTGCTGGTGAGCGCGAAGGAACCGCGGTGAAACTGCGCGATCTTCTGCCAGAAGCGGCGATCGACTCGCGCCTGGGCGCAATCGACGCCACCGGCGTTACCGCCGATAGCCGCAAGGTGAAGCCTGGCTTCCTGTTCGTTGCCATTGCAGGCGCCAAAGCTGATGGCGCGCATTTCGCCAAGCAAGCTGTAAATGCCGGCGCCGCCGCCGTCGTGGCCGAACAGCGGCCCGCGGAATTGTCTGACGCCGTCGCATTTATTCGCGTGAAGAATTCACGGCGCGCTCTCGCTCTTGTGGCGGCGAAATTTTTTTCACGCCAGCCGGAAACAATCGTCGCCGTCACTGGCACGAGCGGAAAAACATCAGTCGCGGCATTCACCCGGCAGATATGGAGTGTGCTCGGATATCAGGCGGCAAGCATTGGTACGGTCGGCGTGGTGTCGCCCAAAGACGAGCGATACGGTTCATTGACGACGCCTGATCCGGTCGAGCTACATCGGACGTTGGATCAATTAGCGGACGAAGGGGTCACTCATCTCGCGCTCGAGGCGTCATCCCATGGGCTCGACCAGTACCGGCTCGATGGTGTGCGCGTTGCAGCCGGTGCCTTCACCAATCTCTCTCGCGATCACCTCGACTATCATCCAACCATCGAAGCCTATCTGGCTGCGAAGCTCCGCCTATTCGAGAATTTGATCGCACCGGGCGGTACAGCGGTGGTTGGCGTTGATGATTGCTATGCAGGTCAGGTGATTGAAGTAGCGAAAGAGCACGGCTTAAGGATCATTTCGGTCGGCGAACGGGGCGATGATATCAAGCTCATTGGTGGATCCATCGATGGCTTTGCACAAATTGTCACAATCGCCCACGGTGGGCGCACATACAAAGTCAAGCTGCCGCTAGTTGGCGCTTTCCAGGTGCAGAATGCCGGCATTGCGGCGGGACTTGCGATAGCAACCGGGGCCGAGCCGGCACTAGTCTTCGCCGCACTGGAAAAACTCACCGGCGCCAAAGGCAGGCTCGAACTTGCCGGAACGCACAACAATGCGCCGATATTCATCGACTATGCCCACAAGCCGGACGCGCTCAAAAAGGCGCTCGAAAGCCTGCGGCCTTACGCTAGCGGCAAACTCTTTGTGGTGTTTGGCGCGGGCGGCGACCGGGATTCCGGCAAGCGTCCGATCATGGGCCGGATCGCGGCGGAAAATGCGGACCGCGTCATCGTCACAGACGACAATCCGCGCAGCGAGAGCCCGGCCGCGATTCGGGCCGCTATTCTAGCCAATGCGCCGGGAGCCGCCGAAATTGGCGACCGCGCGGAGGCGATTAGAAAAACGATCGCGGAGCTGGCAGCTGGGGATGTGCTGCTGATTGCCGGCAAGGGCCATGAGACCGGTCAAATTATCGGGGAGCGCATCATTCCGTTCTCGGACCACGAAGCAGTATCCGCGGCTTTGCAGGGCAAAGTCGCATGACCGCCCTCTGGACCATCGATGCGATGGCTGCAGCCATGCGCGCCGAGCGTGCCGGCGCTCTGCCGGCGGACGTGAATGGAATTTCCATCGATAGTCGCACGTCGGGAAAAGGCGATGCGTTCTTCGCCATCAAGGGCGAAAATCGCGACGGCCACGACTTTGTCGACAGTGCGCTGAAGGGAGGCGCCGGCCTCGCCGTCGTCGCGCGCGATCAGCGTGATCGTTTCGCCGGTGCGCCGCTACTGGTTGTGCCCGATGTGCTCGAGGCTCTACGGGATCTGGCGCGGGCAGCTCGTGCGCGTACGGAGGCGGGCGTCATCGCCGTCACCGGATCGGTTGGAAAGACTGGAACGAAAGAAGCGTTGCGGCTGGCGCTCTCCACCGACGGCGAAACGCATGCTTCCGTTGCGTCTTACAATAATCATTGGGGCGTTCCGCTGTCGCTCGCGCGTTGTCCGGCAAGTACGAAATACGCTGTTCTCGAAATCGGCATGAACCATGCCGGAGAAATCACTCCTCTCACAAAGCTGGCACGTCCGCATGTGGCCATTATTACCGGAATTGAGCCAGTGCACCTTGAATACTTTGGCTCGCTCGAGAAGATCGCTGATGCCAAGGCAGAAATTTTTGCCGGGGTCGGGCCAGGCGGCGCCGCTGTTCTTAATCGGGACAACGCGCAGTTTTCGAGGCTCGCTGCCGCCGCCAAGGCCGCACGCATCGAACGCGTGGTCTCCTTCGGAGAACACAAAGACGCTGACGCACTGTTACTTCGCCTTTCATTGCAGGCCGATTGCTCGACCGTCGAGGCGCGCATTTTGGGGCAGACCGTCACCTATAAGCTCGGCGCGCCCGGCCGACATCTCGTTCTCAACTCGCTCGCGGTTCTGACTGCGGTCTCGCTCGTCGGGGCGGATCTCGCCTTGGCAGCACTTGCGCTCAACAACCTTAGACCCGCCAGCGGCCGCGGCACGCGGACAGTATTGACAGTTCCTGGCGGTAACGCGCTGCTGATTGACGAAAGTTACAATGCCAATCCCGCTTCCATGCAGGCCGCAATTGCCCTTCTTGGCCAAGTGCCGGTCGGCCAGCGCGGCCGTCGCATTGCGGTGCTTGGCGACATGCTTGAGTTAGGACCAACGGCCGCCGAATTGCACCGTGCGCTCGCCAAAGCAATTGAGGCAGCCAACGTCGACCTCGTGTTTTGTTCCGGACCGCTGATGCGTGCCCTGTGGGAGGCCCTTCCCTCGCGCGCCCGGGGCGGCTATTCCGAGACTGCGGCGGGGCTCGAGCCAATGGTTGTGAGCGCCATTCGAGCGGACGACGCGGTGATGGTGAAGGGTTCGCTCGGTTCGAAAATGGGCCCGATCGTCAGGGCGCTAGAACGGCAATTCCCCAAGCAGGCAGCGCTCGACCAGTTGCCTGCGCAGGGGTGAATATTCAGGGTTCGACCCAATGTTTTACTGGCTGACCGAGCTTTCTGACAAAGTCTCTTTTTTCAATGTCTTTCGCTACATCACCTTTCGGACCGGCGGCGCTATCGTCACGGCCCTTGTATTCGTCTTCCTGTTCGGCGGGCCAATCATAGATAAGCTGCGCATCAAGCAGGGCAAAGGCCAACCCATTCGCGACGACGGCCCGCGCTCGCATCTGGTGACAAAGAAGGGCACGCCGACGATGGGCGGCCTGATGATCTTGTCTGGATTGCTGGTATCGACGCTTCTTTGGGCGAACCCGAAGAGCCCGTACGTGTGGGTGGTACTTGGGGTGACGCTCTCTTTCGGACTGATCGGCTTCTACGACGATTATCTGAAGATAACCAAACAGACACACGCCGGCATTGCTGGGCAAACGCGCTTGATCATCGAGGCGGTGGTCGCGGTCGCGGCCTGCACCGCCCTTATGCAGCTTGGCCGCGGGCCAATTGCAACATCGCTAGTTTTCCCATTCTTCAAGGAGCTGGTATTCAATATTGGCTGGGCTTTTGTGTTGCTCGGCGCCTTCGTCATCGTCGCTGCGGGAAACGCTGTAAACCTAACTGATGGCCTAGACGGCTTGGCGATCGTGCCCGTGATGATCGCGGCGGCGAGCTTCGGTTTCATTTCGTATCTCGCGGGTAACGCTGTTTTTTCCGAATATCTGCAGATTCACTATGTGCCGGGCACCGGTGAACTGGCGGTGTTGTGTGGCGCAGTGATCGGTGCAGGTCTCGGC
>DAHUXA010000219.1 GCA_027307405.1 Hyphomicrobiales bacterium | reverse complement strand
GTCGAACGCAGCAACGATCTGGTCGGAGAATTTCTCTTGCATGGCGACAAATGGATTGTCGCCAGCCAGGCTTTTTCGGTTCTCGCGCACCTGTTCAGCAAGCGCCGCAACCGAAGCCATCGCCGGATTTTGATCTGAGAAGATCTCATATTGCAGGCGCAGGGGATGGACTTGACGCATCCAATCCGCCACCGGCGCGTTGACCAGCGCACGCAGCATCGGCTGCATAAAGGTGCGGTAGAGGGAAAGGTTAATTTCGGAGACGCGCGCAGCCGTTGCGAAGCGGCGCTCGTCAGCGAGATCGTTGCCGCCAAGTGCGCGAATGTCGTCGAGCGTTCTCATCTCGCACCGCATGACCCAATTTCCGCTCGCGAGATCCGGGTTGGCTGTGTCCCCGGCCTTGTTCTCGAAGATCGCCTCATAGAGGCCGGGCGGCAGGGTATCGATCAGGTCGATATTGCTCGAAAACTCTCCGTGTTCTTTTTTGGCGACGCCACCGGAAACGAAGATGCCAAGGTGACCAACCGATTCATGAATGGTGTAGACGATGGTCTGTCCGTAGGACCGGATGTCGTCGACGTTCTCATACAGGTCGAGAATCCAATCAAGTGCCTGTTGCGGCGGGGTGACGTTGTCGCCCTTTGAGCAGAAAACAACGATTGGGGAGCGAATGTTGCGGAGGTCGAGCGTGGTGCCGTCCGATGTTTGAATTCGTCCCGCGGCGAGGTTATTGCCGACGAACAGTTCGTCGACAATGAACTGGATCTCCTCCGCGTTCAGGTTGACGTGCCCTCCCCACCACTTCTCGAACCCCAGATAGCGCGGAGCTTCCGTGTCGATTTTCGAGTAGAGATTGTATTGCTTGGTCCAAAGCGTATTCGCCGGGTTCTGGTTCTCGAAATTCTGCACCAGCCAGGCGCCATCGAACTTGCCATGGCCAAGGTCGCCTGCAAGCGCGGTTAGCCAGCTGCCGCCCAGCAGCCCGCCGGAATAACGCATCGGATTTTTGCCGCGCACGCCCGCCCAATATGAAAGAGGCGACCCGGCAATGATGATGGGGCCGAACAATTCCGGGCGAATGGCGGCCAGCATCATGACTGCCCATCCGGCCTGGCAATTTCCGATCACACATGGCTTGCCGCTGGCCTGCGGATGCGCAGCCGTGACCTTTTCAATAAAAATCGCTTCGGCGCGGGCGATGTCTTCAATGGTCTGCCCCGGAACCGGATCCGGAAGGAAGCCTACGAAATAGCAAGGATGGCCGGCCTTCATGGCAACGCCGATTTCACTGTCGGCCTTGAAGCCACCAATACCGGGGCCGTGCCCGGCACGCGGGTCTACGATGACAAACGGCCGCAATTTCGGATTGATCTCAACGCCCGCCGGCGGAATGATGCGCACGAGAAGATAGTTCACCGGCCGTTCAAGCGTGCGTCCGTCGACGACCAGTTCCGCTTTATAGTCGAGCACGTGCGGAACAGTTTCGGCCAAGTGTTCGCGGTATTGATTACCGCGCTGACGCATGACATCCCAAAACAGAACGCTGCGCTGGGCCGCATCGATCATGTACTCCATCGCCGGCGCGAACATGCCAAACGGCGTGACGTTTGTTTCTTTAGCGGCTGGTACTTTTTCCGCCGATGCCATCGTTCGCTCCTTTTTGCTACCCGACCACAGGCACACTGCCACAAAGGCGGCCGTTCAAACCGCCTTACTCGGCATTCCTGAAGGCCATTTTTTCAGAACCCTAACCCGCCCACCTGCCGACCGGTGTGCTTTTTGAGCGCCCATTTGGCGCCCAAAAACTCGCTGCCCATTGATACAAGTCAATGAATCCAAAATTGTGATGGCCGATCTTAAAAAGAGAAATCGGCAAGGCAAACTGAGAGGTATCGTGTTATGGCCAGCAAAGAGACAGTGGGTTCTGCAAGTTCCGCTGCCAAAGGGGTGCCACCTTCATTTCTTCTCAATTGGGGTCAAGAGCGCACCGACGCAGCGATGTCATTGCAAAAGGCGGTTTTGGAATCTTACGAACAGATGAGCCGCACCTGGCTTGATCGCATGCAATCGGAACTCTCCCTGTGGTCCGATATGGCGAACAAGCTGAGCGGGACCAAAACCATCCCGGAAGCGCTTGAGGTCTGCACGAAATGCGCTTCCCAGCGGATGCAGATGGCCGCCGACGATAGCCGCCGGGTGGTCGAGGAAGCTCAACAGATGACGCAAAAACTCGCGAAGTCATTGGGCAATGGGTGGCCGACCGCTAGCACGTGAGTGCCACCCACATAAAACAATCACCCTGCGCAACAGGAGGGCGCAATGGAGCGGGCGCATGACATGCAAAATGAAGCTGTAAAAGGAGTGCCGCAGGATTGGGCGCAATTAATTCGCAAGCTGCGCTGGATCGGGTTGGAGGACGAAGCCTGCCGGTTGCAAGTCGTAGTGCGCAGCCTTCCGCCTGACCAGAGAGGGACTGTATCGGCCGGCCCGTTCAGTACAGACTGAGGTCGTAAAATAGAAGCACCGCCTTGTGCCCGCCCGCGGGACGGTGTGAGTGTGACTCTTTGCTCTACATCAAAATGTGCCGCACAAAGGGCAAGTATCGTTTGCGCGCAGTTTCATTCCTTGTTCCGACAAGGCGGCAAAGATGGCTTCCAAAATCCTCGAATGGAAAACGGACGACTCATTGGCCGTCGGAAAAGGCGCCACTGTGCAGCAATTTGTCGCAACCCTTGGCGACGATCAATTGCAGATCGATGTCGCCCCTTGGGGCGAAGGCCATCTTAAAATCAACGGTCGGGAAATCGCACACGTCGATGACGCCAAAGATCGGCGGCAAGCCTTTCGCGCAATCAAGCAAATTGCCGACCGTTACGTCGAAACACACATGACCACATCCGAAAACAAAAAGGGCTCTGTCATGCTTCCTGTCGCGAAAGCCAAGCTGCTCGAAGGCAAGAAGGGCCTGATCGTCGGCATTGCCAACGAAAACTCGATTGCCTGGGGATGCGCGAAAGCGTTCCGGGCGCTCGGCGCCGAGGTGGCCGTGACATACGTGAACGACAAAGCCAAAAAATATGTTGAGCCCCTCGCCCGCGCACTCGAAGCACCGATCGTCATGCCACTCGATGTCAATAAGCCCGGACAGATGGAAGCTGTCTTTGAGCGGATCAGCAAAGAGTGGGGTAAACTCGATTTTGTCGTCCACTCCATCGCCTTTTCGCCAAAGGAAGCGCTTCAAGGCCGCGTGGTGGATGTCTCGCGAGAGGGCTTTGCCACCACGATGGATGTGTCCTGCTGGACATTCATTCGCATGGCACATCTGGCGGAGCCATTGATGCGCAAGGGCGGGACGCTATTCACGATGTCGTATTACGGCAGCCAGATGGTCGTTAAGAACTACAACATCATGGGCGTTGCCAAAGCCGCGCTTGAATGCGCGGTGCGCTATCTCGCGGCGGAACTTGGCCCGAAGGGCATTCGCGTGCACGCGATATCTCCCGGGCCGCTTGCGACGAGGGCTGCATCGGGAATTCCCGAGTTTGATGCATTGCTCGACAAGGCGAAGGCGAAGGCGCCGGCACGCAGTCTGGTCAGCATCGACGATGTGGGCGTTGCCACGGCTTTTCTTGCGCACGACGCAGCACGCCTCATCACCGGCGAAACGCTGTACATCGATGGCGGCTATCACATTATCGACTAGTATGGCCGTGATCACCATACTTGTTCGATCGGTAGCCTGATCGCGCTCAGAAAACGTTGATGGGAAACGCGCTGCGTCGAGCGGTGCTATTTTTTGCCCCAGCTTAACGACATGCCGATGTCGCCCGGCATTCCGCCTGGCCAATCGACGATTTGAACTTTCAGGCGATACCCTCGCGCCTGCATATGTTTCTTCCAAAATTCATAGAGCTCTTTGGGCAATCCTGTTAGCGTTTCTTCCCAGCCTGCTTCTTGCTGGTTAATGGCACGGCCATGATCCGTGAACAGCGTATTTGGAAAGCGGCCAACTTCTATTTCAGTGAGACCGTTATTGACCGCCCTGTTGACGATCGCAGCCGCGCGCTTTAGCCGCTCGTCATCGGATACTCCCGACGCCCCCTTGAGCTTGTCGAGCAATGCCTTCTTTTCGGCCTCCACGACTGCCTGCTTGCGCATATATTCCGACGCTTTTTCGGCTTCGGCGACGGCCATTCTCTTACTGCACTCTTCCGCACTCGGCAGGAGATCGTCAGCTTTCGTGTTCATTGCTCGTCCTCCAAAAGACAGACGCGGTCGATCGACTGCACCAAAATCACCTTGCTTTATAGAACGCTTCTGGGCTTTCTTTTAGAAAATCATAACCCGACAAGTTTTGACTTAAGTCAACAAGCGCCTGCCGTTCGATGGTCTGAATGGCTTTCCGTCGCCTCCTCGACAAGCGCGAACCATATTGATGGCCAAATTGACGAGCAAAAATTCCAAGAAAGACGACAAGAGCCGGGGCAACATGAAGCGCAAAGCTTATGAAGCCGAGCTGCGCAAGCTTCAAGTCAAGCTGTGCCACCTGCAGGAATGGGTCAAACAAAAAGGCCTGCGCGTCATCATTGCGTTCGAAGCGCGTGACCCCGCCGCTGTTGGCGGCTTGTAATATCATCGGACTGGAGGCTGCCA
>DAHUXA010000218.1 GCA_027307405.1 Hyphomicrobiales bacterium | reverse complement strand
ACCCGCTCAATTTCGTCAACAATTTCTCAGTAGTCTCTGCCGAACTGATTGATGAGTTGCAGGAAGCCCTCACGGACGTAAGTCTCAACGAAAAGAGGCACAGTGAGATTACCGAACTGATGCACACTTTACGGGGGAATCTCGACAAAGTTGTGCAGCACGGCAAGCGTGCCGACGCCATCGTCAAGAACATGTTGTTGCATTCGCGTCAGGGCTCCGGCGAGCATCGGCTGGTGGACATCAACGCCCTTGTCGAGGAGAGCCTTAATCTCGCCTATCATGGGGCGCGGGCCGAGAGGCAGGGCTTCAATATCACGCTGGAAAGGTCTTTGGATCCGGCCGCCGGCGAGGTTGATCTGTTCCCGCAGGAGATTATGCGAGCGCTGCTTAATCTGATTTCCAACGGCTTCTACGCGGCGACGAAGCGTAGAGCGGAAGCAAACGGGGGCAACTACGAGCCTACCCTGCTGCCACCACCAAAAACCTCGGCGACAGCGTCGAAATCAGGATCCGCGACAACGGTACCGGCATTCCGCCCGAGGTGAGGGGCAAGCTGTTCAATCCATTCTTCACGACTAAGCCGGCCGGAGAAGGAACCGGTCTTGGGCTCTCCATCAGTCACGATATCATCGTCAAGCAACATGGCGGGTCTATAGACGTCGATACACAGCCCGGGGAATTTACCGAGTTCAGGATCGTTCTGCCCCGCTCGCCTGTGTTTATTGATGAATCGAGAAGGCGGATGTGAATGTCCGCTATTGGCCCAAAACGGACATGAGCGAGTGCGCTGCAAATGTCCGCTTTCAGGGTAAAGCGGACATGGCACGGTATACGTGGGTATAAGATCCCCGACCCCTTCCGATAGTGGATTCTTACCTACCTACAATATTCCGAACCCCGATTAGCCATTTACAGTTCTGGCCAACGACGACGGGGAGACGGCTATGAACTCGTCAATGTACACCGCAGACCGATCCACCCACCTCAAGATTGTAGTGGTTGGGCTCGTCGCCGCACTGCTGATTGCCGTTATCGGGATCTCTGGCCGCGAACTCAATCTTGGCACCGACATTATGACCGCACACACCCCGACTGTGATCAAGGCAGGTGCACCCATGGTCTTCACCGACCGGAGCGGTCCGGTCATCCGCTAATTCGGCGCAGCGCCGACGCCAGCCTAGCGTTTGATAAATTGCGCGACCCACATTTTCCGTAACCATTCCGGTTGCGATCGAACGTAGAGACCCAGGCAGGCCCCTTGCCTGGGCATTGCGGCTCCCAGCGCCGTCCCCGCCTGGGAGCCGTTCTATTTCAGGATCGGCGCGGGAAGTTTCCTTAGTAGAGGCACGGACCAAAATTTCCGCTGTGGCCCAAAGCAGACATGAGTTTGCGCCGCACACGTCCGCTTTCGGGGGTAATGCGGACATGACGATTGCACTGCGAAATGTCTGCTTATGACCCAAAGCGGACATCGTCTCCGTCAGGTATACTAGTTCAAGTCGTTGGGATGCCGTGTCCCTAGTCTCGAAGGGCGGCGATGAGGCGGCGCGATTTCATTACAGTGATGGGCACAGCGGCGACGTCGTGGCCGCTTGCCGCGCTTGCGCAGCAGACTGAGAAGCCGGTCATCGGCTTTTTGGACGGCCGATTCCCGGATGCAATCGCAAACCGCCTGCGCGGATTTCACCGGGGGCTCAGAGAAACTGGCTATGTCGAGGGTGAAAACGTCACGGTTCTGTATCGTTATGCGGAAAATCAAGTCGACCGATTACCCGCGCTCGCGGCTGAATTGACCCGCCCCCCGATCGCTGTGATCGTCGCAAGCGGAGGTCCGAACACGGTGTCCGCGGCCAAGAAAGCAACCCCCACGATCCCTGTCGTTTTCCTCAGTGCTGAAGATCCAGCTAGGCTTGGGTTCGTTGCGAGCTTGGCGCATCCCGGAGGCAATCTGACCGGCATCAATTTTTTCAACCGGGAGCTCGTTAGCAAACAATTGGGGTTCCTGCGTGAGCTCGTGCCGTCGGCAAACAGGATTGCCGTGCTTGTCAATCCGGCATACGCAATTGTTACTGAGACAACACTGCGCGAAGTAGAGGCCACGGCTCAACTCAAGGGACTGAAAATCCAGGTCGTCCGTGTTAGTACCAGCCGCGAGATCGATGCGGCTTTCGCCGCATTCGAGAGCGATCGCCCCGACGCCCTGTTTGTCGCAGGCGACCCCTTCTTCAACAGTCGGCGCCTTCAGCTATCACTTCTCGCCATGCGCCACGCGGTGCCAGCGATCTATTCTGGCCGCGAGTATGCTGAGGTGGGCGGGTTGATCACTTACGGAAGCGACATTACGGATGCATATCGGCAAGCGGGTATCTACGTCGGCCGCATTCTCAAAGGGGCCAAGCCGGAAGATATGCCGGTTGTACAGACGGATAAATTAGAGCTGATCATCAATGCTCAAACAGCTCGTGCACTAGGTCTTGCTGTTCCGCAATCGCTGCTAGTGGCGGCCGACGAGGTGATTGAATAGCTTACAATCTAAGTTTGTCTCGATGTCCGCTATTGGCCCTTAGCGGACACCGGCTATTGCACCGCACCCCTCGGCCGCAAAGCGGACATTTTTTTCGCGGCGAATAACTGCGAAGAAGGGAGATTCCGTCATGCGCTTTGTGCTGTGTATTCTGCTAGTAGCCTTGCCGTCGAGCTTTGCTTTTGCTGCGAAAGGAACGATGAGCCTGTCGGAAGCGCAGGCAGCCGCCGCCAAAGGCGACGCCGAGGCCGCCGCCGCTATCACGATGACGACTGACCGCCAGGCCTGTTTGAACGGATGCGCCAAGCGAGGCCACAATAGGGAGCAATGCACCAATGCCTGCCGCCCAGGCTTGTGTCATCCGGGCGCCGAGCAGCCTTATTGCATAGCGAAGTAGACGCGCGGAGGCCTGGGCGTCGACGCGCCTATCGGTCCATCAAACGAATGTCCGCTTTTGGCCCAAAGCGGACATCCCTAGTTGCACCACACACGTCTGCTTTCGGGAGTAAAGCGGACATGGGTTATCGCACTGCCCATGTCCGCTTTTGACCCAAAGCGGACATGACGCGGCGACCTTTCTCCTTGTGTAAAAGAAAGCGGCGGCTAACTTAAGCCGCCGCAGTTTTTTCCAGTAGCTGCGAGTCTACTGGAAAAGCTTCATCGCATTGATCAGCGTCTGCAGCACCCCGAGCGCCAGGGGGATGCCGACAAATCCCCACACCAGCGCGAGCTGCAGTGCCGAGGTACCTTCCTGGTTAGTGCTTGTGTTTCGCATGCGCGTCCTCCCTATGCCCGTGCACCGGCTGGTGCGATTCCCGACTCATCTTTGCGGGCATCGCTTGCCTTCATGTGGAAGCGGGCATCGACAGCCTTGACCAGGAAGTTGCAGATGAAGCCGATCACCAACAGGCCCGCCATGATGTACATGGTGGTGTTGTAAGCCTGTGCTTTCGGCACGCCGTGCGTGACGTTATATTCACGGATGTAGTTCACCAGCACCGGGCCGAAGATTCCGGCTGCCGACCACGCCGTGAGCAACATGCCGTGAATCGCGCCGACGTAGCGCGTGCCGAACATGTCTTTCAGGTATGCCGGCACGGTTGAGAAGCCCCCGCCGTACATGCTGATGATGACGAGGAAGCAGCAGACGAATCCGACCACGCTGCCTACGGCGCCGGTGTACGGCACGGTGCAGTAGAGACAGAAGCCGAGCACCATAAATACGAAATACGTGTTGCGCCGGCCGATATAGTCGGACGTGGAGGCCCAGAAAAAGCGGCCACCCATGTTAAACAAGCTCATCAGTCCGACGAAACCCGCTGCCGCGACCGGCGTGATGTGGCCGGGGAACATCTCCTGGCTCATGGCCGACGCTTGCCCCAGCACGCCGATGCCGGCAGTCACGTTCAGGCAAAGCACCCACCAGATCAGCCAGAACTGCGGAGTCTTCAGCGCGTCGTAGACAAACACATCGTTCTTGGTGATCAGCTTGCTCGCCTGAGCGGGTGCCGTGTAGCCCTCCGGCTTCCAGCCCGGCGCCGGCACGCGCACGATGATCGAGCCGACGATCATGAAGAAGAAGTAGATCGCGCCCATGACGAGGAACGTCTCGATCACGCCAACATGCGTTGCAGTGGTGAACTTACCGAGCAACCACACCGACAACGGCGAGGCGATGAATGCACCGCCGCCGAAGCCCATGATGGCCATGCCAGTCGCCATGCCCGGGCGATCCGGGAACCATTTAATCAGCGTCGAGACCGGCGAGATGTAGCCGATGCCGAGGCCGCAGCCGCCGAGAACGCCATAGCCGATATAAATAAGCCACAGCGTGTGGTTGTAGACGCCGATTGCTGACAGGAAAAATCCGCCGGCCCAACAGAGAGCGGCGGTGAACATTGCGCGGCGTGGACCTCCGTCCTCTACCCAGCGACCAAACACCGCGGCCGATCCACCGAGGAACACCATCGCGATCGAGAATATCCAGCCGAGCTCGGTGAGCTTCCAGTCGCCCGGCGCCGATTGCGTGATGCCGATCAACCTCGTCATCGGCAGGTTGAATACGCTGAGCGCGTAAGCCTGGCCGATGCACAGATGTACGCACAATGCGGCCGGCGGCACCATCCATCGGCTGAAGCCGGGTTTGGCGACCGTGTGCGACCGGTCAAGAAAT
>DAHUXA010000217.1 GCA_027307405.1 Hyphomicrobiales bacterium | reverse complement strand
CATTCGCTGAAATTGCTTTTTACGCCGTGCCTGCCCGCAGCAAATCGTGCACGTGGATGATGCCGACCGGTTTGCCTGCCTCGACCGCAAACAACGCCGTCACCTTCATCACGTTGAGGATATCGAGGGTTTTGCTGAGCAACTGATCGGGCCGCACAGTCTTTGGCTCGCACGTCATAACGTCGTCGACGCGGGCGTTGAGCAAGTTCTCCCGCATGTGTCGCCGCAGATCGCCGTCGGTGATAATTCCCACCAAATGTCCGCGCGGATCGGTGATGCCGACGCAACCGAAACCCTTGGCGGTCATTTCGAGGATTCCCTCCGACATGCGCGTGCCAAGTGGCGACAGCGGCATTGCCGCGCCGGTATGCATGAGGTCGCGCACGGCTTTCAGCAGAGTGCCGAGCTTGCCGCCGGGATGCAGCAGGCCAAAATCGACAGCCGTAAAGCCATGGCTTTCCAGAAGCGCGATGGCCAATGCATCGCCAAGGGCAAGTTGCATGAGCGAAGATGTCGTCGGCGCGAGATTGTGAGGGCAGGCTTCACGCGCCTGTGGCAGCACGAGCACCGCATCGGCAACTTGGGCCAAGGCGCTTTCCGGAATTGCCGTCATCGCGATCAGCTTGATTCCGTAGCGCCGCGAATAATCCGTAATGTTTTTTAGCTCGGCGGTTTCGCCCGACCATGACAGTGCGAGGATAACGTCATTGTTGGCGATCATTCCCAGGTCGCCGTGGCTGGCCTCGCCAGGGTGCACGAAAAAGGCCGGCGTACCAGTCGATGCAAGGGTGGAGGCGATTTTGCGCGCGACATGACCGGATTTACCCATGCCGGTCACAATCACGCGGCCTTGCGCCGAGCGAATAAGGTCAACGGCGGTCGCAAACGCGCTGCCAAGCCCGTCCCGCAATGCGGCGGCCAATGCATCAACCCCGCCACCTTCAGCTTCCAAGGTACGCAAGGCCGAGGCGATTGCGGCCTGCGCACGATCGTTGGTTATGTGAGCGGGTTTCGGTTTAGCCATGGTACTTTGATAGCATGAAAACGGCTTCGCGTCAGGCTTGGCTCGTCCATTCGTTAATGCAGTCGGATACGTGGTGCCCGTCGGTACTCATTTCGTACGGTATTTTGTGTCCGTGAGGACTTGTCGCACTGTCGCGAGTACGGTTTCGACGGCGACACCCTCAGTACTTCGGTGACGTACGGCGTCGTTTCCGACCATCCGCGCACGCGCACGCGCAGCGTCATCGCCGTCCGGCTCGAGGATGGCGGCGATTGGATTGAGCGGCTTCCAATGCCAGGGACTGGTTGGCCCAAAGATGGCGATCGTGGGGGTTCCGATCGCGGCCGATACGTGCATCAAACCGGAATCGTTGGTCACGGCGATATCAGCTGCGGCCATGGCGAGAATCGCGTTGCGCAGATCTCCGCTCGTCAAATCGCGCACGCGGTCCCCGCCAACCTCCATGATTTGTTTCGCCAGTATCGATTCGTTCGGCCCACCTAGTACCCAGACCGATGCTCCATCTCTTGTGAGGGCCCGCGCCAGTTCGGCATAGGAGCGGACAGGCCAGGCCTTACCGGCGCCCACCGCGCCCGGCGACAACGTAACGACGGGCCGGGCGTCGTTCGCGAGCTCGTGTCGAATCCGCCATGCATCCACTTCGTGAGGTGGTACCCTCAGTTCGGGCAGCGGCCACTCGTTTGGAAGAGGCGCACCTTTCGGCAGCGTTAGCGCGCCCATCTGGTCGATCATGCGCGGCAATTTGCGCTCACCGAGGCGAACATCGTTGAGCAGACCGAAGCGAACTTCGCCGGCGAAACCCGTGCGCATTGGAATGCCGGCGAGCCACGGCGCCAACGCCGCTTTCCATTTGCGCGACATCACCAGGGCCTGTCCGTATTTGCCTTGGCGCAGCGATTTGGCGAGCTGTCGCTGAAGAGCGATGCCCAATCGCCGGCGCGGCAAATCGATCACGATGGTGCGCCTAACGCCCGGCATGTAGTCTGCAAGCGGAGCGCACAGTGTGCTGCTGACAATATCTACCGGCCGGTCGGGATTTTGCGCACGCAATAATTTCACCACCGAATGGCAGCGGACGAAATCGCCAATCCAGACATATGGAACAATGAGAACTGGAGCAGCTGATTTGTTGACGTCTTCGCGCATGGATGTGGCGCCGCTCACCCCCGGCGCATGGATGGGGAAAAGGCCATGCGCAACCAGCCGTTAGCCTGCGTCCCAGCCGTCTGTCCAGCCGCGATTTTTACCGTGTCCTGAGCCATTTGGCCGGTTGCGGACCCTAACATTGCGCCCGGCGGCTGACTGGGGCAAAGGTTTGCGGGAAAGCCGGACGGCGGCGAGGTTGGGTATGTTTTTGGTCACTGGTGGGGCCGGTTTTATCGGATCGAACGTGGTCGCCAGCCTCAATGAGGCGGGCGCGACCGACGTCGTGGTGAGTGACAAACTCGGTCGCGATGACGCCAAGTGGCGCAATCTTGCCAAGCATCAGGTCGTAGACCTGGTACCCCCCGACGAGCTGACCCGCTGGCTCGACAACCGCAAGCTCGATGCCGTGATCCACATGGGGGCGATCTCCGACACCACGGCCACCGACGGCGACCTGGTGATGGAGAACAACTTTCGTTCATCACTGCGTCTCCTCGACTGGTGCACGACAACGCGTACGCCCTTTGTCTATGCTTCGTCGGCGGCAACCTACGGCGACGGGAGTCACGGTTTCGACGATGACTGGTCGCTTGACGCACTGCGCAAGCTCAAGCCCATGAATCTTTACGGCTGGAGCAAGCACCTGTTCGATCTTGCGGTGGTCGACCGCTACGTAAAGAAAGAAAAAATGCCGCCGCATTGGGTCGGCCTGAAGTTCTTCAACGTGTACGGCCCGAACGAATACCATAAGGGACATATGGCGAGCGTCCTGGCGAAGGTGTTCGACAGCGCCAAGGCCGGCAAACCCGTGCGTCTGTTCAAATCGCACCGCGAAGGTATCGCAGATGGCGATCAGCGCCGCGATTTCATTTATGTGGACGACGCGATTTCCGTCCTGCGCTGGCTGCTGGAGGCAACGGGCATAAATGGCATCTTCAATGTCGGCAGCGGCAAAGCCGAAAGTTTCCGCGACATGATCAGCGCCATGTTCAAGGCGCTGCGCCTGCCGGCGAATATCGAATATATCGACATGCCCGAAACGATCCGTGCGCAATATCAATACTTCACGCAAGCCCGCACCGAACGGTTGCGCCACGCAGGTTACAATGGCGGCTTCTTGCCACTCGAGGCTGCCGTAAATCAATATGTTACCGGTTATCTCGACCGCGAAGACAGTTACCGCTAAAGCCATGTACGACTTCGACAAGCATCTTGCCGCGCTCTCAGAGCAGACCGTGCTCTGCATCGGCGATTTGATGCTGGATGAGTTCATCTATGGCGACGTCTCGCGCATTTCCCCGGAAGCGCCGACGCCGGTGATCGCGGTCAAGCGGGCTGAACTGATGATCGGCGGTGCGGGCAACGTCGCCCGCACTCTGGTCGCCCTCGGTGCGCGCTGCATCTTCATTGGTGCCGTCGGCGACGACGACGCCGGCGGCTCGCTCACCAGGGCGCTCGGCACCCATCCGTTGATCGAATTTTACCTGGTTGTCGATGGCGGACGTCAAACGACGCGCAAGGTCCGCTTCGTGTCGGAGCACCACTCGACGCATCTTTTGCGGGCCGATTGGGAAACGCCTTCCGCTGTCGATGCCGGCAGCGAAGATGCGCTGATCGGACACGTGATAAAGGCGATGCCGCGGGTAGGCGCAGTGGTTTTGTCAGACTATGCCAAGGGCGCGCTCACTCCGCGCGTCATCCGTGCCGTGATCGACGCCGCAAACGAGCGCGGCAAACCGGTGGTGGTCGATCCCAAAGGCCGCGATTACAGCATTTACCGCGGCGCCACTCTTATTACACCGAACAGACAGGAACTCGCCGACGCGACCCACAGCCCGGCGATGACCGACGACGAGATCGCCAATGCCGCGGCAAAGCTTTGCGATGCCGTTGCTGCAAAGGCGGTCCTGGTGACGCGCAGCGAGGCCGGGATGACGCTGGTGAGCAATAATGGGCCGGTACATATCCCGGCCTATCCCGTGCGCGTGCGCGACGTTTCGGGCGCCGGCGACACCGTCGTGGCAGTTCTATCCGCCATGCTGGCAATGAAGGCGGATTTCGAATCCGCCATGCGTGCCGCGAACGCCGCTGCCGCGGTGGTGGTCGGGAAGCGCGGTACCGCGACGGTATCCGTCGCTGAGTTGCGCTCGCGCATATTACCGGCGGCGACGCTGGCGCCGGAAGAGAAAATTGTTTTCGATTGGGCGGTCCTCGACGACCACCTCGCTGAATGGCGGAAGCAAGGTTTGCGTGTCGGGTTTACCAACGGGTGCTTTGATTTGCTGCACCCCGGCCACGTCAAACTGTTGGCTGGCGCGCGTGCAGCTTGCGATCGTCTTGTTGTAGGCCTTAATGGTGATGCGTCCGTGACGCGCCTGAAAGGCGCCGGCCGTCCCGTACAGCCGGTGCAGGCGCGGGCCGATGACGCGCAGGTCAAGCAGGCGATCGAGGGGCTGCTGAATGGCAACGTGGACCAGATCCTGGCGGAGAAACCCGCCGACTACAAGCAGTACGGTCTCGACAAGCCGGCGTTCCAGGTCACTCTCA
>DAHUXA010000216.1 GCA_027307405.1 Hyphomicrobiales bacterium | reverse complement strand
TCTTCATGAGCGTGTTCGACTGCCACGTAAACCGCAGTCCGGTTGCAGGCAAGATCGAGAAAATCGTTTACCGGCCAGGCAAATTCTTTAACGCCGACCTCGACAAGGCGAGCGCCGATAACGAGCGTAACTCGATGGTGATTGCGACCGCCGGCGCGCGCATCGCCGTGGTGCAGATCGCCGGTCTCATAGCCAGGCGTATCGTCTGCTTCGTGCGCAACGGCGATTCCATAAACACGGGGCAGCGCATCGGCATGATTCGCTTTGGGTCACGGGTCGATGTTTACCTGCCCGAGGGCACGCCACCGCTGGTGGCGGTGGGCCAAACATCAACCGCAGGAGAAACTGTGCTTGCGGATTTGCGCGGGGCAGGTGATGCCAGAGCGTACCGGATGGGTTGAAACCCGCCCGGTCGCGCAGACTTCGTTTATTTCCCGATATGAATCCGAACGTCACCAAGGTGTGCTGATTGCAAAGTGTCGCACCGATCTATCTGAAATTGTAGAGAAAAATTAGAATAACGAATGCGGAGACTTTGCTGCGGTTTCCTTGCTGCCCGTTGCTGCGGCTATTGCCCATAATTTCGGCGCGACTATCTGGTTACTATCGCGACAGTATTTTCTGCCGCGCATGAAGCAAATGGCTATAGTTGGATCATGGTATTTCCTCCGTTCGACCCCGCACCGCCGCCGTTCCGCCGCCGCTTCAAGGCGATTCCGGTTCGCACGCTGGTTCCTAATCTCATTACTTTGCTGGCCTTGTGCGCGGGCCTGACCGCAATACGCGTCGCGGTGGAAGACAAGCTCGACCTGGCACTGGCGGCGATCGTGTTTGCCGCGCTGCTCGATGGGATCGACGGACGCATTGCGCGGATGCTCAAAGGTACTTCTCGCTTTGGTGCGGAACTCGACAGCCTCGCCGATTTCGTCAATTTCGGCGTGGCGCCAGCATTGATCCTTTATTTTTGGGGGCTGCACGAATTGAAGTCGGCCGGCTGGATTGCCGCGTTGGTTTTCGCGATTTGCGCAGGCCTACGGCTCGCGCGCTTCAACGTGATGATCGACGATCCCAATAAGCCGATATGGGCGGGAAATTTCTTCACGGGCATTCCGGCCCCGGCGGGAGCCATCACTGTGCTACTGCCGATCTACGTCAGTTTTCTAGGCGTATCGGTTGGCCTTGTTACAGTATGGCTTACCTTCTTCTACACGTTGCTGATCGCACTTTTGATGGTGTCGCGCCTGCCGGTATTTTCCGGAAAACGTGTGGGCAAGCGCGTGCCGCCTGAAATGGTATTGCCGGTTTTTGTTATGGTCGTTTTGTTCTTTGCGTTGCTGGTCAGTTATCCGTGGCAGGTGCTTACGGTCGGTACGCTCGCCTACCTTGCGTGCTTACCATTGGGTTGGCTGTCTTATCGCGAATATCAACGCAAGGACGCGACCGCTGTCGTCGCAACGGCGACGGCGTCTGCAAGTGCACCAGCGATCCCGTCTGGGCCCGCCCAGGAGCCAGACGATGATCGCCCAGCACGCTTGAACTAAAGTCAGTTCTTTCCAAGGGGGAAACCCGGCATGAGTTCGTAAGGGTGTTTCCATCCTGGCAGCGCCCTCATGCGTTCGAGCCAGGCGCCGATCGCCGGATAATCCTTGGTAATATCGAAGCCGAATTCCTCGGGCGGGTAGTAGAGATAGGCGGTCATTGAAATATCGGCGATAGTCGGTTTGTCGCTTACGAGGTATTGCCGTCCAACTAGCCGTTTATTGACGATCGCGAGATTGCCGTCGATGCGCCCCTTGAGAAACGCCAGCACTGCTGGGTCGCCTGGGGGCTTCGCAAAATTCTTCAAAAAACGAAACGGACCGAGGAATCCATTGACCTTTTGATTGTCGAAGATCATCCAGCGCAGTGCTTCTAATTCTTCGTCCTCGTTCTCCGGTTTGAACTTTCCGCTCCGTCTGGCGAGATATGTGAGGATCACCCCCGACTGCGTCAGCCTTTTCTTGCCGTGCACGAGTACGGGCACCTCGCCCATCTCATTCACGTCGGTTCGGTACTCGGATGTACGTTGGACTCCCTTGCCGAAAAAATCGATCCAGACCGGTGTCCAGTCCGCGCCAATCAGGTTGAGCATCAACGCCGCACGATAGGCGTTGCCGGATTGGGCGAAACAATAAAGCTGATATTCCGACATAGGGGCTCCAATCGGGACGGTGACCTAACGTGCCAGCGTAACAGGTGAGCCGGCGGCGGATTGACCTTCGAAGTGGGGACCGGCGGACTTGAACTGTGCGAGCGGCCGGTTCTGATCATCAGTGATCGTAAGAGCATCACTCTCCATCGCCCAGCGCCGAGTCATATAAAAGCTGCCGGGACAGCCGCCATCGGGCGCGACTTTACCGCTCCGTGCTCCGGGCGCGCCCCCAAGTTCCAGACCGCAGGAAGGCGCGTTTGGTGCGCTCAAGATCCAACGGCCAGGTATCGAGGAATCTGCTGGTGCGGGGGCAGATGAGTCTAAAGATAATTGTTCGCCGGCGCAGGCGGTCAGCGTCAGGACGACAAGGACGCCGATTGCGACCCTGGCAATAGTCATTCCCCCTGCGCCTTACTTCATAGTCGGAATCACGAACTCCGCGCCTTCCTTCGTGCCGGTTGGCCAGCGCGAAGTGATGGTCTTGGTCTTAGTGTAAAAACGAATCGAATCCGGCCCGTGCTGGTTGAGATCCCCAAAGCCGGAGCGCTTCCAGCCGCCGAAAGTATGATAGGCGAGCGGAACTGGAATGGCGAAATTCACGCCCACCATGCCAACCTGAACACGGTTGACGAAATCGCGTGCGGCGTCACCGTCGCGTGTGAAGATTGCGACGCCGTTGCCGTACTCATGTTCGGAAGGAAGCCGCACAGCTTCTTCATAATCCTTCGCGCGCACCACGGAGAGTACGGGACCGAAGATTTCCTCCTTGTAGATGCGCATATTCGGCTTCACGTCATCGAACAAACACCCGCCCATAAAGTTTCCGTTCTCGTAGCCTTGCAGCTTGAAACCGCGGCCATCAACGACGAGTTTGGCGCCTTCCTTCACGCCGATGTCGACATATTCTTTCACACGATTGAGTGCAGACTTGGTCACCAGTGGCCCATAATCGGCTTGCGGGTCACTGGAGGGGCCGATCTTGAGACTTTCGACCCGCGGAATGAGTTTCTCAACGAGAATATCCGCAGTCTTTTTGCCGACGGGCACTGCCACTGACACCGCCATGCAGCGTTCGCCGGCAGAGCCATAGCCGGCGCCGACCAGAGCATCGACTGCCTGGTCCATGTCGGCGTCAGGCATCACGATCATATGGTTCTTGGCGCCACCGAAACATTGAACGCGTTTGCCGTTGGCGCAGCCGGTCGAATAGATGTATTCCGCGATTGCCGATGAACCAACGAAGCCTATCGCCATCACGCGCGGATCGGTGAGGAGTGTATCGACTGCTTCCTTATCGCCGTTGACGACGTTGAGAATGCCAGCAGGCAGGCCGGCGTCGATCATCAATTCGGCGAGACGGATCGGAACGGAAGGATCGCGCTCCGACGGTTTGAGGATAAAGGCGTTACCGCAAGCGATCGCCGGCGCGAATTTCCACATCGGGATCATCGCCGGAAAATTAAATGGCGTGATACCGGCGACGACGCCAAGGGGCTGTCGAACGGAATACAGATCAATTCCAGGTCCAGCGCCCTCCGTGAATTCGCCCTTCAGCAAGTGCGGGATCCCACAAGCAAATTCCACCACCTCAACACCGCGCTGGATGTCGCCGCGTGCGTCGGGAATTGTCTTACCGTGCTCTGAGGAAAGCAGCTTGGCGAGCGTGTCGAACTCCTTCTGAACGAGCTCAAGAAATTTGAACATCACCCGGGCGCGTCGTTGCGGATTGGTCGCTGCCCAGCCTGGCTGAGCTGCTTGTGCATTCGCGATGGCGTGCTCGACTTCGGAGTGTTTGGCGAGGGCGACTTTGGCCTGGACTTCACCGGTATTGGGATCGAAGACATCGCCAAAACGCCCCGAACCTCCCTTGACGGCCTTGCCGCCTATGAAATGGCCGATCTCACGCATGTGTCGCACTCCTCCGATTATTTTGAGGTCCGATATGGGATCTTGGGCATTTGGTGCCAATTTGTAGCGATTTTTGCAGATTTTCAGTCGAGGGTCACGAGTTGGTGGCCCTTTGTGGGCGTTTTTTCTTTCACGAAAGGTTAGCCTTTACCCCCTCTTAACAGCGCCAGTCTAGGGTCAACCGGGGATGGCTTATGTCGGATGCGTACGCGTTGGGTGGGTAAGTAATGGATATTTCGACAGGCCTTGGGCTCCTGGCCGGTGCGGGCGTCCTCGCAACGCTGATTCTGCTCGGCGGCGATTTACGCATGTTCGCGGACATGCACGCTGCTATCGTTATTTTCGGCGGTTCATTCGCGGCCACACTGATCCGCTTTCCACTCGCATCGATTTTCCACGGCTTGCCGCTCGGCGCGAAATTCGCCTTTACATTGCGGCGGATGAGCCAACGCGATCTGGTTGATGAGATAGCAGGGCTGGCCGAAGTTGCGCGAAAGCAGGGACCGATCGGCCTGGAAAAGGTCGAGATCGAAGACCCATTCCTCGCCAAGGGTGTTCGCTTCGTCGCCGACGGTTACGATGGAAATTTTATTCGCGACAATCTCGAACGCGACCGCGACAATTTTCTTACCCATTT
>DAHUXA010000215.1 GCA_027307405.1 Hyphomicrobiales bacterium | reverse complement strand
GACATCAATCGACGATCCTGGAATGTCCGCTTTGTGCCAATAAGCGGACATCGCAACAATTTGCATTTGCGCCAACAAATTAGTTCTTCGGGCCCAATAAATGCGGTCGGTCCGGCGGCTCTGACAAGAATCTGTCGACCTATACCAAATTATACGAGCGTATAAGGTGCCGCGGCGTCGCCGGCCATCTAGCTTGAAATCACCCCAAGGGATGAGCGTCCCCTACTCATCCTAGCGCCCGGTCAGTCCCCGCTGCCGGGCGCATCCATTTTGTGGGCGAGTATTTCTGGCGAAGAACGCATTACTTACGAAGTAGGCACAAAGATCATATCTGCGTTTGGTCAAAGGCAGACATGACGCTCTTTGTTTCTGATGTTCGCTTTGTGCGGGCGCCAATTCAAACAGTGTGAATGCTTATCTGGCTACAGGGCGAGCGGATTCCCGTGCGCGATTTTCCTGGACATACTCGAGTACGAACAGGCGAATGGCCGAGGATAGATTGCCGTGCTGACGGCTCTGGTCGATCTCGGCGACCAATCTTGAGAGTGTCAATCGCTGTGTACGCGCTATTTGCCTCAGTTGATCCCAAAAGGCATCTTCGAGGCTAATGCTCGTCTTGTGTCCACTAACGACGACGGAACGTTTTGCGACTGCGGACTTCATCGGCCCATCCTCATACAGTCGATTTCGGTATCGCGACCGAGGAATGGACCCGACAGATTTATTTCTAATGACCCAATCAGTTCCGATTTTAGATAACTTCTAAGCAAAAAAAATCTCCAAGCTTACGCCCGAGAGTTTCCCCACAGGCGCAGGGCCTGCGCTGCGATGTCGTCAAAAAAAGAAAATCTGCAAGCCTGACAGATACGATCAAAAGGCCGTGACCGTTTTGAGCTGACGGAGAGTAAGCGTCTCGCTAGGCTAACTTTCCACGCTCATAGCGTCGGGGGCGATGCGTGGACCAAGCAGAAAAGACTGCATCACCAAAGCTCCACCTCATCGTCGTCGCTGCCATTCATCGCCGGGCGCGGCCGTCACGTCACGCGCGCCCTCGCGGCACTGTCTATCGGCGGCGGCACATTCTTCATCGTTGTAGGGTTCTTGATTTTGCAGCACTTCGCCAATGAAGGCTTGTAACGTAGGTTGAGCCTGACGCCCGCGCCGATCACTGCACGACGACGGTCGCGCCGAGTCTGGTGCGATTGTACAAGTCGACGATGTCGTCGTTCGACAAACGAATGCAGCCCGACGAAACGCCGCCGCCAAGTTTCCAGGGCTCGTTTGTCCCGTGGATGCGATAGAGCGTGCCGCCGAGATAGAGAGCCCGCGCGCCGAGCGGATTGTCCGGGCCACCCGCCATGTGGTGGGGCAGATTGGGGAACCGCTTCAGGATATTCGGCGTGGGCGTCCAGTCCGGCCACTCGCGCTTGTCGGACACCGTGCTCACACCCGACCAGCCGTAGCCTTCCATGCCGACGGCAATCGGGTAGCGGATCGCCCTGCCCTTGCCGAGCACATAATAAAGCCGCCGCTCTTTGGTGCTGACCACGATGCTTCCGGGCGAACGCGTGGTTTTATAGTCCACCTCTTCGCGCGGAATGATCCCGTAAAGGAGACCGAAGGGAGTCTGCAACGACCAGGTCTGACCGGATTGGTCGGCCTTTGGTTGACCGGCCTTCGGTTTCTCCGATGCGGCGAAGGCCTGTGTGGCCTCGGAACCATTCGATGCACAGCCGCCTAGCAAGGAACCCGTAAGGATGAGGGCAAGCAGACCAACGGACAATTTCACAACGCCAACTCCGTGCGAGCGGTCAGAAATATCAGCGGCCCCGGAGGCCCCACCGATCTCCCATTTGTACCGCAAAGCCGTCAAATTCTAGTGCAGAAAAACCACACTTGCGCGGTTCCTTGCAAGGATCTGCGCCGCGCGGAACAAACCGAGCGACATTTCGCATGAAACAGGCCGCCAGACCGGGGCGGCCCAATGACACGACGGCAATTCGGTCCATCTACCATTCAATCCAACGGTTGCCTCGGGCCCCAACGCCAATTGTCGTCGTGAACGACCACGCGGGTATGCGGCGGATACTTGTAGCTGTCATACGTGTGCCAGCACACCCGACCTGAACAGACGATCGCTGCTCGGGCGCTTCCGGCCGACACGGCCAACATGGCGGCGCCGATTGCCGCACACGCAAGGTATTTGTTGAGGGTAACCATTTCCGAAACCCTCCTTCGCGTTTATTCCCGGCCACCAACGACACAAGGCGTTCTATTTCCCGCGGTCAGCGTACGCCTCATCGCCGTCAGAAAGAGTTCCAAACGCCGCAGCGCTCACGCGACGCGGCACCTTCCCTTTGTTAACCGGTCGGCATTTTTTGATTCGGGCGCAGCATCTGCTGTGCGTGTTCCCGCGTGAAACTCTCTGCCCGCGACCACGTTAAGTCCAGCAGGAGGGGTAACAGCCAAGGAGAGCGATATGAACCTCAAAGTTGCAACCGCAGCAGCGGTGATCGGCGTGCTTGTTTCGAGCGCGGCCCTCGCCCAGACGTCAAGCCCGAATGCCAGTCCGCGTACGTCCACTGATTCCACGCAGACCGCATCGGCCAAGGGCGAGTGGCAGGCCTCGAAGTTGATCCACATGAATGTCTACAACAACCAGAACGAAAAGATCGGCGACATCAAAGAGCTGATGCTCGACAAGACCGGCAAGATCGATACCGTGGCGATTGGAGTCGGCGGTTTTCTCGGCATGGGCGAGCGCGACGTGGCCGTTAAATTTGGCGACCTCAAGTGGAGTGACGAGCCAGTCCGTTCGACGACCAGCTCAAATCCGCCTGCCACGACGAGCGGATCGGGCCAGACGCAGGAATCGCGTGGCCGCAACTATCCCGATCACGCCGTGCTCAATGCGACCAAGGACCAGCTGAAGTCTATGCCGCAATTCGACTACAACAAGTAAAGTATCGAGAGCATTCAATGCGGAGAGGGCCCGGCACAAGTCGGGCCTTCTTTTTGCGCTACCGGCACGGCGGCGCTTACATCGGACAAATCCTGAAAGGCGCGAAGCCGGCCGACCTGCCCGTTTTTCAGCCGACCAGATTTGAATTCGTGATCAATCTCAAGACTGCCAGATCGCTCGGGCTCACTATTCCAGCGGGGCTGATGTCGTTGGCAGATGAACTGATCGATCATTGCGGACACGATCTCTCAGAGTCGTCCGTCATCCGCGGACGGCGGCTTTTCGGAGCTCCGACAGCTGTCTATAATCCGCACTCCCCGGGGAAGGCTGAGGCGAGAGCACAGCTTTGGCAGGGAATTGATGGATCAGAAGATTGTCAACTTGTTTCAGATGACCGTCTTCGATCCTGAGACGGTCAAGGTGCTTTGCAGCGCTTACGAGATGGCGCGGAAGTCGCTGCATGACACGGGCCAGCCAGACATCGTGAACGAAGTCATCGCGGAGCGTATTATTGTGCTCGCCAAGCAGGGCGAGCGAAATCCGGACAAGCTCTGCGACGGCGCGCTCAAGGCTTTCGGCACCAAGGCCATATAGGCGCTGGCACCGTCTTGCGAGCTCCGGGCGTACGCCGCCGTTTACTTCTTGGCGTTGGGTTCGGCTTTCGCTTTCAATTGCGCCAGCTCGCCGCTCAGCTTCGCTATCGCCGACTTGAGTTCGGCAATTTCAGCCCGCGCAGCAGCGAGATCGCGGCCGGCGGCGTTGATTTTCTCCTGTGTCTCGCGGCCCAGTTTGGTCAGCGCCTGCTGAAGAAACTCCACATTGGCTTGCAGGCAACCGGTGCGACGCTCCATCTGCTTTTCGGCCACGCAAGCCTCCAACCCGCGGATGTCCTGTGCGGCCGCCGGTTGCAGCAATGCCGCCAGCAGGATCGCCGCGCCGAGCAATCGCGTGCCTAGGGGTCGGGGCTGGCAAAGCTGCCGGCATTCGCGTGTCATGCCTGGACAGCCTACACGATAAAGAGACTGTGGTGGGGCCGCACCCGCGAGAATGCCAAAGACATTCAGCAGACATCACATAAATGTGTGGCTACGTCTGCGGCGCGGAACATTGGCCAATTTCCGTGCGTTTCATAGGGACCGTTCACAGCGACCATAAGGTTTGCGATGGACCAACGCGACCGGGAGCTTTTGGATAGGCAACTGTGGGGAGTCAGTCCCAGTCCCGCACGGAATGGCGGTGCATTCGGCCTGGCGTTTGTGGCCGCGTTTTTAGGTGGCTTGTTGGTCGGCGGGACATTGTTTGCGAACAAAAACTATCAGACGCAGATGACGGCGGATGACGCGCCGATTTCGCTGTCCCAATTAGAGCTCGCCGCCAATCATGCGGTGATTCAGCATTAACTCCGTGTCCTATGAGGGCAACGGCCCTTGTAGCGTGACATCTCGCCCATATATGAGAGGCAGAGGGATAGCCGCTCAATGAGTCTCGGAGCTTGGAGAGAGATCACAGACGTATACGGCGGCAAAATTACCAAGGCTTCGTACAGACTCTCTGACAGAATGGTGACTGTTAGAACGTCGTTCGGGAGCAAGACGACCCATATAGGCGGTCACACTCCCGAGCAATTGGCGAGAACACTATTGCGCGAATTGGTGAGCAAAGGGCGAGCCTAGAGATCGCGCTCGATTGCCTTTGCGCTTTGGCCATAGCGGCCATCGATGACCCGCAAGACCCACTGGACCGTGATGTTCGCCTTCTTTCGTTGAGGCATTGGCAAAACACGAGGTACCAAATGAGCACGAAATCATTTTCTTATCATGAGTTGATGAGTG
>DAHUXA010000214.1 GCA_027307405.1 Hyphomicrobiales bacterium | reverse complement strand
GAGCACCCCGATGTCGCCAACTACATCGGCTACGCCAACCGCAAGATGGGCAACTACGACCAGTCGAAAATCTGGTATGAGGCCGCACTCAAGGCCGACACCAACCACGTGCGAACATGGTCCTATTACGGCATGTGGCAGATGGAGCAGGGCAACCGGCTCAAGGCGCTGGATGACCTGCAGAAGGTCCAGCTGATCTGCGGCAACACGACCTGTGAAGAATATCGCCAGCTCAAGGACGTCATCGACGGCAAGGCGACGTACTGACCGACCGCCACAGTTTCGCAATTGTCATGCCCGGCCTTGCGCCGGGCATGATGTTATTGGGTCTCCCGCACGATCCAGGCGTGGTAGTCCGGATCAACGCTTTCAACCGCCAAAACCATGAAAGCCGGCGTGGTATATGTGTGTAGTTCTTTCACCGCCCCGCGCACGGGTTCGGCCATTGAGGCGCGGGTTTTGACAATCATGACGGCCTCCTCGGCCCGCTCGATTTTGCCTTCCCACCAATAGTGCGAGATCATTCCGGGCAGGATATTGACGCAGGCCGCAAGCCGCCGCTCCACGATTGTTCGCCCCGCCCGCTCCGCCTCGACAATCGAGGGCCAAGTCGTATAGACGAGCACCGCACGTTCCATCGTCAGGCCTTTCAATGAGTCAACAGCCCCAGCGTTTTCAACATATCGCCTTCGTTGCTAGCCAGACGCCGGAAGCGCGAGAGGCTTATGCGCGGCTCGAAAAGCGCTACGGCAATTCCGATCCCGCGCAGGCCGATGTCATTGTCGCACTCGGCGGCGACGGATTGATGTTGCAGACCCTGCACAAGTTCATGAAATCGGGCAAGCCGATCTACGGTATGCACCGCGGTACGGTCGGTTTCTTGATGAATGAATTCGCAGAGGAAGGCTTGTCCGAACGCCTGACGAAGGCACACATCACCATCATCCACCCGCTCGTGATGCGAGCCCAGGACGCTCAAGGGCGTACTCACGAACACCGCGCCATCAATGAGGTATCCCTGTTTCGCCAAAGCGCGCAGGCCTCGCACTTGCGTATTCTGATCGATGGCCAAGAACGGCTTGCCGAGCTCATTTCCGACGGCGTGCTGGTGGCAACACCAGCTGGCTCAACCGCCTACAATCTTTCTGCGCAAGGCGCGATTATCCCGATCAACGCGCCGTTACTCGCACTCACGCCCATCAGCCCCTTCCGGCCGCGACGGTGGCGCGGCGCATTGTTGCCGGATGGCGCGAAAGTCACGATCGAAGTGATGGATGCGGATAAGCGACCGGTCGCCGCCGTCGCCGATCATGACGAAGTGCGATCGGTTCGCAGCGTCGACATCAGTATGGACCACAGCATATCGATCAACATGCTGTTTGATCCTGGTCACAATCTCGATGAACGCATTCTGCGCGAGCAATTCGGCTTCTAGGAGCATGCGTGCCTAAAAAATTCGACTTTTCGGTGAACGGCAAGGCTGTCAGTGTGTCACTCGACAATGAGGAAACACCGCTACTCAATGTGTTGCGCAACGAACTTGGCCTGATGGGAACGCGTTTTGGCTGCGGGCTCGAACAGTGTGGCTGTTGCATGGTTTTGGTCGACGGCGCACCCGAGAAATGCTGCACCAAGCCGGTATGGAACGTCGCAGGTAAACAGATCATCACGGTTGAGGGTCTGGGCAACGCTGCGCGCCCCCATCCGCTCCAGCAAGCGTTCATCGACGAGCAGGCGGCGCAGTGCGGCTTCTGCCTCGCCGGGATTCTGATTTCAGCCAAAGCCCTGCTGGACAAAAATCCGGAGCCCTCGCGGGCGGAGATTGCGCAGGCGCTTGACGCCAATATCTGCCGGTGCGGTTCACATAACCGCATTATACGTGCGGTAGAAAAGGCAGCCGCCATCATGCGTGCAGGAGCAAGCGGATGAACGCTCCCCTGCCCGGCCCACTCAATGACAATCCCAATCTCAATCGATGGGTTGCCTTCCCCTCGCCGGGCAAAGTGACCGTGCTCACCGGTCGGGTCGAACTGGGCCAGGGCGTACTCACCGCGATGGCGCAGATTGCCGCCGACGAACTCGATATCGCGATAGAGCGTGTCACCGTTCGATCTGGTGACACCGAGAAGGCGCCGAATGAGGGTTATACCGCAGGCAGCCAATCGATTCAGTTTGGCGGCATAGCCATTAGGCAGGCTTGCGCTGACGTGCGCACGTTGTTCCTGGAACAGGCCGCGAAAGTTCTTGGTTGCAAGGTGGATGATTTGTCCATCCGCGACGGCCGCATCCATCGCAACGGTACATCGACGGGACAAGACTATTGGACGCTCTCCGGCGCAGTGGATCTAACCGTCAAGGCGACCGGCGGCGGTGCGCGCAAACGCGTTGCCGATCTAAAGAGCGTCGGCACGAGTAACGCGCGGTTTGATCTGCCGGGAAAAATTTTTGGTGAGAGCGCCTTTATTCACGACATGCAAATCGATGGCATGGTCCACGCGCGCGTCGTGCGCCAACCAAACCGTGGCGCCACCATCGGCGCAATCGATGAGAATGCCATTCGCCGTGCCGCAAAGGGCCCGATCGAATTCGTCCGGAATGGCAATTTCCTCGCCATTCTCGGTGCCGATGAAACTGCGGTTGAAGCGGCGGGTGTCGCCGCCGTCAATCATGTGACGTGGCGCAATATCGAGGCTCCGACCCCGACCCAGCAGGAGGCCAACTGGCTGTTGCAAAGGCCAGTGGTCGAGCGCGTATTCGGCGCGCCGGACGCTGGCAATGCGCAAAGCAAGGAACGGTACGAGGCGACCTACACACGTGGTTATCTCGCGCACGCCTCGATCTCTCCTTCCTGCGGTCTGGCAATCTATCGCGACTCCAAGCTGACGGTATGGACCCATTGCCAGGGCGTTTATCCGTTGCGGGCCGCATTGGCAAAAACGCTGAAGCTTGAGCCCTCTTCGATTGTCGTTCATCACGTGCAGGGCTCGGGCTGCTACGGCCACAACGGCGCCGACGACGCTGCCGCAGATGCCGCTATCATTGCCATGCAGAAGCCGGGACAGGCGATCCGTGTGCGCTGGCGGCGTGAAGAAGAATTCATCTACGAGCCGAAGACGCCGGCCATGGTGGTCAAGGTGCGCGCGTTGCTCGACGATGCCGGCAAGCCTGTTGACTGGACGCAGGAAATCTGGAGTCCGACACACAATCAGCGCCCCGGCGCCGGCGGAAACCTGCTCGGTGCTATCGCCCTGCCCGATCCGCCACCTGAACCGCCGCCAAATGACGTTCCGGAGGCAAATGGTGGTGGCGCTACCCGCAATGCGGAGCCTCTTTACGACATTCCCGCAAAGCGCATCCTGCATCATCTGGTGACCGAGGCCCCGGTGCGCACGTCTGCACTGCGTGGCCTTGGCGCGATGCCGAACGTATTTGCTCTTGAATGTTGTATCGATGAACTAGCCGAGCGCGCCGGGCAGGATCCGGTGCAATACCGTCTGTCGATTACTGGCGACGTCCGCGCACGCGCTGTCATCGAAAAGGTTGCAGCCATGGCGAAATGGCAAGCCGGGGCGCCCGGCGGCACTGGAACCGGCCGTGGTATCGCTTTTGCCCGCTACAAAAATCGCGCCGCCTACTCTTCTGTTGTGGTCGAACTGTCGGTCGACGAAGAAATTCGGCTCCATCGCGTATGGTGCGCAACCGACGCGGGTTTGGTCATTAATCCCGACGGTGTGATCAATCAGCTCGAAGGCGGGATTATCCAGTCGGCGAGTTGGGTGCTCAAGGAACAGGTCCGCTTCGACAATGGTGTCGCCTCATTCGATTGGGAGACATATCCGGTACTGAAATTCAGCGAAGTACCGGAGATCGAGATTGAACTGATCAACACGAAGGACGAGGTACCGCTCGGCGTCGGCGAAGTCACGGCCGGACCGACCGCGGCAGCGATCGGCAATGCCGTCTCTCATGCCCTGGGCGCCCGAATTCGCGATTTGCCGCTGACACGCGAGCGGATCATGGCGGCGCTGCTGAAAGAGTAATTCGCTTCGGGCACAGCTGCCGCCATCCTAAACCATTCGTTAACGGCGCCCCGGTAGTTTCGTTACGACCGTATCGGGCTTTAAAGCGCCCGAAGCCCGAGGCGCCATGGTCCGCATCGATTTCAACCGGCTGCGTTTCCTTGTCATCGACGACAACGCTCACATGCGGCGCATATTGCGTACGTTGTTGCATGGGTTTGGCGCGCGCGAAGTCTATGAGGCGGAAGATGGCGCGGCCGGCCTCGAGGCGTTTACCCACTACATTCCCGACATAGTCATCACCGACTGGGCGATGCCGATCTTCGACGGCCTCGAACTCATGCAGATGATCCGCCAACCCGGTGCCAACGCCAATCCCTACGTGGCGATCATCATGCTCACCGGCCACTCTGAGAAAAAGCGCGTGACGGCGGCACGTGACGCCGGCGTCACCGAATTCCTCGCCAAACCGATTTCTGCGAAGGGACTCTATCAGCGCATCATCAACGTGGTCGCCAATCCGCGTCCATTCATCAAGACCAAGACCTATTTCGGCCCCGATCGCCGCCGCAACGTCAATTCGAATTATATCGGCCCGGAACGTCGCAAGGGCGGCAAGGCAGATGTAATCCGACAGACTCCCTTGCTGGAGAAAGCCCGCGCCCCGGTCTGACAAAGGCAATACGAAATGTCCCGTTCAAAAGACACCGCGGCGATCGTCACTTCGCGCCGCGCGCGCCGGCGGATTTCGTTGTGGATCGACACGCCGTACGCCGTGTCGCCAAGCCGCACGAGCCCGAG
>DAHUXA010000213.1 GCA_027307405.1 Hyphomicrobiales bacterium | reverse complement strand
GGCGCGGCCGGATATTTGGACGTAATGCGAACGGACCAAATTCAATCACAACGCATTGGCCAAGCGAACCCCCGATCTGCCCACCGAGCCCACAGACGCTGTTTGCTCACGGGCGCGCGGCTTCTGCCAATGCACCGAAAACGGAAAAGACCAGTGGTTTGCGTTCGAGGTTATAGGCCTCCGCCTCACGCGCGGCCCGGTTGACCTTCTCCCAGGTTTCAGCGACGCGCGCCATTTGCGCCTTGCCTTGCGAGGCTTCACCCAGCCGCGCCGACAGCCAGCCGTTCACCAGGTCCATGAAGGCTTCCAGCGTTTTCGGGTCGGTCCCTCCAATGGCCTCCCCGAGGGCGTGGAGCGCACGCGGGTCGAGTTCCGGTAATTGCTTAAGCAATTCCAGAACACGCTGACGAAGTGCCATTGTCGAGCCGTCGAGCAAACCAAGCGCACGGCCGACGCTACCCTCGGCCGCCTGCGCTGCTTGCAGCACCTCCTGGTCACTTGCGTTCCGGCCCGTCGCCTCGGCCAGGGCGCGCGCCACATCATCCCTTTCGAGCGGTCGCAGCAGCAGCCGGCGACAGCGGGAGCGGATCGTCGGCAGCTCGCGCCCCGGCGCGTGGCTGATGAGCAAGAGCAGACAGCGTTGCGGGGGTTCTTCCAGAACTTTCAAGATGGCATTTGCGCCTTCGCGCTGAAGGTCATCGATCGCATCGACAATGGCGATGCGCCAGCCGCCCTCGCCTGCCGTCGAGCCGAAAAACGACACCGTCCGCCGCACGTCGTCGACCCGGATGACGGTATAAAGTTTGCCCGTCTGCTCATTGATGCTTCGCTCGAGTACCAGCAGGTCGCCCTGCGCCTGCACGGCAATGCGCCGTGCAACCGGATGTGCGGGATCGAGCGCGAGTGATGTTGCCTTTTGCACCTCGGATGTCAGTGGATCGGGATGGGCCAGCACGAAGCGGGCCAAGCGAAAGGCAAGCGTCGCCTTCCCGATACCGGGTGGCCCGCCGATCAACCACGCATGGGGAATCCGGCCGCTTTTGTAGGCATCAAGCAATCCGCGTTCGGCGTCGCCATGGCCAAACAACGCCACGGTCTCGCGCGGCAGCTTGCTCTCCCGCTCGTCGCTGTCGTCGCTGGTCACGGCGCCGACGTCTCCGCGACTTCGGCTTTTTCAGGTTTTAGCCGCGCTTGCACGATCGCCCAGATCCGGTCTGCCACCACATCCCGCGGTGGGCGACCATCGATGACGATACACCGCGCAGGCTCCTCGGTCGCCAGCGCACGATAGGCCTGTCGAAGGTTTTCGTGGAATTCCATCGACTCCCCTTCGAAGCGGTCGGCTGTTTTTTTGCCGCGCCGGTGATCGGCGCGTGCGAGCCCCACTCGCGCGGGCACGTCAAGAATGAAGGTGAGCTCCGGAACCGCAGATCCAACGGTCACACGCTCAAGGCCTCGGATCAGGCGCTGGTCAACGTTCCCGAGAGCGCCCTGATAAACGCGCGTTGAATCGATGAAGCGGTCGCAAATCACCCACTGACCCGCCTCCAGCGCCGGCATGATCGTGTTGCGCACGTGATCATCACGCGCTGCCGCGAACAATATCGCTTCGGTTTCTGCGCCGAGCGGCTTGGCAATACCGGACAAAAGGATATGCCGGATGATTTCTGCGCCGGTCGAGCCACCCGGCTCTCGCGTGAGCACAACCTCAAGGCCGAGAGATTTCAGGCGCTGCGCAAGCGTCGCCGCGTGAGTTGATTTACCGCTGCCTTCGCCGCCTTCGAAGGTGATGAAATGTCCACGCAAGCGAACAGGCCTTTTTGTCAATTATCGCCGGCGCGCGGCGCCCTCAAACATCATAGCCGTTCGGCTCCGGCACGGAACAGCGCAATTATCATCTCCGTCACAGCATCGAAAGCGCGCTGCGACATGTTGCCCTTGCCGACGTTTTCGGCCGCTTTTAGTGGCATCGACAAAATCAGATTGTCGTTCCGCCAGACCTTGAGGTTGCCGATCCGCGTGCCCTCTGTCACTGGCGCGGGCACCGGCCCGTTGTAGACGATGCGTGCGATCAGCTTGTCTGGGCCGGTCTTGGGCAGCATGACGCGCACGAGGCCATCCGCCACCAGAGACACGCGGCTACTGGCGCCCCCATAGACCTTGGCAGCCCCGATGGCCTGTCCCTCCGCGAACAGCACGCGCTGCTCGAAATTCCTGAACCCCCACTCCAGCAACTTCTTGGCTTCGTCCGCGCGTTCCTTGTCGGTGTTCACGCCATTGACTACAACGATCAGCCGCAGCCCGTTCTGGACGGCGGAGCCGACCAATCCGTAGCCCGCCTCCCTTGTAAATCCGGTTTTCAGTCCGTCAGCGCCGGTCATCGAGCCAAGAAGCGGATTGCGATTCTGCTGACGGATCTTGTTCCAGGTGAAATCCGGCTGCGAGAACAACTTATAAAAGTCCGGATAGGTGCGGATAATGTGACGTGCGAGCATTCCCAGTTCGCGCGTGGTGACCTTCTCGCCAGGATCCGGCAGCCCGTTGGAATTGGTGAACACGGATTTTTCCAGGCCGATCGCGCGTGCGCGGGCGGTCAACTTGGCAGCAAATTCGGCTTCGTTCCCGGCAATCCCTTCCGCCAGCACGATGCAGGCATCGTTAGCCGACTGGATGATCATGCCATGAATCAGGTCGTCGACCGGAACCTTGCTGTAGATTGCCGCGAACATGGTCGATCCGTGCGAGGGCGCACCGCCCCTGCGCCAGGCATTTTCACTGACCATGAATTCATCGGTGAGCTTGAGACGCCCTTGCGTGAGCTCGTTGAACACGTATTCAGCCGTCATCAGCTTGGCCAGACTGGCCGGGAAAATCAGCCGATCGGCATCGCGTTCGAAAAGTACGCTGCCATTTTCAGCGTCGATCAGAATCGCATGCGGTGCGCCGATATTCGGCTCGTCTTTTTTCGGAGCATCTTTCTTTTGCACCGCAGCCGGCGCACCCTTATGTGCAGGGCCAGGCCCGTGCCTCGGCGCGGCGAACGCCGTCGCGCCAAGGCTGGCGGCAAGAAGTGCTGCGGCCAGCCAGTGTCCAAAAGCCAAATTTCGCAGGGGTATCATTGCTCACCGGTAGCGCATCAAGCGATTGCGACGCAACCCGGCGGACATGTCGCGGAAAAATACGGCTCAGTAAAGGCCGCGGCCGTCCGTAAAACCAGTTCTGCCGTCATAACGCGTTGGCACATAGGCCGAAACCGGCGACGCAACGGCTTGGGGCTCAGCCCCGACGGGAGGTGTGCGCTTGATTGTCCCCGCGGGCCGCGGCCGGGCCGCGGCTGCAAGCTCGGTCGTCGGCGCCGCCACTGCCGGCACGTCACGGGCGTCCTCGCCGAGCCGGTACGGCCGGTCGGGCGGTGACGGAACTCCGCTCGAAGAGAAATTCGTCACCGGACGGCCGCCAAAAAAAGCCGGCGCAAATGTTTTGTTCGAAACGACTTGCACGGGCGGAGTAGCCGGCACGCCTTCACGCAACGTGGCAATCAACTTGCGGTCGTCGGAGCCCTGCAAGGGCGCCCGCCCGACATATTCGACCTTCACACGGGTGACGCCATGGCCATAGAAGCCCAGAAGTTCGGCGGTCTTGACGGACACATCGATGAGGCGGTTGGCCGCATAAGGTCCGCGATCGTTGACGCGCACAACGATGGATCGGCTGTTTGCCAGATTGGTCACGCGAACATAGGAAGGCAGCGGCAGCGTCGGATGCGCCGCCGAAATCCCATGCATGTCGAAGATTTCGCCATTGGCAGTATAGCGGCCGTGGAAATCATCGCCGTACCAAGAGGCCATGCCGATTGCGCTGTAATTGATATTTTCTTCGGGGACGTAAACCCGGCCGGCCACCGTATAAGGCTGACCGACGCGGTAGACGCCACCGCCTTTCGGCACCGGCTGGCCTGGTTCAACAACACGCGCGCTCGCCGCAACGCCGTAACGTGGATCGATCGTGCCGGCCATCTGACCGCTTGAGCAATTGGCGAGCGCGAGGCAGCTCAGACCGAGAGCAAAAAGGCGCACGGTCCGGTGAATGTCGCGGCTAGCCCCCAAGCAATCCATCCCGCGCAAGATCCAAATCGCAAGTGGCCAGAATACCGCGTCGCGAAGCCGACGGGAACAGCCGGTCTGTGGGCTGGTAAATGGTTGGTTCCAGAGTACCTTGGGCATGCTGCAGGCTTCGTGAAGGCTGGGCCTTTACTAGGCCGTTAGCGCCGGCTGCTGGAAGCCGGCTCGCTTAGCGATTGCGTGAAAGCAGGCTTGCGCCGCTCTTGGGCCGGCTCAGCCCGCCGGAGACCGATGACCGTTGTATGGTCCCCTCGTAGCTAATGCCAATACGAAAGCCGCGGGTCCAAGCGAGCGTGCAGAATCTTCGCGTGCTGCCATGAAGAAATTCGAACCTTGGCGGGAAGCTATACGTCTTGGATAGTTCGAGGCAGGCGCCTCCGGCCGATAGATCGAGCACATGGCAGTCGATCGGCGCTGTCTTCGGGCCGAGCAAAAGTTTTCCGACCCGGGGGACCAGACCCCTTGGTGACGAACGGAACCAGCGTCGTTTATCGGACCCGCTCATGTGAAGCTTTATGATCGACCCTTGGATTCTATATAACCGCTTGATTACCGATCCCTTACGAAGGGGGGATCAGTATCCTGCTGAAATCGCAGGGTATTCTGGCCTGCTGAGTTCCAGTGGTGACTTTAAGGCTAGCCAAGCCAGCGCCGGTCTTGAAATTCGACTCAGGCACTACTTGAGCGATGGACAGTCAAACCATTCTAGGAAC
>DAHUXA010000212.1 GCA_027307405.1 Hyphomicrobiales bacterium | reverse complement strand
TGGTCTATGGATTTGCCAAATCGCCCAGCCGCAACCGCGAGAAAGCTATCGACTCCGCGCAGAAGGCCATCGCGCTGGATCGAGACGATGCCGGGGCGCATTGCACCCTGGGACGAATCCGCTATCTCTGCCGGGAATACGCTGCGGCAATCTCAGAACTCGAGCTCGCATTGGATCTCAACCCGAGTTTGGCACTCGCGCACTACGGACTTGGTGCCACATTCGTATTTTCTGGAAAGCCGAACGACGCTTTTCCACATCTGGAGTCGGCCATCCGACTGAGCCCGCACGACCCAAACATGGGTTCGTACCTTGTGCGCATCGCTGAAGCGAAATACCTGATCGGCGATGATGAGGCGGCCGTGCATTTTGCCCTCAAAGCCCTGGCGCAGCCGAGCTTCCAATGGTCACGATATGCGGTTCTCATTGCAGCATTGGGACAATTGGGCCGACAGGAGGAGGCGCAACGCTATCTCGCAGAAGTTATCCGGATCAGGCCGAGTTTCTCGGTTTCTTTCGTGCGAACGATGCATCCTTTCAGTCGCGACATGGGGATCGATCGCTATTACGAGGGACTGCGTAAGGCCGGCGTACCCGAAGCGAGCGCATGAGACGGACAAATGGTCGCATCAGTGAAAGTGGTTGACCCGAAGCCGCTTGATACGCGCGGGTGCAAAACACCAGGCGCGGAAACCGGAAACAATACGAAGCAGTCGTCGCCAAAGCTTTTTCGATCCGGATGACACGCCTGTTTCACGGCTCCGCTGACATGCTTCCACCTTGGCGACAGCTTTCTTTGCCGTCCTTGCGGAACCATTGATTTGTCGCTGAGGCGAGATTGATTTCTATCGAGCCGGAAGCTGCGATATACTGATGTTATAAGTTGCGGGGCGCAACGTGCTGTTTTTGTTCGAAGATTTCGCACTCGACTGCGAACGCCGCGAATTGCGCGCGGGCGGCGCCATGGTCCCTATCGAGCCGCAAGTATTCGATCTCTTGGTCTATCTGATCGAAAATCGGGATCGCGTCGTCAGCAAGGACGACCTTATTGCGTCAATTTGGCGCGGCCGCATCGTATCGGACTCGACGCTGGACAGCCGCATCAATGCCGTGCGCAAGGCCATCGGCGACAGCGGCAAAGATCAGTGCTTGATACGGACGTCGGCCCGCAAGGGCATCCGATTTGTAGGCAAAATACAGGAGAAAGCGCGCAGCAAAGCCGCCGAAACTCGGGCGGCGACCGACGCGCAGAGTGCCGATTCCCTTCCGCCGCTTATTGCCGATCGGCCATCCATCGCCGTTTTGCCGTTCGAAAATCTATCGGACGACCGCCCTCTTGAACTGATCGCCAACGGTCTCGCCGAGGACATTATCGCGCTGCTGGCACGCGTGCCGGGATTTTTCGTCATCGCTCGGGCGTCTTCATTCGTCTATGCGCGGCGGACAACCGAGATCCGCCAGATCGGCGCCGAGCTGGGAGTTCGTTACGTGGTCACCGGCAGCGCCCGTAATTCGGCCGACCGGGTACGCGTCACGGTGCAACTCATCGAGGCCGAAAGCGGCAACCAGCTGTGGGCCGGCCGCTACGAGGTCGAGCGCGGCGATACGCTGGATCTTCAGGATGAAATTGCCCGCCGCATCATGGTCGAACTGGAGCCGGCTTTGACCAAGGCCGATCTCTCCGTCATCCATCGACGACGGATCGACAGCGTCGACGCCTGGTCGCATTTTCGCCAAGCCTCGGGTGTTATCGCCGTGCACGGCTGGAGTGAGGGTTCGGTCACCGAAGCGTTGGACGGCCTGCGTCAGGCGATTGCAATCGACTCAAATTTCGCGTTGGCGCGCGCGCTGCTGGCGCTGCTCAGCGCCTTCGGAGCCAATCTTTCGCTCGTATCCGACACTGCCATCGCTATGGATCAAGCGCGTGCAGAGGCGGAGCTCGCAATAGCCATGGATCCGAACGCCTCCGACGTTCTTGGCTTCGCCGGCTGCGCGTTCGCAGATATCGGCGAGCATGAACGTGGCGTGGACTTGCTGCGCCGCGCTCTCGAGCTCGATCCCAGCAACGCGCAGGCGCACGTAGCTCTTGGCGCTGCCCTCGTCCGCTTCGGTCGTTTTGACGAAGGCATCCAAAGCTTGCAGTTCGGTATGCGATCGAGCCCCAAGGATTTCCGGCTGACTTTCTGGAGCATGATTCTCGCCTACGCGCTCGGTCGCGCCGGCCGCTTCGAGGATGCGCTGGCGGAGGCGTCAGCGGCAGCACGACGAGACGGCCGTCTGTACATGGCGCGCGTCGTAGTCGCCTGGATCCTCGTAAAGCTCGATCGCAAAGACGAAGCGCGCCTTGCCTTAATCGAGGCTCGCCGTATCCGGCCAGCACTCAGTCTCGACGAAGTCCAGCGATTTTTCGGTAAGAAAACTGCAGCAGACCTGAAGCCGGTTTGGAATTAGCTCAACGAACAGAACGACATTGCAGATAGCTTTCGACGATTGTTTGCTCGACACCGACCGGCGCGAATTGCGGCGGGGTAGTCGGCTTGTCGCTATCGAACCGCAGGTGTTCGATATCCTGGTGTATCTTGTCGAAAATCGCGATCGCGTCGTCAGTAAGGATGACCTTATTGCATCGGTTTGGCACGGTCGGGTCGTGTCGGATTCAACGATGGACAGCCGCATCAATGCCGTCCGCAAGGCTGTCGGCGACAGCGGCGGAGAACAGCGCCTTGTCCGCACAATGGCACGCAAGGGCTTTCGCTTCGTCGGCGAACTCGCAACAACGTCGAAGTCAAGCAAGACTCAGGAATCTTCAGGGACCAAGCTGCAACAGGAGGTGCACTTTTGCACAGCCTCCGATGGCGTCCGCATCGCCTACGCGTTGGCCGGACAGGGACTGCCGGTGGTCAAGGCTGCCAATTGGCTCAACCATCTCGAATATGATTGGCAAAGTCCTATCTGGAGCAGACTTCTGCACGAGCTGGCGACAAGGCATCGATTGGTCCGGTACGACGAACGCGGGAATGGACTTTCCGACTGGGACGTCGACGATATTTCATTTGAAGCTTTTGTTCGCGATCTCGAAAGCGTCATCGAAGCGGCTGGATTAGGCCGCTTCGCGCTGCTCGGCATCTCCCAGGGATGTGCGGTCTCGATCGTCTATGCCATTCGTCACCCTGAGCGCGTCAGCCGCCTCGTTCTGTACGGTGGATTTGCCCGCGGCAGGACCAAGCGGGATGCAGAGCACGCACGCACGCTGTTTTCCATCGTCGAGCAAGGCTGGGGGAAGGAAAATCCGGCGTTTCGACAGTTCTTCACCTCGCTTTTTTTTCCCGAGGGCACGCCCGAACAGATGCAATGGTTCAACGATCTGCAACGTATTACGACCTCGCCGGAGAATGCTTTGCGCATCATGCGGGCAACGGGAGATGTCGATATCTCAGATCTGCTCCCGCAGGTCAGAGTGCCTACGCTGGTTCTTCATTGCCGCAATGACGCGGCTGTGGTTTTTGACGAAGGGCGCCGACTCGCTGCCGGCATTCCAGGCGCAAAATTTGTAGCGCTTGAAAGCCGCAATCACCTGGTGCTGGAAAGTGAGCCAGCCTGGGAAAAATTAATTGGCGAGATAAAAGCTTTTCTCGAATCCTGACGCTGTAACCCGGCTGTTTAGCCGCGGGACGTCAGGTATGCATGTACAGGATTTGCGGAGTTGATGGCGGCTCCGCCGGGAGTTCCTTGCCGAGTGAAACGACCCACGCGACGACCATCGCCGTGAGAACGAGGACGTACGTCCCTCGAAATACTTTGCCAAGCATCGCCACGCCTCCGTATTTTTTTGTCAGGATAGTCCAAGGCAGCGGCTACGGGTGAGCGTCCTTAATTTTTAGTTAATCGCCCTAACCCCTTGGAATCATGGGCAGCCGCAAGCTTCCCCAATGGACGTGCGAGCGCCGCTGTCGTAGTTTTCGGCGCGTCCAATCGTCTCGCATGCGGAGATTGTAATGGCCGGCCCTGTGATTGCAGTGACTGACAGTGTCTTTCCCTCGCTCGACCCGGCCAAGGAGGCGCTGGCACGGCTTAACCCGACCTATCGAATGTCAAAGAGCGTCAACGCCGACGATATCGTGGCCGTCGCCAAGGATGCAGATGCCGTTCTTGTGACCTACGCAAAGCTCACACGCGATGTGCTTATCCAGCTCACGCGTTGCAAGGCGATCGGCCGTTTCGGTCTCGGCGTCGACAACATCGACCTGGTCACCGCCAAGGAAAAGGGCATCGCAGTCAACTACGTGCCGGACTATTGCATCCGCGAAGTCAGCGACCACGCTATGGCACTGCTGCTCGCACTGATCCGGAAAATTCCGCTCTCCAACAAGCTGGTGCAGAGCGGGCGTTGGGAAATGCCCGCGGTGGTGCCGATCCGCCGCATCGAAGGGACGGTGCTTGGTCTTGTTGGCTTCGGCCATATTCCGCGGTTGGTCGCACCCAAGGCGCAGGCATTCGGCATCAAAGTGATCGCCTACGATCCTTTAGCGAAACCGGACGTGTTCAGGGCCGCCGGAGTCGGGGGCGTAGACCTCGATACTCTTCTTAAGATGTCGGACTATGTATCGGTGCACGCGCCATTGCTGCCGGCGACGCGCGGTATGATGAACGCCGCGGCATTCGCAAAAATGAAAAAGGGCGCCTACATCGTGAACACGGCGCGCGGGCCCCTGATCGACGAACCGGCGCTGATCGCGGCGCTCGATTCCGGCCAGGTCGGCGGCGCCGGGCTTGATGTGGTGGCAGCCGAGCCGCTGGCGAAGGATTCACCCCTGCTTGGCCGCGACAACGTCATCATCTC
>DAHUXA010000211.1 GCA_027307405.1 Hyphomicrobiales bacterium | reverse complement strand
GGTCAGGTTACGTTTCGACATGGGAATCGCCAAAAAAGAGCGGTCATGAACGCTAAAGCGCACATGAGAACAATACAAGAACATTTTTTAAAAAGTCGCTAATGTACTGAGACTTCTGGCCCAGCCGTTAGGTTTGCCGATAAATCCGGTGATAGCGGCGCCCCAAGCTTGTGAGAACTTCATAGCCTATGGTGCCCGCGGCCGCCGCCAACTCATCGACCGAGATCTCGCCGCCGATCAAAGTGATTAGATCCCCCCGCCTGACCGAATGATCCGGCAGAGCTGTGATGTCGATCGCCACGAGATCCATCGAAACGCGCCCGGCCAGCGGGCAACGGGTATCGGCAACAATGGCATCGGCCCCCGGTGCCGCGTCGGTGGCGCTTGCCGCCCGAGGATAACCGTCGGCATAGCCCAAAGCGGCCACCGCAACACGGGTCGTGTGCTTGGCCGTCCAGGTCGCGTTGTAACCGACGGTCTCTCCTTTGGAGACCGTGCGTATCTGTACGATGCGCGCCTGCAACTTAATGACCGAGCGCATCGGATTGCGGTGACCGGGCGTCGGGTTGACGCCAAAAAGCGCCGCACCAGGGCGCACCATGTCGCAATGGGCCCCACTACCGAGGAATAAACCGGACGAATTGGCGAGCGAGCCGGGTATACCGCGGTAGAGAAGGCGTACGTCGCGGAATAACTTCATTTGGCGTTCGTTGAGAGGATGTTGAGGCTGCTCGGCACAGACGAGGTGGCTCATCAGCAATGTGATGCCGTGGTTTTCTGCGCGAATACGGGGCGCTAAAGCTGCCGCTTCGTCGGCGGAAATGCCGAGCCTGTTCATACCAGTATCGACGTGTAGTGCCGCGCCGCCATACCATTGCTTCGCAGAGCAAAACGCATCCCATTCTGCGAGTTCAACCAAGCTGCCAATCACAGGACGTGCACGAATGTCGGGGAAAGCCGGTGCGGTGCCAGGCAATAGGCCGTTGAGCACATAGATCGCAGCGTCGTGCGCTACAGCACGGGCGCGCCGTGCCTCGCCGAGATCTGCGACGAAGAAAGTCTTGCAGCCCGCGCCCGCCAGCGCGCGGGCAACCGGCTCAATGCCGCACCCGTAGGCCTCGGCTTTAATTACTGCGGCGCACTCCGACGGCATGGCGCGGCGGCCGAGGTCCTGCCAGTTGGCGACGATAGCGCCCAAGTTGACGGTGAGGATGCCGCCAGCCTCGGGAACAGGTGGCCCCGATTCCACCAGATGCCCGGCTGGTACTGCCGGTAAATCGGGTTGTAGCGCGCTTTCGGCCTCTGACATGGCGGTTGGGTTTAGCCGTCCGCGAGCTGCCAGTCCATGCGGCAACCAGACCTCTACATGCGCTCCGGCAGTCGACCCTCGCGGGCGAGGGAGGAGAATCGGGTGACTGCTGCATCGAACTGCAGCTCAACGGTACCAGTCGGTCCATGACGTTGTTTGCCAATGATGACTTCCGCCTTGCCGTGGACCTTGTCGGCTTCTGCTAGCCATTCTGCGAACTTTTCCCGGCTGGATTCCAAGGGCTTGCGCATCTGGTGGTAGTATTCTTCACGATAAACGAACAAAACCACATCGGCGTCCTGCTCGATCGAGCCGGACTCACGCAAGTCCGAGAGCTGAGGCCGTTTGTCGTCGCGGCTCTCGACCTGGCGGGATAGTTGAGAGAGCGCCAGGATCGGCACGTTAAGTTCTTTCGCCAACGCCTTGAGCTTGGTCGTGATCTCGGTGATTTCCTGCACGCGGTTTTCGGCCGAGCGGCGCGTTGAGCCTTGCAGAAGTTGCAAATAATCGACGATCAGTAGGTCGAGGCCGCGTTGGCGCTTGAGCCGTCGTGCGCGCGCTGCGAGTTGGGCAACCGACAGACCACCAGTCTCATCCACGTAGAGCGGAATATGTTGCAACTCGATTGAGTAATCTTTTATTTTCTCGAAATCGCTCTCACTGATGCCGCCGCGCCTAATCTGGTTGGACGGAATCCCGGTCTGTTCGGCGATAATGCGGGTCGCGAGTTGCTCGGCCGACATTTCCAGTGAAAAGAAACCGACGATTCCGCCATTGACCGTGACAGTATGGCCATCCGCTTTCACCTCGCCCCGCCAGGCCTTGGCGATATTGTAGCCGATGTTAGTGGCGAGGGCGGTTTTGCCCATGCCCGGCCGGCCGGCGAGGATAATCAGGTCGGACTGCTGCAAGCCGCCCATCATGCGGTCGAGATCATCGAGCCCGGTGGCGGTGCCGGATAGCTTTCCGTCACGCTGAAACGCGTGCGCCGCCATATCGATGGCGGTCGTGAGCGCTTGGGCGAAACGCTGAAAGCCTCCATCGTACCGACCTGTCTCGGCGAGTTCGTAAAGTCTTCGCTCGGCATCCTCGATTTGATTACGTGGAGAAAAATCGACCGGTGCGTCGTAGGCGACGTTGACCATGTCCTCGCCGACCTGGATCAGCGCGCGGCGGATCGACAGGTCATAGACCGTATGGCCGTAGTCCTCTGCATTGATGATTGTCGTTGCCTCGGCGGCGAGCCGAGCAAGGTATTGGCTGACGGTGAGGCCACCAATATCAACTCCGGCGTCGAGAAAAGTCTTAAGCGTGACCGGAGTCGCCAGCTTGCCCGCGCGGATCAGATCGCGGGCCAGTTGATAGACCTTCTGATGGATCGGCTCGAAGAAATGCGCCGGTTCCAGAAAATCGGAAACGCGATAGTAGGCCTCGTTGTTGACGAGTATGGCGCCCAACAACGCCTGTTCCGCCTCGATATTGTGCGGAGCGGAACGATAGAGCGGGGCAGGTTCTTCGACCTGCTTGCGGGCTGTCGAATCAGCGAGGGCCATGGATATTGATGCTTACCCGGAAATTGTGGCATAGCACGCGGTTTGTGATTGAAGCGCCCTTCGCGCAGGGTTGTCCCGCAATTCACAAGCTGCATTGAGCAGTGGGAAAGGCCGGTTTTTCCTTGACCCCGATGCCGCACAGGTGGATGTGCGCCGGCATTATTCGCCGGCGAGCCGTAGTGGCGGCGGACGCTTCCTTTCGGCGGCAGCGAGGCGGAGCTCTTCGCCCATAATATAGTCGCGCGTGATTGGCACCACGCCCTGCCGCTTGGTGAGCTGGATTTGCATCACCATCATATTTTGCTCGCGAAACGACATTTCCGACGCTGCGAGGTAGAATTCCCACATTCTCACGAACCGCCGGTCATAGATGCGTTCTGCTTCCTCGCGATGCGCCAGGAACCGCTCCCGCCAGTGTTTGAGTGTTTCCGCATAGTGCAGGCGCAGGATTTCAATGTCGGTGACGAGCAAGCCGGCTCGCTCAATTTTCGGTAGGACCTCCGACAGCGCGGGAATGTAGCCGCCTGGGAAAATATATTTCGCGATCCAGGGGCTGGTGACGCTGGGTCCTTCCGAGCGGCCGATCGAATGCAACACCATCACGCCCTCATCGGCGAGCAGTTGCGCGCTCTTATGGAAGAACGTGTCGTAGTGATTGACGCCAACATGTTCAAACATGCCGACCGACACAATGCGGTCGAAGGGACCGGTGATATCGCGATAATCCTGCAGCCGGAAGCGGGCGCGATCATTGAGCCCTTTTTCGGCTGCACGTTCGTTCGCGACCGCGTGCTGCTCATGCGATAAGGTAATCCCAGTGACGTCGGCGCCGCCGACTTCAGCCAGATAGAGGCCGAGCCCGCCCCAGCCGCAACCGATGTCGAGCACGCGCTTGTTAGGTTTGATCATCAGCTTGGCGGCCAGATGTCGCTTCTTTGCAAGCTGGGCGTCATCAAGGGACTGGCCGGGCTTTTCGAAATACGCGCAGCTGTACTGCCTGTCGGCATCCAGAAAGAGCGAATAAAGCCGCCCATCGAGATCATAATGATGAGCAACGTTGCGACGCGCCCGCGGGCGCGGATTGAATTGGCTCAGTCGACGCCACAGGTAGCGCAACAGTCCTTGTATTCTCGCCCAGTACGGGACCTCAGACTTTTGACCGAGCGCGATTGCGAGTACGTCGGCGATCGTACCGTCCTCGACGACGAACGTGCCGGCCATGTAGGATTCGCCGAACTTAAGCTCAGGATCGAGGAGAATTCCCCATTCTGCTTTGCGGGAGGCAAATCGCACCGAAACCGGCTGGCCGGTCCCATCGCCGAACGTAAGAACAGTACCGCGCGAGGTGGTAACTCTAAATGTCCCGCGCCGGATAAACGTCTTAAGCAGGAATTGAAGCAACCGATCCATCGGCCGCCTCCATCACTCTTTGATCTACCCGCTACTGAATCACAGCTTCTAACGCGACGGACGCAAAAACGTTCGGACTTAGGTATTTAATCAAAGTTCCGGCGCGTCAGCAATCCTGCAAAGCGCGGGTTGGCCACCCCACCCGATGCGGGTCACAATTCCAAAATAATGCGCTATCAAGACCCTTGATCATCGGAAGCTGGGTGGGCGGCGAAAGCGAAGCGCGAGAAAAAAGTTGATGGACATGAAATCGCTACGTTTTGCCGTCCGGCTGGGGTTTGGCTTGTGGGCGTTGTGCCTGGCCGCCGGGGCAGGGGCGCAGGAAAGTCTGGACCGGGGTAAAAGCCCGGCCCAACTGTTCGCCTCAGATTGCTCGATTTGTCACAAATCACCGCAGGGTCTGGTGAAATCGGGTGGCTTCGGGCTCGACAGTTTCCTGCGCGAGCATTACTCCGCGAGCCGGGAAACAGCCTCTGCTATTGCTGGCTATCTTAGATCGGTGGACGGCGGGCCGGCCGGACCAGGGCGGGCGTCCAAGCGCACGGCGAAAGGCGATGATAAGACCAAGTCCGACGATAAGAAAAAACCGGAGGTCAAGCCGGGCCAGGCCAAGGGGACGGAGAAGCC
>DAHUXA010000210.1 GCA_027307405.1 Hyphomicrobiales bacterium | reverse complement strand
ATTGCCGAATTGTCCGGGCGAGGTCGTCACTATCGGTCTCGACAAACTCGCCGACCGGCTCCCGAAATACTACGAACAAGGCGCGCGCTTTGCGAAGTGGCGCGCGGTGATCGACATTGGCGCGGGCATACCGAGCTACACGTGCATCCGGGTCAACGCGCATGCGCTCGCGCGTTATGCGGCGCTATGCCAGGCCGCCCAGATCGTGCCGATCGTCGAACCTGAAGTGCTCATGGACGGCGATCACGACATCGATCGCTGCTATCAAGTGACCGAATTGGTGCTGAAGACCCAATTCGAGGAGCTTTATTTCCAGCGCGTTGCACTCGAAGGCATCGTGCTCAAGCCCAACATGGTGATCTCCGGCAAGAAGAACGGTAAACGCGCCGGCATCGAGGAAGTCGCCGAAAAGACCGTCAAGGTGCTCAAGAATTGCGTGCCGGGCGCCGTGCCCGGTATCGCATTCCTGTCCGGTGGACAAAGCGACGAGGAGGCGACCGCCCATCTCGACGCCATGAACAGAATCGGAAATCTGCCGTGGAAGCTGACCTTCTCGTACGGTCGCGCTCTCCAGCACGCACCGCAGACGACCTGGAAGGGAAAAACGGAAAACGTGGCGGCCGCCCAGCGCGCTTTTTCGCACCGCGCGAAGATGAATGGCCTTGCTGCACTCGGTCAGTGGAAGGCCGACATGGAGAAAAAAGCGGCCTGATGTGCAAAAGACCGCGTCACGACGCGGCCCCCTGCGTTTCTTGCGTTGCGTGCGCGATCAGTCGCAATTCGTTTTGTGAACCGTCGTTGAGCCGGTGACATCTTCCTTGTGCACGGTCTTGGAAGAGCAATCGCCCGAGCCCGTCGTCTCCTTGGTGATCGTCTTTTTTTCTGTGCCCGGGAATCCGTCACGCTTCTCTATCGTGACCGACGTATCCGGACGGTCGTGTTCGATGACCACGGCGGGGTCACGCCGTTCTTCGATCACCGTCTGCGCATTGGCGCCAAACGCACCAACTGCGCTCGCGGCCAGCGCGAACGCGAAGACATTGAGCTTCATGGTCGCCTCCTGCTAATAAGCCTCGCCTGTCAACGCCCTCCCGCCTCGGACGTTCCCATAGTTCCGACGTAAGCCAAGGACACGAAACGTGATCGATCTCTACACTTGGACGACCCCCAACGGCCGCAAGGTTTCCATTGCCCTCGAAGAGCTCGGCCTGCCCTACACCGTGCATCCAATCGATATTTCCAAGGATGAACAGTTCGCACCCGACTTCCTCAAGATTGCGCCCAACAACCGCATCCCCGCGATCGTCGATCGCGAGAACAACATGGCATTAATGGAGTCAGGTGCGATCCTGATCTATCTCGCGGACAAGACCGGCAAGCTGATGCCGAAATCCGGTGAAGGTCGCTATCGCGTCATCGAATGGCTGATGTGGCAAATGGGTGGTCCCGGCCCGATGCTTGGCCAGGTGCATCACTTCGTGAAGTACAACAAGGGCAAGGCACCCTACGCCGAGGAGCGCTATCTGAAAGAAGCGCATCGTCTTTACAAAGTGCTCAACACCCGGCTCGAAGGCCGCGAGTTTGTCGCTGATCAGTATTCCATCGCTGACATCGCGATCTGGCCTTGGATTTCACGCTTCGAATGGCAAACGATCGACATGAAGCAATATCCGAACGTGAGGCGGTGGTACGAAACCATCGCCGCGCGACCGGCGGTCCAGAAGGGCTACAAGGTGCCGAAGGACATGGGTCCGGTGCCGATGCCGGCCTGAGCCCAGCACGCATCCGTTTGGACGTAGCCGTCACAAGCGAATAATCTCGCGCGTGATTCGCTGGCGAAGGCGCCGGCTCCGTAACGTTGCGTTCCGCGTGGCATTCGCAACGCCCTCGAGGCCATGCCCAAACCACAGATCAAGCCGCAATCCGCAAAACCGGGCGTTGCCGACATCCTTCGGCGAGCCGTTGATCACCACCAGCGCGGACAACTGACCGAGGCCGAGGCGCTCTATCGGCAAGTCCTTGCCGTTCAGCCCGGCAATTTCGACGCGCTGCATCTGTGCGGCGTACTCGTGCATCAGCGAAACCAGCCGGCCGAGGCACTTCAGCTGATCGCACGCGCGCTCAAGACAAACGCCCGGTCAGCGGCAGCCCATTCCAACTACGGCATCGTACTGGCTGTGCTCGAACGCCACGAAGAGGCTCTCAACAGCTATGAGCGCGCCATCAAGCTCAAGCCCGACTATGCAGAGGCCCTCAACAATCGTGGCAATACACTGCGCGCGTTAAAACGGGCCAACGACGCCCTGCTCAGCTTCGAAAGGGCGATCGCCGCCCGCCCTGACTATTCCGAAGCGATCAACAACCGCGGCAACGCCCTCGTCGAACTTGGCCGGTACGAGGAAGCGCTCGCGAGTTACGACCAGGCATTGCTGCATCGACCGGCCTACCCCGTCGCGCTGGTCAACCGAGGCCAATGCCTGGTCAAGCTCAACCGCCGCGACGAGGCACTGGCAAGCATCGACCGTGCGCTCTCGTATCAGCCTCGTCATGCGCCCGCGCTGAAAGAACGTGGCCATTTATTACGCGATCGCAAGCAGCTCGCGGACGCGCTGAACTGCTACGAACAGGCCCTTGCCATCGCGCCGGACGACGCCGTCACCCATGCCAATCGCGGTCTGGTGTTGCGCGATCTCAAGCGTTTCAACGAAGCATTCGCCGCCTACGATCGCGCGCTGGCCGTCAAGCCCGACTATGTCGAGGTTGTCGTCGCCCGCGGTAACGTGTTCTACGAACTGCACGCCTACGACCAGGCGCTTGCGGAATATGAGCGCGCTCTGGAGATGCAGCCGGATTTCGCCTTCGGCTTCAACAACCGCGGCAACGCGTTGAATGCGATGGGCCGTCACGAAGAAGCCCTCGCCAGCTATGAGCATGCGCTCGCGCTGAAGCCAGATTACGCGGAGGCGCAAAACAATCGCGGCAACGCGCTCCTCGACCTCAACCGGCCGGAAGAGGCGTTGGCCGACTACGAGTCGGCGGTTACGCACAAACCCCAGGCGTTTGCGCTGGTCAATCGCGGCAGTGCGCTGCGCTATCTCGACCGGACCGAAGACGCACTCGACAGCTTCGATCGTGCTATCGCGCTCGATCCCGAACTGGCAGAGGCGCATTGGAACAAGGCGCTTCTTTGCCTCTCTCTCGGCGATTTCGAACGTGGCTGGGCCGGCTACGAATGGCGTTGGCGCGGCGCCACCGATCTTACTCCCCGCGACTTCACGCAGCCGCAATGGCGTGGCGAGGATTTGACGGGCAAGACCATCCTGCTGCACGCCGAACAGGGTTTCGGCGACAGCATTCAATTCGTGCGTTACGTGCCGATGGTTGCCAAGAGAGGCGCCAAGATCGTTCTCGAATTGCCCGACAGTTTGGTGCCGCTGATCGGAAGGGTCGACGGCGTTATCGGCATGTGCCGGCGCGGCAATGCGCTGCCGCTATTCGACGTGCATTGCCCGCTGCTCAGCTTGCCGCTCGCCTTCGGCACCACGATTGAGACAATACCTGCATCGATGCCGTATTTGCATGCGCCAGCCGAACGGGTCGAGAAATGGCGCGCACGTTTCGCAGGTCTCGAAAGGCCGCGGATCGGTCTGGTTTGGTCTGGCAAGCCGTCACACAAGAACGATCACAATCGCAGCATAGCGTTGTCGCAGCTTGAACCGTTGCTGTCGCTCGCGGGCGTGCACTTCGTCAGCTTACAGCGTGAATACCGGGACAGTGATCTGCCGGTGCTCAATCGCCTGCCGGTCTTGCGGATAGACGATGCGCTCACTGACTTCGCCGAAACCGCGGCCGTGATCGGCGAGCTGGATCTGGTCATCGCCGTCGACACGGCGGTGGCGCACCTCGCCGGCGCAATGGGCAAGCCATTGTGGCTGCTGCTGTCCCATATCCAGGATTGGCGTTGGTTGGTCCAGCGCAACGATAGTCCTTGGTACCCCAGCGCTCGGCTGTTCCGGCAGCCACGCATCGGCGAGTGGGATGTCGTAATAACCGGCGTGGGGCACGAGCTCGCAGAATTCTCCAAGACCTGCGGAACCGCGACCAAGTGACTGCACAGGTCAATTTTCCGCCGGATTGGGCTAGCATGCGCAGGCCATGGCTTCGCGACCCAAACAGGCGGCCTCCCGCCCCACCCCCCGTCTCTACCTGGTCACTCCGCTGATCGCGGACGCGTCCGAGTTTTCCCCTCGATTAACAGCGGCATTGGATGCCGGTGACGTAGCCGCCGTTCTGCTGCGCCTTGCTGACGCAGATGAGCGCAGCCTGATCAATCGTATCAAGGCGCTGGCAGCGCCGGTGCAGGACAAAGGCGCGGCACTTTTGCTCGATGGCCGTGTTGAGCTCGTGGCGCGCTCCGGTGCCGATGGCGCGCATTTGACAGGCAGCTCTGCACTTACGGGAGCGATCGAGCAACTCAAGCCCGCGCGCATCGCCGGCGCCGGTGGACTTGTTACCCGACATGACGCCATGCTCGTGGCGGAGCAAGGGGCCGACTACGTGATGTTCGGAGAGCCGGACGTTGAAGGCAGCCGTCCAGCCTGGTCGGCAATCGAGGAACGCGTCGCCTGGTGGGCGGAAGTTTTCGAAATTCCGTGCGTTGGATATGTTGCGTCGCTCGACGAGATCGCGCCTATGGTCGCGGCTGGCGCCGATTTCGTGGCGCTCGGCGATTTTCTGTGGGGGAGTTCGTCGCCGAGCCGACCGAGACGCCCACCGAGGCGGACCCGAACGCGGCAACCAACCCGGCAACACACACGCTCGACCCGCTGACCGGCGCCTGGAACCCCGTCAACACGGATGAGCCGACCGCATGAGCGGCAGATCGCAATGTCTCATTGCGCTTGGGGCGCTTATAGCGGCTATCGTCGTCGCGCCGACGGCAGCGCAGGTCACCAAAAATACGCCACCGCCGTG